>JBBQIB010000128.1:0-11885 GCA_038324515.1 Burkholderiales bacterium
GGTCGGCCGCTTTTTGCAGCCATGGGCAAAGCCTTGAACAGACAGTTCGTCATCGACAACAAAGGTGGCGCCGGCGGCACGCTGGGCGCCAACCTGGCGGCCAAGGCCAATCCCGATGGCTACAACTTCTTCATGGGCGCGGTGCACCACGCCATCGCCCCCAGCATGTACCCCAAGCTGGACTACGACATCGGCGGCGACTTCGTGCCCGTGGGCCTGATCGCCAGCGTGCCGCAGGTGATCGTTGTCAACCCGCAAAAAGTGGCGGCCACCGACCTCAAGGGATTGCTGGCCACCTTGCGTGCCAACCCGGGGCGCTTGAACTACGGCTCTGCAGGCAACGGCACCTCGCACCACCTGGCGGGTGAGTTGTTCAAGCTGCAGACCAAGACCTTCATCACCCACATCCCTTACCGGGGTGCGGGCCCTGCGTTGCAGGATCTGATCGCCGGCCAGGTCGAGATGATGTTCGACGGTCTGGGCTCATCGGCCGGCCACATCAAAGGCGGCCGCATCCGCGCCATTGCGGTGGCAGCCGACAAGCGCGTGCCCAGCTTTCCCGACGTGCCCACGGCAGCAGAAGCCGGTGCGCCCGACTACAAGGTCGCCACCTGGTATGGCCTGTGGGCACCCAAAGGCACGCCGCGCGACGCGGTGGCGGCGATGCAGGCCGGCATGCGCGCCGCCTTTGCCACCGACGAGTTGCGCACCGTCTGGGCCAACCTGGGGGCTGACAGCCCCAACCTGTATGGCGATGTTTTTGGCAGTTTCGTGGGCTCTGAGGTCAAACGCTGGGCCGAGGTGGTCAAGGCCTCGGGGGCCAAGCTGGACTGAGAGGCTGAGAGTCTTTCGATGATGCCCGCTCGTCACGCCAAAACGCACCTGCTCGGCGTTGCAAATGCTCGTCATAGCCCGGGCTATGACTGTGCTTTGCGCCTTGATCAGGCACGTTTCAGCGCACCGCTCGGACACGCTCGAAAAACTCTCAGCCTCTGATGCCGCGCATCGCGCTCGACGGATTGCGCGCTCGACGGCTTCCAGCACTCGACGGCACAAGCGCTCAACGGCACAAGCGCTCGACGGCACAAGCGCTCATAAATTCTTGCGGTACTGCAAGAACCCCGGCTTGTCGGCAATGCGGTCATACAGCAGCATCGCTTCGGTGTTGCTCTCGTGGGTCAACCAGTGCACCTTGCCGGCCCCCAGTCGGGGCGCCTGTGCATAGACAAACTCGATCAGCGCGCGGCCCACGCCCTGGCCACGCAACTCGGCTGCGGTGAACAGGTCCTGCAAGTACAGCGAATTGAGCGGGCTCCAGCAACTGCGGTGTTCGATGAAGTGCACGATGCCGGCCACCTGGCCGTGCAACTCGGCCAGCGCCAGGTGCATCGGTTCTTGCGGGTTCATCAGCCGCGCCCAGGTGGTCTCGGTGGTCTGTCTCGGCAGATCGACCTTGTAGAAGGCCTGGTAGCCGCGCCACAGCGGCAGCCAGGCCGCATGGTCGGAGTCGGTGGCGGGGCGTACGACAATGTCAGGGTGGGGCATCGGAAGTCCTTGCGTGGATGTGTTTGGCGATCCGGCAGGTCACCGGGTTGCTGAGACGCGGCGGCGCCGAAGAGCCTTGATTCTGCTGCCGCATCTGCCCATTTTCCTGCCCTGCTGTCGTGCTGCCCAGCTGCTCTTGACCGCTCCATACCCAAGACAACCGGAGACCTGAAATGACCCGTACCCTGCTCATCACTGGCGCCAGCCGCGGCATCGGTGCTGCCACCGCCAAGCTGGCTGCGCTCGCCGGCTGGGACGTCGCCGTCAACTACAGCCGCGACGCCGCGGCAGCACAGGCCGTGGCTGAAGCGGTCAAGGCCGCTGGCCGCCGCGCGCTGGTACTGCAGGCCGATGTGGCCGACGAGGCCCAGGTGCTGGCGATGTTTGCGACGCTGGACCGCGAATGGGGTCCGCTGCAGGGCCTGGTCAACAACGCCGGCGTGGTGGATGTGGCGGCCCGGGTGGACCAGATGGACTTGGCACGTTTGCAGCGCATGCTGGCGATCAACGTGTTGGGCACGATGGTCTGCGCGCGCGAAGCGGTCAAACGCATGAGCACCCGCTATGGCGGCAAGGGTGGCGCCATCGTCAATCTCTCATCCGCCGCTGCGCGCCTGGGCGCGCCGGCCCAGTACGTGGATTACGCGGCAGCCAAAGGTGCAGTCGACGTCTTCACCCTCGGGCTGGCCAGGGAAGTCGCCGCCGAAGGTGTGCGTGTCAACGCCGTACGCCCGGGCCTCATCGACACCGAGATCCACGCCAGCGGTGGCCAGCCCGAGCGGGTCCATCAACTCGCGCCACAGGTGCCGATGCAGCGTGCGGGGTCGTCTGAAGAAGTGGGGCACGCCATCGTCTGGCTGTTGTCGCCGCAGGCCAGCTACACCACCGGGGGGGTGCTGGATGTGGCGGGTGGGCGCTGAGGGCAACGCTGAACAAGTCCCTCGCGGCGCCCGCATCCCTGCTTTGGGCGGTCTGCGGCGTTGCAAATCCTCGTCATAGCCCAGGCTATGTCTGCGGTTTGCGCCTTGCATCCCATCCCAAACCAGGGCGCGGACACTCGCGGTGACTTGTTCAGCGTCGCCTGAGCGCACACGACCCCTTCATGCGGGTCGCCGGGCCTCCGGGCACTCGGGCTTGACACTTGATGAGAGTGCCGTTCAGTTCCTGTAGACCAGATCCCTCAAGCCCAGCGACAAGGCTGGCACATAGCTGATCACCATCAGGCAGGCGAACACCACCCCCACGAATGGCAACAGATCACGCACGATGCGGTCCACCGATATTCGTGCCACAGTGGCGGCGGCAAAGAGGTTGACACCAAAGGGTGGCGTGATCATGCCCAGGGCCAGGTTGACGACCATGATCAGCCCGAAGTGGATCGGGTCGATACCGAAATGTATCGCCACCGGCACCAGGATCGGCGCCAGCACGATGATCGCAGCGCTGGTCTCGATGAACATGCCGATGGCAAACAGCGTCAGGTTGATGCCGATCAGGAAGATGGCCGGCGACTGCAGCACCTCGACCAGCCAGCGGCCGATCAGATCGGGTGCGCCGGCGCGCGTGATCAGGTAGGCAAACATGCCGGCATTGGCGATGATGAACATGACCACGGCGCTGGAGATCACCGAGCGGCGCAGGATCTTGCCAATGTCGCGCAGCCCGATCTCGCGGTAGATCACCATGCCCACCAGCAGCGCGTAGAACACCGCCACCGCCGAGGCTTCGGTGGGGGTGAAGACGCCGCCGTAAATGCCGCCCAGGATGATCACCGGCATCAGCAGCGCCCAGAAGGCTTTCATCGTCGCCGGGCCGACGGCCAGCCGGTCGTCGCCGTCGTTCTTGCCCCAGCCCTTGATGCGGCAGTAGATCCAGACAAACAGCATCAGGCTGAAGCCCACGAAGAGGCCAGGCACGATGCCGGCGATGAACAGCTCACCAATCGAGACTTCGGCGCTGACTCCGTACAGGATCAGCGGGATCGACGGCGGGATGATGACGCCCAGCTCGGCCGAGGTGGCCTGCAGCGCCGCCGCATAAGGCACCGGGTAACCGTGCCTGATCAGCGCCGGGATCAGGATCGCGCCGACAGCAAAAGTGGTGGCCACCGATGAGCCCGAGACCGAAGCGAAGATCATGCAGGTCAGCACACAGGTCATCGGCAAGCCGCCTTGCACGCCGCCCACCAGGCTCTTGGCAAAGTCGACCAGCCGACGCGAGATGCCGCCGGTTTCCATGATGTTGCCGGCCAGAATGAAAAAGGGGATGGCGGCCAGCGGAAACTTGTTCAAGGAGTTGAACATCTCCTTGACCGAGGTCAGCATGTGGGCGTTGCTCATCTGGATGCCCAGCACCGCCGACAGCCCGATGGCCACCGCCACCGAGATGGTGAGTGCAAAGCACAGCACCATCGAGACGATGATGGTCAGACTCACAGCGCGGTCTCCAGCTCTTCGCGCCGGGGTTCCAGCAGGTTGCCCAGGATGCCCATGACGCTGAACAGGCCACCCACCGGCAGCGCCAGATAGGCCCAGAACATCGTCACACCTTCCAGACCGATGATGGTTTGGACCTTGCCGCGGTTGGCGTAGTCCCAGCCCCACCAGATGATGATGCCGATCAAGGTCAACGCAGCCAGCGCTGCAACGGCTTCAAAGAAGCGCTTGCCGGCCTGGCCGCTGCGCCGGTGCAGCAGGTCCACGCTGATCATCCCGCCTTGGCGAAAAGCCGGCGCGATGCCCAGAAACACCATCCAGATCAGGCTGAAGCGGATCAGCACCTCGGTCCACTCTGCAGGCGCCTGGATGACAAAGCGCATGATGACCTGGAACAGTCCCAGGCTGGCCGCCAGCGCCAGCATGGCGCAGGCGCCCGCCATGGCCAGCGCGGTGGTGTAGCGCTCGATACGCAGAAAGGCGGCCTTCAACGTCTGCACGCCCCCGGCTTCACTTGACGTTGCGGATGCGATCGATGTTGTCTTTGCCAAACTGTTTTTCGAAGTCGGCCAGTACCGGGGCCATGCGGGCAGCGAACTTGCTCTTGTCGATGTTGTCGATCACGGTCACGCCGCGGCTGCGCAGGTATTCCACGCCTTTGGCGTCGTCGGCATCGACACGCGCCCGGTTGGCCACGGCGGCCACCTTGGCGGCGTCGATGAAGTGCTTCTGGTCGGCAGCACCCAGTTTGTCGTACATCGCCTTGTTCATCATGATCAGCGCCGGCGAAAACACATGCCCGGTCAGCGACACGTGCTTTTGCACCTGGTCGAACTTGGCCGCCATGATCACCGACAGCGGGTTCTCCTGCCCGTCCACGGTGCCTTGCTGCAGCGCGGTGAAGACCTCCGGAAAGGCCATCGGCGTGGTCACGATGCCCAGGCTCTTGTAGGCTGCCACGTGCACCGGGTTTTCCATCGTGCGCATCTTCAGGCCCTTCAGATCGTCGGGCGTGTTGACGTCGCGCTTGCTGTTGGTCATGTGGCGGATACCGTTGTCCATCCAGGCCAAGACCTTGAAACCCTTGGGCTCGAACTTGCCGGCCATGTCGGTGCCGATGGGGCCGTCCAGCACGGCGCGGGCATGGGCCTTGTCGCGGAACAGAAACGGAATGTCCAGGATGCGCGCCTCGGACACGAAGTTGGGCACGGGTCCGGTCGAGCTCAGGGTCAGCGCTTGCGTGCCCAGTTGCACCGATTCGATCGACTCACGCTCACCGCCCAGCGAGCCGGCGTAAAAGGTCTCGATCTTGAAGCGGCCGTTGGTGCGGGTCTCGACCTCCTTGGCGAATGTGTCGATGCCCACGCCCTGGTGCGAATCTTTGCCCACCGAGATGTTGATCTTCATCACGGTCTGGGCGCTGGCCACGCCGATTGTGCCCAGGCTCAGGCCCAGCCCGATACCGAGACTCAAGGCCAGCAGCAGCCTGCGCGGGCGCATGCGGTGATGACGCAGGGTGTGGGCTGGTGCTGTATGGGAAGAGTTCAAGAGCGTCTCCTGTAGGGGTTTTGCGGACAATGCTGGACGCGATGATAGGGAGCGCGCAGCCGCTCCTGCGTCCTTGTTTACCCCCAATCGATCCTGCGGCTCGTTTGCAGCACGCGCTCGGCCGGACTTCAGCTTGCGCTGCCGGTGGCGTAGCCTTGCAGTGCGGCCAGCAACTGCCGCGCGGCGCTGTCGCCAGCCGCTCGCGGCGCCAGCACCAGCTCGGCCTGGTCGGCCACCGAGGCCCATTTGTGGGTGGACGAGACCCGATCGTGCAATTCTGCATAACGTACCAACAGCGATGGCAGTTGTGCGGCCAGGGTGCCGCTGGCCACGGCCTGCAGTTGGTCGATCTCGATGGCCGATGCGTAACAGAAGAAGTCGGGGTCGGTCTCGGTCTTGTGCTGCAGGTTGTGCCACAGAGCGGCCTGGGCACCCGCATCGAAGCCCGGCCAGGGCGCAGCGGCGTCGTGCAGCAGCACATCCAGCGCCATGCGGTTGAGCGATGGGTAAAACAGCGGCAGCTGTGTCTGCTGCAGCGCCAGCGTCTCGGCCTGCAGGTAAGCGCTGCGCGCCATCTGCAGGTTGGCCCTTTCGTCGGCGGCGTTGCCGGCCAGGCGCTCGACCAGCGCCAGCCGCTTCCAGCCCGAGCCGCACAGGCTGTGCCGCTCCAGCGTCGGTTGCAACCCGCACAGCGCCAGCAGGCCCCGCATCGCAGACAGGATCTCGTCGCGCGCCTGCTGCAGCCGCGCCTCGGGCGCGCGCCAGCCGGCAGGGTGCTGGCGCAGCAAGGCCTGCAGGCCAGACCAGCTGCGCCGCACTTGCAGGTTGCCGATCTGTTCGTGGGCTTTGATCGAGGCGCTGGCGTCGTTGCTTTGCAGCGCTTGCTTGTACCAGCCGATCGCCGCGTCGTTGTCGGCGCAGGCGGCGCAGGCCACGGCAAAAGCCTCAGCCACCGCGCCCATGTCGCCCCAGCGCTGGCCAAAGCGGCCCTCCAGCCAGCGCACACGCTGGCGCTGCTGCTGTGCATCGGCGTGCATCCATTGCATGCGCACGGCCACGTCTTCCAGCGCCAGCGCCACGCCCAGCGGTGAGGAGACACCGCTGAATTCGTCTTCAGCGTTGTGCGCCATCGCAGCGGGGTCGCTGTCGCTGCGGCGGTAGACCCAGTGCGGGTCGCCATAACACTGGTAGGCGGCCCAGGTGTTGCTTTGGCGGTCGGCGCGCCAGGCGGCTTCGCGGGCCACCGCCACGGCGTCCACGAAGGGCTGGCCGGCCAGCATCTGGCGGTAGAAAGTCTGCGCAAACAGCGCAGCGGGTTCGTCGTCGACGGCCCAGCCCGCAGCGATCACGCAGCGCACGCCGATGTCGATCAATTGCTGCGCCACGCCCCAGGCGAATTCTGCGCGGTTGACGGCCTGGCGCTCACCCGGTGGCGTGGGCACGCTGTCCAGCGCGCCCAGGTGGCAGCAGTTGACAAACACCAGCTCGGGCACGGCGCGCATGTTCTGGATCTCGTCGGCACCCAGAAAACAGCCGTCCGACAGCACCACGCCGCCTTTGCTGATCAAGGCCTGCGAGGGTGCTGGCGCGCGCTGCACCGGCTCACCGTGGCCGGCGATGTGCACGATGCGGTAGCGCTGCTCGAACAGTGCGTTGACGACCTCTGCCGCACTGTTGTGCTTGAGCAGCGCGGTCAGTCGCGCATCGCCGCCGCTGTGCTGCGCAAAGGCTTGCGCCACCGCCTGAGCCTCACGCAGAGCGCCGGGCAGCCGGGGGTAGCGCCGGGGGTCGGCAGCGGGTTCGCCGATCACCAGCACGGCGTCGTCGCGGCTGGCGTCCTGCACCTGCGCCCGGTAGTCGCGCGTCTGCAGCTTGCGCAGCAAGCGGGTGCGGATGGCCCATGGCGGGGGCTGCTCGCGGCTGCTGGGGTCTGGCCCGGTGTCGAGCAACTCCCAGGGGATTGAAGCGGTCTGGTCGTCCAGCTCCAGCAGCATGCGGCTGGTGCCGCTCAAGAAGGGTTCGACCTCTTGCGGCACCAGCAAATGGAACAAGGTGCGGCCGATGCGCGGGTCGTTTTGCGCCGCCTGAGAGGCGCTCGCCACCATCTGCCTGATCAGCCGGCCCTGTGTCGTCTGAGCCTTGACTTCGGTGCGCGCGCGTTTGGTGTCGAGCGTGAACTGGATGGTGTCGGCGTCACCCTGGCCGCTGTCCGGCGGTCCGCCGCGCCCGTCGCCGGAGCTGCCGGCCGCCGTGCTGCGATGGCTGCCGGCACCGGTGGCAGCGATGAAGTCGTAGTCCGCACCCCGGTAGCCGCTGTCGATCTGGCGCCGCAGCGGGCCGCTGCCGCTGTCGATGGTGGGCTGGATGACATAGCTGCCAGGTGCTGCTGCGGCCAGCACCTGCAGGCCGCTCCAGGCGTCCGAGGCGCGCTCCAGATACAGCTCGACCAGCGTCAGCGTGCCGATGGCGGGCCAACGGGTGTGCTGGGTGTGCCGGGTGAGCTGACCGGGGCCGTTGCCAGGCCGGGCCAGCGTCTGGTTGGCCTCGTGCACGCCCTGGGCGATGGCGCGCGCGGCGGTGCCCGCATTCATGCCCATGCCGCCGCTGCCCATCAAGGTGGCGGCCAGGTCGATGCGATCGGGCGTCGGGCCGGCAGCACTTTTTTGTTGCTCTGCCACGCGTTGCGCCCAGGCCAGCACGCCTTGTCGAACGGTTGTGCGCAGGTCCTGCTCGCTGAGCTTGCCTTCTTCGCCCAGGCCCACCACCACCACGCCCGGCGGTTGGGGTGCCTGCCAGGGGTTGTCGGGTTGCGGGCGGGTGTTGACGAAGACCTGGTGCGAGCCCGGGGCGTCGGGGTACAGACCGGCGTTGAGTGCTTCCTGCATCGCGCCGCCCAGCAGCGCGTTGACTGCACTCTCGGTGCCGGTGAGCAACAGTGACCGTGTGTGGCCCACCAGCAGCGGCAGGCGCGCAAAACTGAGGTTGCCGTTGAGCAGCCGCACGCGCAGCGGCCGGACCGCGTCGGCGTCTTGCGGGCGCGCTGCTGATTCTGCAGCCCAGGGCAGGCTGCGCAGCACTTGATCGGTTTGCTCTGCTGGCCTGGCGCTGGCGCGCGCACGGGATGGCCGGCTGGGCACCAGGCCTCGGGCGGTGGCCGCTGCGGGGACTCTGGCGGCTGGCCCCACACCCGCACCCACACCCTCACCCACACCCACACCCACACCCGCGCCGCGTCTGGCCGGTGCCCAGTCGGCCAGCCGTTGCAGCTTGTCGGTGTCGCCGCTTTGCAGCAGCTCCAACAGGGCCTTGAAGTGCTGCCGTTGCTGCGGCAGGCTGCCGTGATCGGCGTCCATCTGCCAGGTGCGCACGCCGGCCAGGCGGGCAGATTCGAGGGTCACGCGGCCGTCGCCACTGGCGCCGGTGCTGTCCGCGCTGTCGGCGCCTGTGCCGGCCGCCCCGCCGGCGCCGTTGCCTGTCGCGGGCGCATGGCTGGCGTTGAGGTAGACAAAGCCTTGCTCGCCTACCTCGAAGCCTGCCGGCGTGAAGTGGGCCCGCCCCACCACCAGCAGCATGCGCGCTGTCATGCCGGCCAGATCCTGCGCCAGTTGCTGGTCCAGCCGCTGGCGCAAGCGGCGCGCCTGCTGCAGCACCTGCTGGGGTGGCAAGCCCCAGGCGTAGGCAGCGTCCTGCTGCTCACCGGCGTGGCGGTGCCACCAGTTGTTGTCTTGCACCTGCTTCAGATCATCAGCCGCCAGCTTGGCCCAGGTGCTGGCCTGGTGCAGCTGCAGCCGGGGGTCGTCCAGCGCAGCCTGCAACTGGATGAAGCCGGGCATCTCGGCCATCATCTGGCGCGCTTGGTGGTCGCGCAGCGGTGAGCCAAAGGCCGCCAGCGCGTTGCCGAAGGTGTCGTCACCCGACAGCACCTGCATCGGTGCCCAAGAGCCGCCGTTGGGTGTGCCGAGCATCAGCAGCCGCGCGTCGGCATGCTGCATCAGGCGTGCAAAGGTCTGCGGCCGCTCCAACTGCAGGGTGCGGGCCAGCACGCCACCCATGCTGTGCGCCAGCAGACGCACCGGCTGCTGGCTGGCGGCGCGGGCGTCCAGCGCTTGCTCGACCGCGTCGGCCAGGCGTTGCGCTTCTTCTTCGATCGGGCGGCGCCAGTCAAAGCCGAAGGCGATCACTTCGTGGCTGTCCGAGAGGTATTCGCACAAGCTGTCGTAAACCAGGCCCACCGGCCCGTCAGGCTCGACGGCATCGGCCCGGCCCGTGTATTGCAACTTGGACAGGCCGCCCACCAAGCGCAGACTGAGCCAGATGCGATGGCCGTCGGCCTTCAGGTGGCTGCCCAGGATGCCCGGCAACACAAACACCGCCGGCAGCTCGCTGGCGGTGCGACCGTCCTGGCGCGCGCGCAGGTTGGCGCGCAGACCCCCGGCGTCCTGTCCCGCCCAGGAAAGCGGACCGATCGGCCTGAATCCTGCCGGTGCGTCTTGTGTCAGGCCTTGCACCAGCGCAGCCACGCTGCGCTCGTTGACGAAGTAGTTGAAGTGCGTGACCTGGGCGCCCTGGTCCAGCAAGAACTGCGCGCCGCCCAGACGCGGGCTGCCGCCGTACATGCTGCGTGTCTGCACGACGATGTCGTTGTCGGTCCAATAGTAGGCGTCAGCCAGCAAGGTCTTCAGCCAACTGCCCAAACTGTCGCCTTCCAGGTCGCCGGCCAGCACCCGCAGCTCACCGGCCACCGGCTCGGTGCTGCCGTTGAGCCAGTTCAGCAGTGGCGTGTCGGGGATCATCGCGGCCAGCCCGGGCAGTTCTTCGGGGTCGGCGCGGCGGCGTGCCACCTCGGCCAGAAAATCCAGCAACTGCGGCAGCACCGGCACGCCAGCCAGCTGGATCGACCATTGCAGCACCGACAGATAAGCGTCCAGCCGCTTGCTGGCCAGCAGCGTGCCACGCGCCGGGCAGGCGACGCGCAACACCCGCTGCACCTGGATGCCTTTGTCGCGCATCGTCTGGGCCAGCGCTTGCAGCTCCGCGCGTTGGGCGGCAAATGCACGGCCTTCAAAAAAGGCCAGGTCATCCGGCCCCAGCGTGGGCTGGCTGGCCAGCCGGCACAGCACTTCGGCCACCAGGCCGCCGCGTGAGTGGGTGACGAGGTGCAGCCGAGCGCCGGCAGGCAGCGCTTGCACCAGCGTCAGCGCGTTGGCGATCGGGCTCACGCCCAGCGTGGGATGATCCAGTGCATAGACGCGCCCGGCGTAGGCATTGAACAGCGCCTGCACTTGTTGCGGGTGCAGTGCCCACAGCTTGCCGAAAGTGCTGTGGGTGTCGACAAAGGTGCCGTGGATCAGCACCAGCAGCGGCTCGCTGGCCGGGTTGGCTGCGCTGGGCACCAGGGGCAGCCGCTTGCCGCTGCCTTTGAGCGCTGGCAGGGCAGCGGGGTTCAGCGCGTAGACGCCGGCTTCAACCTGGCTGTCCAGTTTCTTCACCACCTGGGTGGCGAGCAGGCGCGCTGCCGGCTCTTTGGCCAGGCCCGTGATCAGCTCGAAAGCGCTCAGCAGCACCTGACCCAGAAAGCCACCGCTGCGGGTGGGCGCGGCTTGCTCCAAGCCGCGCCAGCGCAATTGCATCGGCACGGTGATGGCGTCATCTGCTGCAGCGCTGGTGCCCGACCTGGCAGTGCGCGTGACGGTGCCTTGGGCCAACATCAGGTCACGCGCGTTTTCCGGGTGCAGCAACAGAGTCGGGCCGTTTGCCAGACGCAGCACCACGACGTCCCGGCCCGGCACGGCCACCACGCGCACCGGCTCGGCGCCTGCAGTGCGGGTGGTGGACAGGCGCACCGAATCCTTCAACTGACCGGGTAGATCACCGGCCATCGGCAGTGGCGTCCGGGCTCGCGCTGCGCTGCGCTCGGTGCTGCGTTGGCCGGGCACCAGAAAAGTGATGGCGCCGCTGGGCTGGGCGCGTGGTGTCTTCTTGCTGGCCATGGCTGATGTCTCCGGGCGCTGAAATTGCGAGGTGTGCTTGCGAGATCTGCTTGCGAGGTGTGCTTGGGAGGTGTGCTTGCGAGTCGTCCGCGCGAGCTCAGGGCTGGGCGGCGGCAGGCGCGGCGGCAGCCAGCGAGTCGATCAAGCGGTCGAGTGCTTCGGGGTCTTTCTGTGGCGCAACTTGTGGCGCGGTTTGTGGCGCAATCAGTGGCGCAATCAGTGGCGTAATCAGTGGCGCAAGCAGTGGCACTCGGGGGGCCCGCGGCATGGGAGGCGACTGCTGCATCGCTCTGATCTGCGCATGCGTGATGCGCTGCACCTCCACCGGCGCCACGCCACGCAGCAAGTCCAGCCTCAGCGCGGCGGT
>JBBQIB010000129.1:0-11804 GCA_038324515.1 Burkholderiales bacterium
GCCACCGGGGAGCAACTCAAGCAGGCTTCTGCGACCATCGACCAGAACCAGCGCCCAGCGGTTTCTGTGCGCTTGGACGATGTGGCTGGCCGTGCGATGCGCACCGTGACGCGCGAAAACCTGGGCCGCCCGATGGCCATCGTGCTCTACGAAAAAGGCCGGGGCGAGGCCATTTCGGTGGCCACGATCCAGGGTGAGTTCGGCACCGATTTCCAGATCACCGGCAACTTCACGCCGCAAGAAACGGCAGACATCGCGCTGCTGACGCGGGCCGGCGCGCTGGCTGCGCCGATGGAGATCATCGAAGAGCGCACCATCGGCCCCAGCCTGGGTGCAGAGAACATCGCCCAGGGCTTTGACAGTGTGCTGTACGGCTTTGTCGCCATCGCCGTTTTCATGTGCGCCTATTACGCGCTCTTTGGCGTCTTCTCGACCGTGGCACTGGCCTTCAATCTCTTGTGCCTGGTGGCGGTGCTGTCGCTTTTGCAAGCCACCTTGACGCTGCCCGGTATGGCGGCCATTGCGCTGACACTGGGCATGGCGATCGACGCCAACGTGCTGATCAACGAGCGAATACGGGAAGAGTTGCGGGGTGGCGCCGCACCTCAGTTGGCGATCAATACCGGGTATGAAAAGGCCTGGGGCACGATTCTGGACGCCAACGTGACGACCTTGATTGCCGGGCTGGCGTTGTTGGCCTTTGGCTCAGGTCCAGTGCGCGGTTTTGCGGTGGTGCATTGCATCGGTATTCTGACCTCGATGTTTTCTGCGGTGATGTTTTCCCGCGGGCTGGTCAACCTGTGGTACGGCCGCCAGAAGCGCTTGAAGACCATGTCGATCGGCATGCCCAAGTCGCAGGGCGGGGGTGGTTCTCCGGCACGTACCGGCAGTGCCACCACGACCGAGCTGGAAGTCTGAGGGGCCGATATGGAATTTTTCCACTTCAAGAAAGACAAGGACATCCCGTTCATGCGCCACGTGCTGGCGCTCAATGCGGTGTCGTTTCTGAGTTTTGCCCTGGCGGTGTTTTTTCTCGCCACAAGGGGCCTGAACCCTTCCATCGAATTTACCGGTGGCACGTTGGTAGAGGTCGAGTACACCCAGGCGGCTGACGTCAACCGTGTGCGCACCACGGTCGAGGGCATGGGCTTTGGCGAAGTGCAGGTGCAGAAATTCGGCACTTCGCGCGATGTGCTGATCCGATTGCCGATCCGTGGCGAGATCCCGCAAGTCGAGGTCTCAGGGCGAGTCTTTGAAGCCCTGTGCAAACTTGAGCAAAGCACCACTGGCACCAAGCAGTACACCACACCTCAAGGTGAGCAGGTCAGCCGGCCCTCTTGCACCGCTGGTGATGGCACCGAACCAATGCGGCTGGCGCGGACTGAGTTCGTGGGGCCTTCGGTCGGTGCTGAGCTTTACGAAAACGGCGCCTGGGCCCTGTTGGTCACCATCCTGGGCATCATGGCTTATCTGGCCATCCGCTTCGAGTGGAAATTTGCAGTCGCCGGCATCGTTGCCAACCTGCACGACGTGATCATCATCCTGGGCTTCTTTGCCTTCTTCCAGTGGGAGTTTTCGCTGGCGGTGCTGGCGGCGATCCTGGCGGTGCTGGGGTATTCGGTCAACGAATCGGTGGTCATCTTCGACCGCATCCGCGAGACCTTCAGAAGATTTCGCAAGCTCAGCACGATGGAAGTCATCGACCACGCCATCACCAGCACCATCAGCCGCACCGTCATCACCCACGGCAGCACGCAGATGATGGTGCTCAGCATGCTGATCTTTGGCGGGCCCACGCTGCATTACTTTGCAGTGGCACTGACCATCGGCATCCTGTTCGGCATCTACTCGTCGATTTTCGTGGCCGCCGGCATCACGATGTGGCTGGGCACCAAACGCGAGGATCTGGTCAAGCCGGGTAGCGGCAAAGATCTGGATCCCAATGACCCCAATGCAGGTGCTGTGGTGTAGAGTCGTTTTCATGCGTTGCGACGTCTCCCAGCTCTGACATGGCCACGCGCGCCTCGCCCGGGTCGATCGCCAGCCAGGCGCGCAGGCTGTACACCGAAGAGCTGGTCAAAGGCTTGACCCCCCTGATTCAGGTGGTGCTGGACAGCACCCGGGTGCTGTTGGACAAGCCTTCCGAGCATGTCGTGTTTCAGCGCCGACGCGACCTGATGCAAGGCCTGCTGAAAAGCGCCCAAGCCTGGCACCGCAGCATCGTTGCCGGTCTGCGCCAGGTCTTGAGCCCGGGTGGCGGTGTCACGGGCGCGATGGGCATGGGCGGCGGCTTGGTTGGGGGCTCAGCAGCCAAGCCCAGCGATTTCAGCCGCGATACGCTCAGCCTGGTCTCGGACGACACCCACGAACTGGAGATCGTCACCTCGCGGCTGGCGCTGGCCATCATGGACCGCGCGTCCTGGGAGTTTGCCGATTTGCGCTCGCGCCTGGCGCACCTGGAAGCGCGCAATGAGCTCGAGCCGCACGACATGTTGCGCGCCCACGTGCTGGCGCGCATCGTCTTCGATGCCTGGCGCAATGCCGGTTTCACGCTGGAAGGCTGGCGTGAGATCCAGACCACCCTGCATGAAGAGTTTGCTTTGCTGGTCGAGGAGTCGTACCACGGGGCCAACCGCTGGTTGGCCGAGCAGGGAGTCATGCCTGAGGTTGACTTGCGGCCCTTCATCCGCCGCTCGCGCACCCACCCCGGCGCTGTGTTGGGCGGCCAAGCCGCTTGGCATCCGCAAAGCAGCTTTGCCGGCAGCGGCCGCACGGACGGCGGGTCTTCGCTGGGCTTGCCGGATTCCTCCGGCTTTGGCCAGCATTCAGGCTTTGGGCCATCCAACAGCAAGCGCATGAACATCTGGTCAAACTCTGACCAGGCGCACAGCCAGGCCGGGCGCGGCGACGTCAATGAAGAAACGCGGCTGATGACGCGGGCGGCCCCGCTGGCGCGCGGACGTGAGCATGCCGAGGCGGTACTGGGCCGGCTCAACCGCCTGATCGGCCGCCATGTGCCCAGCTTCAGCCCACCGACAGGGGGACAACCCTTGTCCAGGCCGATGCAGGTGCTGTCGGCGGGGCTGTCGCGGGCCATTGATCATGCCGAGCAGGGCATCCGCCAGCGCTTGTCGCCGGGCCAGTTTTCAGCCGGGGTGGTGGTCACCACGCCGGTGATGCTGGAGGAGTTGCACCAGCGCAAGCAGTTGCTCAAACAAGCTGCTGCCTCGCCGGAAGAGCGGGCCACGATCGAGATCGTGGCCTTGTTGTTTCAGAGCATCCTGACCGAAGACCGCATTCCTGCCTCAGTCAGGGTGTGGTTTGCGCGGCTGCAGATGCCGGTACTGCGGGTGGCGGTGACGGAGCCGGACTTTTTTGCCACCATCGACCATCCGGCGCGCCGCCTGATCGACCGCATGGGGGCTTGCGTGATGGGTTTTGGTGCGGCTGGCGGCAGTGCAGCCACCGACCAGGTGCTCGAGAAAGAGGTCAAACGCGTGGTGCAGGTGGTCGAGGCTTATCCTGACACGGGCCGCCGCGTCTTCCAGACCGTTCTGGTGGAGTTCGAGCGCTTCCTGGAGCACTACTTCAAGAACGAAAACGCCGCCAGCATGCGCGGTGTGTCGCTGGCGCAGCAGGTCGAGCAGCGCGAGACGATGGCCATCCAGTACACCATCGAGCTGCGCCGCATGCTCAATGAAGTGCCGGTACAAGAAGGTGTGCGCCAGTTTCTGTTCCACGTCTGGGCCGATGTGCTGGCCACCACCGCTGTCCGATTCGGCGCCCAGAGCGAGCAGACGCGATCCATGAAGCGCGCTGCAGCAGACCTGATCTGGTCGGCCAGTGCCAAGGTGAGCCGCGAAGAACGGGCCGAAGTCATCCGCCGCTTGCCGCAGCTGCTCAAAGCGCTGCGCGAAGGCATGGATGCTGCGGGCATGGTCAGCGGCAAGCAGGACGAGCACATCCAGCAGCTCAACAACTCGCTGGCGGCTGCCTTTACGGCCAAGGCTGCAGTGATCCCTGACGATCGCTTGCGTGAGTTGATGGAACAGTTGGAGACGCTGGAAGAACTGTTGCCCGACGCCAAGGACGTAGAGATCGACGAATCGATGGTGCTCGATCTGTCAGGGCACCAGAGCTCCGAGCTCGAAGTGGTGCTGGAAGGCGGATCGTTGCCGACCGCGCCGATGATCGCCTGGGCCAGAGAGCTGCAGGTCGGCAGCTGGTACATGCTGGAGCGTACGGGCAGGACTGAAACAGTGCAATTGGCGTGGCGCGGCATGCGCAACCAGCTGGCGCTGTTCGTCACGCCGCAAGGGCGCTGTGTGCTGTTTCAGCAGCAGCGCCTGGCTTCTTTCTTGCAAGCCGGGTTGTTGTTGCCGGCGCAAGATGAAGCCCTGACCGTGCGCGCCACGCGCAGTGCCTTGGCCAAGCTGGATGTGGACGGGTCGCGTTTGCTGAATTGAGGCGCAGCAGGGCGCTGCAGCAGACTGCGGCTTCAGTGCACCGAGCGGGTGCCGTCGTCGAAACCCAGTTCGTCGAGCAGCAATGCGTCGGGCTCTTCGCCCAGACTCCAGAACACCATCAGCACGATGATCTTCAGGTCGTCCAGATCCAGCGGGCCGCCGCCGACGGCCATCGCGCGGTCCACCGCCATTTCGCGCACCCGTGTCGGCAGGGCGCCTGCTGAGTCGATGAAGATCAAGAAGCCGATGCATTGCTCGCCCAGCACCGCTTGCTCCATGTCGGTGTAGATGCGCATGCTGCCAGGCACGGGGCTGCCGCTGCACGATTGCGCGGTGGCGGACAGGCCGTCCAGCCACAACAAGGCGTCCTCGATCTCGTCGGGCTCAAAGCCGACGGCAGACAGCTTGCGAGACAACTGTTGCGGTTCCGGGCAAGCATCCGGGCGCCAGTAGTTCTCGTAGAGATAGACCAGTACGTCGAACATCAGCTCACTATACCCGAGGCTCAACCCAGATAGCGGCGCTGATAGAGCGAACCCGGCAATCGTGCCACATGGCCCCCCAGTTCGAGTTGCATCAACCTGGCAAACAGCAGCGCAGCGGGCCAACCGGTGCGTGCAACCAGCGACTCCACGCTGACAGGGTCGTTGCCCAGCGCATCAAGCAGGGCCTGGCTGTCGGCGTCGAAGACATTCTCGTCGGGCGCTGCAGTGCCGCCCTGTCCGTCCTCCTTCGCGCCCTCCTGCCTGCCACCCTGTCCGCCACCCCGCCCACCACTCTTCGGCGCCGCAACCTGCAACGCGCCTTCCAGTTCTTCGAAGATGTCTTGGGCAGTTTCGACCAGCTTGGCGCCTTGCTTGAGCAAAGCGTGGCTGCCCTTGGACTGCGCAGCATGGATCGAGCCCGGCACGGCAAAGACTTCGCGGCCAGCCTCTGCAGCCAGCCTGGCGGTGATCAGCGAGCCTGACTGCAAGGCCGCCTCCACCACCAGCGTGCCCAGCGAGAGCCCTGCCAGGATGCGATTGCGCTGTGGGAAGTTTTGCGCCAGCGGCGGTGTGCCGGGCGAGAACTCGCTGACCAGGGCACCCCGTTGCGCAATGCGGCGGGCCAGTGGGGCGTTGGCGCTGGGATAGACGCGGTCGAGCCCGGTGCCCACCACCGCCACTGTCGGCGCGGCACCTGCGCCTGTGCCGGTGCTTGTGCCGGTGCTTGTGCGTGTGCTTGTCCCTGTGCCTGCCCCTGATTCTGCGGCGGCCAACGCACCCTCATGCGCTGCTGCGTCGATGCCCGCAGCCAGGCCCGAAAACACGACCAGGCCACGCCGGCTCAACTCCCTGCCGAAGGCCCTGGCGTTGTCCAACCCTTGCGCGGTGGCATTGCGGCTGCCGACGACCGCCACACCGCGGCCGCCCAGCGCCGCAGGCTGGCCTTGCAGATACATCAGCAACGGCGGATCGGGTGCGTGCAGCAGCAATGGCGGATACCACGGGCTGCCCAAAGGGATGATGTGGCGGTCTTCGCCCGCGCGCAGCCATTGCAGCGCCTGCTGCAAGCGTTCTTCCACCGCTGGGTGGCGCTGCAGCGCGCTGCCGATCAGCGCTTCAGCCTGCAGTGAACCCAGCATTGAGCGCAACAGCGTCGGGCTGGCGCGCAACACGGCTTCAGGCGAGCCACAGTGGCTCAGCAGGCGGCGTACGCCGGCGCGGCCCAGCCCTGGCGTTTCGATCAGTCTGAACCAGGCCGAGAACTCTGCTTCATCCAGCTTCATCGGGCACGCTCGGCAAACAGTGCTTCAGGGCCCGCGTCTACCCACACTCGATGGGCCCGGGCTGGGTGAATCAGCGCTGCATCCGTCCGTGCCGAGTCAGGGCTGAGTAAAGCGGTCACCACTGCGCACCGGGTCACGCACATTCAGAATCAAGGCGTAAGAGACGCGGTCGAAGACGCGGAACACAAACAGCAGGCCGTGACGTTCATCGGGCAAGCGCATGGCCGCCTTGTCTGCAGAGGTACTGTCCACCACCAGCTTGCCGCTGCGCCACAGCGCCAACACGTGGCCGCGCTCCATGCCGTCCTGGCTGCCGCGGTTGAGCGACACCACCTGGTTCTGACCGCCGCGCAGCCCGTCGCCGTACAGGTCGATGATGCGGCCATCAACGGGCGCAGCGGGCGCACGCGGCACGTAGGCCACCAATTCTTGCTGCGGCACAGGTGACAAGCGGTCACCCACCAATGCCTCCAAGCGCGTGCTGGTGATCTGGAAGGTGCTGGGCACCACCAGCGCTGTGCTCAGGGCCTGCGGTGGTACACCGCCGCTGCGCACAAATTCGGCCGTGCCCACGTAGCGGCCTTCATAGCCCAGAACTTCGCGCGTCAGCGGGTCCAGCAGCGGTCTGAGTTGGCGGAACAGCCTGAAGTCGCGCGCACCCGCCAGGTCGCCACGCACATAGGCGGTTTCGCCGCGCGACACCATCACCCGGCCCTCCTGGGTGGCGACGATGCGGGGCGCAGCTTCCAACTCGTTCTCGCCAAAGACCACCGCTTCGTTGAGGAACGGGCCGATCATGTTGAGCGGAATCGCCGCGATGGCACCGTTGTCCAGCAACTCGGCGCGTACCCGTGGCGACATGCGCACCGTGTTGCTCGGGATGCCGCTGTCTGCGGTGGCCAGGCGCAGCCGCGCGCGGCCATCGACCTTTTCAAGCACCAGCACCTGCCCGGGGTAGATCAGGTGCGGGTTGCGGATCTGCTCCAGGTTCATGCCCCACAGTTCTGGCCAGCGCCAAGGGGTCTTGAGGAACAGCGAAGAAATGCCCCACAGCGTGTCGCCGCGCTGCACCGTGTGCGCATCGGGCGCGTTGGGGGCCAGGTCTTCGAGCGGCACCCCGGCTTGGGCGACGCGTCGTGCCGTCTCGCGCCATTCAGGGGTGATGGGCAGCGCGGAAGGTTGCGCCGCGGCAGGCAGCCACAGGCTTGGCAGCAGCACTGAAGCGACGGCCAGCGCGGGCAACCAGGCCATCAGTCGACGGCGGGGGCCAAGATGTCTGGATAAGCTCACGCAGGTGTCTCCGGGGCAAGGGCTGGCACAAAGGTGGGGCGGTGGTGCCAAAATCAGGGGGTTTGAAGCCGAGGAACTGCGATGGTCGCACTCTCAGACCAGGACTCTGCTTTGAGCATGCAGCAAATCGTGGCATCCAGATCGTCGATGAAGCAGCCCCAAAGTCTTGCAAAAGACAGTTTCAAACCCCAAATCCAGTATCACGGGCCCGATCGGCCAACGCCTGGTGATCCGTTCCGTCAATGAGGTTACAGATGAAATTGATGCATTCGATCGTCAGCCCAAGCTCAAATCACAGCCATAGCTGTAGTTGTAGCTACAGCGCGGATTTGCAACGACGGATGGCGGGCGAACGCGCGATTTCATGTAATCGGTTTGGCGGAACGGACCACCAGCACTCAACAACGTTCGACAACAGTCGATGAGGGTGGTTTGCGATCGTTCCGACTGGTCCGCCACAATGTTCATACGCTTTCGCAGATTCTGCCCCTAAACCCTTGATGCTGCAAACAAATTGCCCTGCGCTGACGCAGTTTGTGGAACCTGTCACGGCGTGGGGCAGACAAACTTCTGACCTTTCCGGTTTTCTTTGACCATGGCCCAACTTTCCATCCTGCGTTTCCCTGACCCCCGCTTGCACACCGTGGCGCGCCCGGTGGATGCGGTCGACCAGCGTATCCGCACGCTGGTGGCCGACATGCTCGAGACCATGTACGCGGCCGACGGCGTGGGCCTGGCCGCGACCCAGGTCGATGTGCATCAGCAGATCATCGTCCTCGACACCTCGGAGTCGCGTGATCAGCCGCTGGTCTTGATCAATCCGCGCATCGTGCAGCGCAGCGCGGCGATGGCGGTGCACGAAGAAGGCTGTCTGTCGGTGCCGCAGGTCTACGACAAGGTCGAGCGCCATGCCGAAGTCACGGTGCAGGCGCTGGACCGCGATGGCCAGGCCATTGAGTTGCAGGCCGAGGGTTTGCGCTCGGTTTGCGTTCAGCACGAGATGGACCACCTGTTGGGCAAGGTTTTTGTCGAGTACCTGAGCTCGCTCAAAAGAGACCGCATCCGCACCAAGATGCTGAAGAAAACGCGTGAAGAGCAACGCGGCCACCCGGCATGAAGCTGGTGTTTGCCGGCACGCCAGAGTTTGCGGCTGTGGCCTTGCGGGCATTGCACGCAGCCGGCCACACTGTGTTGGGGGTGATGACGCAACCTGACAGGCCGGCCGGTCGTGGTCTGAAGCTGCAGGCGTCTGCAGTCAAGCAGTGGGCGCAGACGCAGGGGGTGCCGGTGTTGCAGGCGCGCAGCCTGCGGCTGGATGGCAAGGCCCCTGAAGACGCAGCGCAAGCCCGCGATTGGTTGTCCGGGCTGGCGCCGGATTGTCTGGTGGTCGCTGCATATGGGCTGATCCTGCCAGCCTGGGTGCTGGCGCTGCCCCCCGCGGGTTGCATCAACATCCACGCCTCGTTGTTGCCGCGCTGGCGCGGCGCGGCGCCCATCCACCGCGCCATCGAAGCCGGTGACAGCAGCACCGGCATCACGATCATGCAGATGGACGAGGGCCTGGATACGGGTGCGATGCTGCTGTCGCAGGCAGAAGCGATCAAGGCGCAAGACACCCTGGGCAGCCTGCATGACCGGTTGGCCGCGCTGGGTGGGCGCCTGGTGGTCCAAGCCTTGGCCGGGTCGCCGCTTGTCGGTGTCGCGCAACCCGCCGAGGGCGTCAGCTGCGCCGCCAAAGTCAGCAAGGCCGAAACTGTGCTGGACTGGCAACAACCCGCGGCCGTGCTGGAGCGCCGCTTGCGGGCCTTTGACCCCAGCCCCGGCAACAGCGCCGCTGTGCTGGGGCAGGCGGTCAAGCTGTGGCGCGGGCGGGTGGTGCCAGGACGAAGCCAGGACCCCATCGTTCCGGGCCAGCGTTTGCCATCTGCCGATGGGCAGTTGGTGATCGCCTGCGGGCAGCAAGCGCTGGAGCTGCAGCAATTGCAATTGCCAGGGGGGCGGCGCATCAGCGCCAGCGAGTTTCTGCGCCAGCAAGGCGGTGTTTGAGCGGGCAAGCGCTGAATCAGCAGCGCCTTGGCCCTGGCTTAGCCCCAGCTTAGCCCTTGTTTGACCCTTGTCTGGCCCTTGTCTGGCCCTTGTTTGGCCCTTGTTTGGCCGTTGTTTGGCCCCATTTGGGCCCCTTGTTTGACCGATCCCGCCAGCGGCAGTCGCTCAAGTGCTGGGCCCCAACGGCCGATAGACAGGGGTCGAATCCAGCAGCCCCAGCATGACCCCCCACCCTGCTCGCCCGCCTCTTCATCGCTTGCGCCGCCCGCTCTGGAGCCTGGTGGTCCTGGCCCCGCTGTGGTTGTCGGGTTGCGATTTGCTGGGCATCGAGCCAGCCAGCCTGATCGCGGAGCGCAAAGATGCCGAGAACAAGGCCATCGGCGCCGGCTGCAGGCATGCAGCGCGCTCTGTCGAGCAATGCTTCGAGCTGAACCGGCGGGCCGACAAGGCCGCTGTCTTTGCAGGCTGGAAAGAGATGAACGACTACATGCGCGAGAACAACATCGAGGCCGTGCCAGCGCTGCCAGAGCGCGAGCCGGTCGAGTTGGCCGATGCCAAACCTGCCGCTGCCGCTGCCGCTGCCGAAGACAAAGCTGCACCTGCCAAAGCCGCACCTGGCAAAGCAGCACCCCCCAAAGTACCCTCAGCCGAAGAGGCTGCAGCGCCCGCTCGCGCCCGCTGAGCGGCCATCGGTCGGCTGCAGCTGCGGCGTGTCGCAGGCCGCGCGCTTGAAGCTCAGCATGGCCGGCTGCAGCAGCGTTCGGCCCCACTGAAGATGCGCGGCAGCACCCCAGGCAGCACTCACAGTCAGTCCACCCAGGCAGCACACCCAGGCAGCACACCCAGGCAGTACCCCTGGCCCAGGGGCGGCGACAATACTCGGGTGAGTGTTGTTGTCCCATCCCAAGCCCAAGCCCCAGGCCCAGCCGCAGCCTACACGGGCCCCATCTGGCGTCACCCTGAATTTGCCCGTGGCAGCCGCGAGATGCTGGGCATCGCGGTGGGCATCGCCGCCTGGGGGTTGATCACGGGTGTGGCGATGGGCAAGAGCGGCATGCCGATGCCGCTGATGCTGCTGATGTCGTTCATCGTCTTTGCCGGCAGCGCACAACTGGCGGTGTTGCCGTTGATGGCCAGTGGCGCGCCGCTGTGGGTGGTGTGGGCCACTGCGCTGTGCGTCAACCTGCGCTTTGTGATCTTCAGCGCGCAATGGCGGCCCTATCTGATCGGCTACCCGCTGGGCGCACGTTTGCGCTGGGCCTACATCACGGCAGATCTGAGTTACGTGATGTTCATGCGCCGCTTTCCCGAGCCGGTGCCCGCGCCCGAGCAGCCGCCTTACTTCTGGGGCGGTGCATTGACCAACTGGGTGGCCTGGCAGGTGCCTTCGCTGATCGGCATCCTGTTTGCAGAAGCGGTGCCGGTGCATTGGGGTTTTGGTTTTGCCGGCACGCTGGCGCTGCTGGGGCTGGCGATGGCACTGCTG
Organism: Burkholderiales bacterium; assembly: GCA_038324515.1. Taxonomy (GTDB): domain Bacteria; phylum Pseudomonadota; class Gammaproteobacteria; order Burkholderiales; family Burkholderiaceae_C; genus Rubrivivax. The sequence continues at coordinate 11,057 of JBBQIB010000129.1, forward strand.
AGCGACAAGTCCACGGCGGTGGCAGCCGCGGTGGCGGGCTGTGCCGCAGTGGCGGCCTACGCCTTGCCGCTCAAACTCAACATCGTGGTGGCGATTGCCGCCGCAGTGGCCGTCGGTTTGCTGATGGACCATGTCGGCAAAGCCCAGGCCGCAAAGCCGCACGTCGACTCTGAGGAGATCAAGTGATCGACACAAGCGCAGATCACAAGAAGCTTCGCGGCAGGATTCGAAGTGGAGGGCCCGGCCATGCATAGCTGGGAAGGCTGGATTGCCGTCATCGGTTTGACGCTGCTGACCCTCGTCACCCGCGGTTTCTTCTTCTTGAGCAAGCGCGAGCTGCCGATGCCCAGGGGCATGAACCAGGCCCTGCGTTACGCGCCGCTGGCAGCCTTGGCGGCGGTCGTCGTGCCCGAGGTGGTGATGACGCAGGGCCAATTGATCGACCACTGGCAAGACGCTCGCATCTTTGGTGCCGTCGCCGGCGGCCTGTACTTCTGGTGGCGGCGCGGCATCCTGGGCACCATCCTGGCGGGCATGGCCGTGATGCTGCCTTTGCGCCTGGGCCTGGGCTGGTGAGGCCATTCGCCGAGGTGCTTCGGGGCTTTTAGAATCGCCCACCTGTCACCCAAGCCCCAAGGACTCTTGCCATGAAAATGCTGCGCCTGGCCGACCTCATCGCCGCTGGCCAAGTCACAGGCAAGCGTGTCTTCATCCGCTCCGACCTGAACGTGCCGCAAGACCATTCGCC
>JBBQIB010000130.1:0-11674 GCA_038324515.1 Burkholderiales bacterium
GATGGCTTCACCGCCCGGGTCGGCGTTGACTTCGACAGCAGCCGGTGCAGCAACTGCAACGCTGGTCGGTGCCAGCAACGTTTCCAGCAGCTTCGGGTCCACACGCTGCATCAGGTGGTGATAGGTGCCGATGGTGTGGCCGGCGAGCGAGGCGTTGGCGTCGGCCCACGTCAGCGGCGGGATGCGCAGGAAGGTCTCGACCTTGGCGGCCAGCGCCGGCAGCACCGGCTTCAGGTACAGCGTCAGCAGCCGGAAGGATTCGATGCAGACGCTGCAGACCTGGTGCAGGGCTGCTTCATTGGCAGGCTGCTTGGCCAGTTCCCAGGGCTTGTGGCGGTCGACGTATTCATTGACCCGGTCGGCCAGCAGCATCACTTCGCGCAGCGCTTTGCCAAACTCGCGTTCGTGCCAATGTTGGTGGATGGTCGGCGCCTGCGCACGCAGTGCATCGAGCAGGATGCGGCCTTCCACCCCCACATCGGCAGACAGGCGGCCATCGAAGCGTTTGTTCAAAAAACCTGCAGCGCGGCTGGCGATGTTGATGTACTTGCCCACCAGATCGCTGTTGACGCGGGCCAGAAAATCGTCGGGGTTGAAGTCCAGATCTTCAACCTTGGCATTGAGTTTGGCAGCGATGTAGTAACGCAGCCACTCGGGGTCCAGGCCCAGTTCAAGATAACGCAGCGGGCTGATCCCGGTGCCGCGGCTCTTGCTCATCTTTTCGCCGCTGACCTTCAGGTGGCCGTGCACGTGGATGCGGTCCGGCGTCTTGCGGCCAGAGAACTTCAGCATGGCGGGCCAGAACAGCGTGTGGAAGGTGACGATGTCCTTGCCGATGAAGTGCACCTGCTGCACTTCGGGGTCGGCCAGATAGGCCTCGAAATCGATGCCCAGCTGGTTCAGGTGCGCCTGCAACGAGGCCAGATAACCCACCGGCGCGTCGAGCCAGACATAAAAGTACTTGCCCGGCGCGTCGGGGATCGCAATGCCGAAATAGGGCGCATCGCGGCTGATGTCCCAGTCGCCCAGCAAGGCCTGGCCGTCTTCGCCGCGCTTGAACCATTCGCGCACCTTGTTGGCGACCTCGGGTTGCAGCCGCCCGTCCTGGGTCCAGCTTTCCAGAAAGGCGACGCAGCGCGGGTCCGAGAGTCTGAAGAAAAAGTGCTCGCTGGTTTTCAGCACCGGCGTGGCGCCGGTCAGCGCAGAGCGTGGATTCTTCAGGTCGGTGGGGGCGTAGACGGCGCCGCAGACCTCGCAGTTGTCGCCGTACTGGTCTGGTGCGCCGCAGTTGGGGCAGTCGCCCTGGATGAAGCGATCGGGCAGGAACATGCCTTTTTCCGGGTCGAAGAACTGCTCGACGTCGCGCTGCTCGATCAAGCCTTGCTCGCGCAATGCCAGGTAGATCTTCTTGGCCAGCGCGTGGTTCTCGGGCGCATCGGTCGAGTGCCAGTGATCAAAGGCGATGTGAAAGCCTTCCAGGTACTGCGCGCGGCCGGCGGCGATGCCTGCGACAAAGTCATGCGGGCTTTGGCCGGCTTGCTCGGCCGCGATCATGATCGGTGCCCCGTGCGCATCGTCGGCGCAGACAAAGTGCACCTCATGGCCGCTCATGCGTTGCAGCCGCACCCAGGTGTCGGCCTGAATGTATTCCATCATGTGACCAATGTGGAATGCCGCGTTGGCGTAGGGCAGGGCAGTGGTGACGAAATATTTGCGGTGCATGGGGTGATTCTAGGGAGGGTGGTGGTGGTCTAGACTGACAGCCCGCAATCGGCGCCTTGCTGCGCCGCTGCCCTTGCTGCAATGACTGCCATCCATGGCCCCCATTCCGTTGTTGAACTTCACACGCCTGTTCAGCGTTTCGTCTTTTTCTCCTGCCGAAAGCACCACGCCATGTCCCAAGCCCCCACTGAAGCCCTGTTGCTGCAGGCCCTGCAGTTCGTCTCCGACCCGCTCACAGGCAAAGACTTCGTCAGCAGCAAGGCGCTGAAAAATCTGCGCATCGACGGCGATGATGTGGCCTTTCAGCTGGAGCTGGGCTACCCCTGCAAAAGCCAGCATCCTGCCTTGCGCAAGGCACTGGTGGCGGCTGCTCGCACCGTGCCGGGTGTGGGCAACGTCAGCGTGGAGATCAACACAAACATCGTCAGCCACGCGGTACAGCGTGGCGTGAAGTTGCTGCCCAAGGTCAAGAACGTGATCGCCATTGCCTCTGGCAAAGGCGGCGTGGGCAAGAGCACGACGACTGTCAACCTGGCGCTGGCGCTGGCTGCAGAAGGCGCCTCGGTGGGGATTCTGGATGCCGACATCTACGGCCCCAGCCAGCCGATGATGATGGGCTTGAGTGGCCGGCCCGAAAGCGAAGACGGCAAGACCATCCAGCCGATGGAAAACTACGGCGTGCAGGTGATGAGCATCGGCTTCTTGATCGAGCCCGACCAGGCCATGATCTGGCGCGGCCCGATGGCCACGCAGGCGCTGGACCAGTTGCTGAACCAGACGCAGTGGCGCGATCTGGATTACTTGCTGATCGACATGCCCCCGGGCACCGGCGACATCGCCCTCACACTCAGCCAGCGCGTGCCGTTGACAGGCGCGGTGATCGTCACCACGCCGCAAGACATCGCCTTGCTGGACGCCCGCAAGGGCCTGAAGATGTTCGAGAAAGTAGGGGTGCCGATCCTGGGCATCGTCGAGAACATGGCTGTCTACTGTTGCCCCAACTGCGGCCACATCGAGCACATCTTCGGCGCCGACGGCGGCAAGCGGATGGCGGCGGAATACCGGGTCGAGCACCTGGGCGCGTTGCCGCTGACGATGGCCATCCGGGAGCAGGCCGACAGTGGCCGGCCCAGCGTGGTGGCTGATGCAGAGGGCGAAGTGGCGGGCATCTACAAGGCTGTCGCACGTCTGATGGCAGTCAAGATTGCCAACCAGGCCAAGGACTTTTCGGCCAGGTTTCCGACCATCAGCGTGTCCAAGAGCACCTGAACCGGGTGCAGCGGCAGCAGCGCTGCGGTCCGCTGACTGGCCAGTTCTGCCGCGAGTGTCGCGATAATCTGCCGCCTTCGAACCCTGAGACAAAGCCCGACATGCACGCCGTACTCAAGCAACTCCTGACTGCAGGCGCCGATGGCGCACCTGCGCTGTCCGCACCTGCCCGCGCACCGCTGAGCTTTGGCGGCTTGCGTCAACTGATCGACGACACGCTGGCGGCCCTCAACGCCTGGGGCATCGGCCGCAACGACCGCGTGGCCATCGTGCTGCCCAACGGCCCGGAGATGGCCAGTTGCTTCATCGCTTGCGCCAGCGGTGTGGCGAGCGCGCCGCTGAACCCCGCTTATCGCGCTGACGAGTTCGAGTTCTATCTGAGCGATCTCAACGCCAAGGCGTTGATCGTCGAAGCAGGCAGCAGTTCGCCGGCGATGGAGGTGGCCATCAAGCTGGGTGTTCGGCTGATCGAGTTGGTGCCCCAACTTGAAGGGGGCGCGGGCAGTTTCGTGCTCAAGGCGAGTGCCGCTTCTGCTGCCGCCGCCACCGCCAACGCCAACGCCGACGCCAGCAGCAGCACCACCTCCAGCACGCAGCTGGTCGACGCAGCGGGCGGCTACGCGCAGGCCGATGATGTCTCGATGGTGCTGCACACCTCGGGCACCACCTCGCGGCCCAAGATCGTGCCGTTGACGCAGCGCAATCTGGCAGCCTCTGCGCAGCACATCCGCAACACCTTGCAGTTCACGGCGCGGGACTGCGGCTTGAACATCATGCCGCTGTTCCACATCCACGGTTTGATCGCCGGTGTGCTGGCACCGCTGGCGGCCGGTTCGCAAGTTTTTTGCACGCCTGGCTTCAACGCCCTGAAGTTCTTTGGCTGGATGGACGAGGCCAAGCCGACCTGGTTCACTGCCGTGCCGACGATGCACCAGGCGATTGCCACCCGGGCCTCCAAGAACGCCGAGGTGATCCGGCGCCACCCGCTGCGTTTCATGCGCTCATCATCGTCCAGCATGCCGCCGCAGGTCATCAAGGAAGCTGAAGACATCTTTGGCGCGCCACTGATCGAGTCCTACGGTATGACCGAAGCAGCGCACCAGATGGCCAGTAATCCGCTGCCGCCACGCGTGCGCAAGCCAGGCTCAGTGGGCCTGGCAGCGGGGCCGGAAGTGGCGATCATGGCTGAAGACGGCCAGTTGCTGGCGCAGGGCGAGATCGGCGAAATCGTGATCCGCGGCCCCAACGTCACTGCGGGCTACGAGTCCAATCCCAAAGCCAATGCCGAGGCTTTCACGGCCGGCTGGTTTCGCACGGGCGACCAAGGCACGATCGACCCAGAGGGCTACATCAGCCTGACCGGCCGACTCAAAGAAATCATCAACCGCGGCGGCGAAAAAATCAGCCCGCGTGAAGTGGATGAAATCCTGATGGACCACCCGGCGGTGGCCCAGGTGGTGTGCTTCAGCATGCCCCACGCCAAGCTGGGCGAAGAGGTGGCCGCAGCCGTAGTGCTGCGCGAAGGCCACACCTGCACCGAGCGTGATCTGCAAGCCTTTGTCAGCAGCCGTGCCGCCGACTACAAGGTGCCCAAGAAAATCCTGCTGCTGGCTGAGATCCCCAAAGGCGCCACCGGCAAGCTGCAGCGCATCGGGCTGGCGCAAAAACTCGGGCTGGGCTGAACCGCACGGCGCTGAGCCGCCTCGAGCAGCCACAGCCGTTCGGAACCAGAGCCGCCAGCGGGCCGAGAGCCTTGGCGGGCCAAGAGCCTTGGCGGGCCTCTTCGGTCGCTTCCACAGGGAAGTCCTGACCCGTGGAAGAGGCGATCAGGTGAACCTCGACACCGATTCGGCCAATGTCCGCCTGGCCCATTTGCAGTTCGGGGGGCAGAGGAATGACCTGACCCAGGACACTCGCAGAAGTCTGACTGGACCGGCCCGGGTGTCACGCTGCCGACACAAGCGTTGACTATGGTTGTCATCGACCATTTGCCTGCACGCTCGTCGCGGCGCACACCGAAGGAATCACGCCATGGACTTTCGCCTTCCCGCCCTGTCTGCCTTGCTGGCAGCTGCCACCAGTCTGGGAGCGCTGGGCGCACACAGCCCGGCGCGCGCGTCCCCCATCAACGTCAATGGCACCGTGCTGCAGGTGCAGGGGCTGGTCGGTGTCGGCCGCATGCCGGCCCGTCAGCGCGACGAGCATGGCGAGACCTTCGGCTCGATCTCCGGTCTGTTCGCCAATGCCAGCAGCTGGCAGCGCAGCGGCAACACGTACAGCGGCAGCTTCATCGCAGCGCCCGACCGCGGCTACAACATCACCGGCACGATCGACTACACGCCGCGGCTGAACGCACTGCAGATGAGCTTCACACCCGCGCCGTTGGCCGCCAGCGGCCTGCCGCAGAACCAGATCGGGTTGACGCTGACCGAAGCCACACGACTGTTCGAGAGCACGGGCAGCAGCACTCGCTTCTTCAGCGGTCTCGACCCCGTGCCCGGCGGCGTCGCCAGCGGTGGTGCGCGCCCGGCCACGGCGCTGCTGCCCGAGCTGCCGCAGTCCTTCAACGGCAGGCTGGCGCTGGACGCCGAAGGCATCGTCGTGCTGGGCGACGGTTCGCGCCTGGTCAGTGACGAGTACGGCCCTTCTCTCTACCGCTTCAATGCCGGTGGGCAGTTCATCGGCGCATTGCCGGTGGCCACTTCGGTGCGCCCGCTGCGCAATGGCGTCACCGACTACAGCTCGAACAATCCGACCACTGGCCAACCGGCCCCAAGCCCCGCCAATCCGACTTACGGCCGCAGCAACAACCAGGGCTTCGAAGGTCTGAGCGTCAGCCCGGACGGGCGGACCCTGTTCGTGGGGCTGCAAAGCGCGGCGCGGCAAGACGGCGCTTCCACCAGCGCCGCCAACCGCGACCACACCCGGATCTTCACCTATGACCTGAGCGATCTCGGCAACATCCGGCTCACCGGCGAGTACGTCGTGCGCCTGCCGAAGTTCCAACAGGGCGCCAATACGCTGGTGGCGGCGCAGAGCGAGATCCTGGCGCTTTCGGACACCCAATTGCTGATGTTGCCACGCGACGGCAACGGCCTGGGCGGGGGCACGGGGCAGAGCTTGCTGCGCCGGGTCGACGTGATCGACCTCAGTGGCGCCACCAACATCCTCGGCCAGGCCTACGAGGGTCAGATCGCACCGGGCGGTGTGCTCAACCCGGCCATCAACCCGGCGCTGAGCGTGCCCTTCCTGGACATCAACGACAGCACGCAGCTGGCCCGCTTTGGCCTGGGCAACGGCAACGCCTTCGGCGTCAACAATCTGAGCGAGAAGTGGGAAGGCCTGTCGCTGCTGTCGGTGCTCGATCCGACGGCGCCCGACGACTGGTTCCTGTTTGTCGCCAATGACAACGACTTCTCGACCCTCGACGGCTTCCAGGCCGGCGGCGCCTATGCCGCCGGACAGGACATCGACACCATGTTCCTGGCCTACCGGGTGACCATCAGTCGAGTGCCCGAACCGCAAACCGCGGCTCTTGTGGCGCTGGCACTCGTGCTGGCTTGGCGCACGGGGCATCACCGCCGCAGAACGACGCCTGCGTCCTGAGCGGCCGGCAGTCGCCAATCGATTTGGAACATCAGGCTGAGGAGCGCCCGGCACATCGCCTGTTGAGTCACCTCTCTTGGCAAGAAGCTTGGCAAGAAGCTTGGCAAGAAGCCGCGCAAGTCCAGCGTTCAGCAGCGTGACCGGGGCCCTAAGTCAGCGCCGGCAGTCCGTGGCTCAACGCAAGGTTACCTGGCCCACGGCTTCCTGCGGCTGCGCTGCGATGACTGCGGGCATGACAAGCTGGTCGCCTTCAGCTGCAGGCGCCGACGGTTTTGTCCGTCTTGCGGAGCCAGGCGCTTGGCCCAGACGGCGGCCCGCCTGGTCGACCCTGTCATGCCGCGTCTGACGGTGCGGCAGTGGGTAAGGGTTTGCCAAGTTCCCTAGCCATCCCGCTTCCCCTGCTGCTGGCCGCGCAACCCAAGCTGGTGACGCCGGTGCTGCAGGTCATACACCGCCAGCGAGTCCTGTTCCGAGCAGCGACACGGGCCATTTCCTGAGCAAGGGACACGCTCCGCTACGATCGAACGATGCCGATCGATTACGCGAGAAGCCTTGCCACAGAAGACCGCTCGGCACGAAGTGATCGCCACCTGGGACTCGGCCTGGCGTTCGTGGCGGGGGCGGCCAACGCGGGTGCCTTTCTCGCCGTCAAGATCTATACCTCGCACATGACCGGCCTGGTTTCGTCGATGGCCGACCACGTGGCGCTCGGAGAATTTTCGCTGGCCCTCGGCGCGCTCGGCGCCGTCGCATCGTTCCTGCTGGGTGCCATGACCTCGGCCGTCATGATCAACTTCGCAAGGCGGCGCGAACTGCGCAGCCGCTACGCGTTGCCGTTGCTGCTCGAAGCCTTGCTGCTGCTGGCTTTCGGGCTGCTTGGCGCCAGGCTGGCCCAGATCGAAACTCTCTTCGTCCCGGCCACGGTGGGGCTGTTGTGTTTCATGATGGGGCTGCAGAACGCCGTGATCACCAAGATCTCCGGCGCCGTGGTCCGAACGACCCACCTCACAGGTGTCATCACCGACATGGGAATCGAACTGGGTCGTCTGCTGTACTGGAATCGCAGCGCCTTCCACGGGGACGAGAGAGTCGTCGCCGATCGCGATCGGCTGGCCCTCCTTGCCCTCTTGTGCCTGTCCTTTCTACTTGGCGGCGTCGTCGGTGCGCTGGGCTTCAAGCACATCGGCTATCTGGCCACCGTGCCGCTGGCTGCCATGCTGGTTTTGATGTCCATCATTCCAGTTCTTGACGACATTCGAAATCCGCCGAAGCGCCGCGATGGCGTCTGACGCCGCGCCCCAACCGCAGGCTGCGAACCGCGGCTGGTCAGCGCCTGAGGACGTGTGCGTCCTTCGGAAGGATCTGGTTGTTCGACAGTTGCCCGTCGGCATGACGGCACCAGCGCGTGGTGTTCACCGCCAGCGCCAGCAGCAGGTTCAGCCAGTTCGTTATGGCGTGCACGCCGGACGGCACCTTCACCCCCAGCCTTGCTGGAGAAAAACGCGCCGTGATCGAGGCCGCGCTGGCCCTGGCCAGGGCCAGGGCCAAGCGAACCAGCGCCTGAACACCGCTTGAATCAAGCCATCTGGCGTGCGGCTGCAGTCTTGTAGATGCCGCAACCCACGTAGAGATCGTCGATTTTCACCACATAGGACATTTTGGCCTGGATGCTGCCGTTGGCCGGGTTGCCGATGTCGTATTCGACCCAGCCCGGCCCGGCTTCGGCCTGCGAGACGATGGCGTTGAGGAGCCTCTGGCCGTCGATGCCGGGAATGTCATGCACGCGGCTGCCCACCTTCTTCGGGTTGCCGCCAAACGACCGGTAAACGCCATTGCGGTCCAGGGCAAACACATACATGTCTCGGTCGTGGAAGCCGTTGGCAGGTGTGGTGATCTCGCGCACGAAGGCGTCGCGCCCGCGCTGCCGACGCATGACCTGGGCTCGGTCCACAAGCAGCATGGCCTCTTCTGCCGTGCCCTGCTGCAACATGAAGGACGACACTGCTTTTGACAGGTGGGCAGCTCGCTGCTCCAGTTGGTCGGCCTGCGCCACGGCGCTTTCGACCATCTGTGCATTGCGCTGAGTGATCTCGTCGAGTTGCGAGACGGCCGACGAGATTTCGCTGAGGCCGGTGCTCTGCTCGGCGCTGGAAGCAGAGATCAGCGACATGTTGGCGGCCACGCCGCGCACGCCGATGGCGATCTGCTGGATGCTGTTGCCAGCGGTGCGGATCTGCACCACGCTGGCCTCCACCTGCTGGCGCGAGGCCTCGATGAGTTGGCGGATCTCCTTGGCAGATGCGGCCGAGCGCTGGGCCAGCGAGCGCACCTCGGCAGCCACCACGGCGAAACCCCTGCCCTGCTCGCCCGCACGGGCGGCTTCCACCGCCGCGTTGAGCGCCAGGATGTTGGTCTGGAAGGCCAGGCTGTCGATCACGCCGATGATCTCGGTCATCTGCTGCGCGCTCTTCTGGATGCCCTCCACCGACTCGACCGCGCGGCCCATCGACTGCGCACCCGACACCGCCACGTCGCGCACCTGGGCTGCCTGGTTGTCCGAGTCGCCTGCAGTCTTGGCGTTTCGCTGCACGGTGCTGGAGAGTTCGTGCACGCTGGCCGCCGTCTGCTCAAGATTGGCGGCCTGCAGTTCGGTGCGGTCGGCCAGATCGCGGTTGCCGGAGGCCAGGCTCTTGCCAGCGTGGGCCACCAGAGCCGAATTGCTGCGCACCTCGGCCACCATGGCCGAGAGGTTGCCGACCATGCGGTCGAGCAAGCGCGTGAGATCGCCCAACTCGTCGCTGCCGTACTCCTTCAGCACAGTGCGCAGATTGCCCCCGGCCGTCTGCTCCATGCTTGCGAGTACTTTCCGGAAATCGCTCGTCAAACTGACGTAGAAGCTGAGCATGAAATAGGCCAGCAGACCGGCACCAACGAGCTCGATGCCCAGCACCCAGGCACCTGCCGCGGTCGGGGCGGGCAGCACCCAGGCGAGCGCCTGAGGCATCAAGGAGGCGATGGCCAGCAGCAGCAACTTGCCGCGCAGGCGCAGTCGTCGCATCAGCCAGATACCGGGGGCCAATGGGTGAAAACCGGACATGCTCGAGCTTCCTCTCTGCGTGGTTCTATTTCTACCGGCCGGAAAGGGGCTGGCTTGAGGCGCTGCCCGCTCTCAGTGCGGAGCAGAAATCCCCGATTGACGGGCTTCAAAATGCCTGAACATTTGCGCCGCCATCACGCGAAGCGCGTCATCGGCTGTGCTGTGGGCGTGCGAGAGTTGTTCCAGACCATGGCGATGGTCGTGCTGCATGAGAGCGCGGCTCACGCACATCCCGTGGCTGGACATGCGCAGGCAAAAGGCCTCCAGCAGGTCGTGGGGCCAGATCTGCGAAGTGCCTCGCGCGCGGCGGGTCGCCGGTGCGGGCGGCGGTGAAGATGCGGCTTTTGGCGACTGTCGGGTCGGGACCTGGCTCATGGCGAACTCCTGCGGGGTTGTGCCATCTGCAAACGGAACGTGGCTTCGGGATGCCTCAAGCCTAGGGCGTTGCGGCTGCGGGCATAGCCCGAAACTGCGGCTGAAAGCCCCGTTTGCTCAGCGTTTTGGCGGTGCGTCGCGGCACGATCCGGCCATGACCACCCCGAATCCACCCCGAATCCACGCCTGATCAAGCTCACCGCTCAACCCACTGGCAGGCACCGACACCGACCACCCCAAGCCCGAGCGGCTGGTGCACGGCAAGCCGCTGCGCGAGACCTGGAACTGCGTGGATGCCGCGTTGCCAGCCGGGCAGGTCTATTGCGGCGTGTGGTCTTGCGCGCCCGGGCGCCGGCTAATCGCCATGGGCGAATCCGAGCGCGAACTGTTCACTGTGCTGCTGGGCCGTTGCCGTGTGCACGATGCACTCGGCGGGTTTGAAGAAATGGGCCCTGGCGAGGACCTCTACATTCCGCCGGGGTTTGTTGCGGAGTTCGAGGTGCTGGAGCACCTCACCAAAACCTACATGATCGCGGAGTGACTCCGCCCGGGTTGGTCAGCCGCATACCTTGAGCACGATCACGGTCGTGCTGTCGCCCATGCAGCAGCTCCCCTCGTCTGTGGGGATAAAGCTCCAACCGGCCGCGATCCTGGGGCAAACACCAGCCAGTTCAGTCAACCCGGACTGGATACTCTGTCCGGTCCAGTTTGTCTTGGACATTTTTTGTCCAAGCTGGATGCCTGACGTGCTTGCGTCTTGCAGGCGCCTGGGCATCCAAGGCTGCCCGTTCCGCCTGATCCGAGGTTCCGGTTGCGGCCCTCTCATCCTGGCTTCACCTCATTTTTCAGGAGACCCGAGCACACCGCCATCACCTCATCGACCCCCGCTGACCCGCGCCGCAATCCTTCCGATTGCGGCAACTTCCTTCCATGTGACTTCCCTCTGAATCTAGGAGACGACATGAGCCGGATCTTTGCTCACTGCACGCGTACAGCGGCATCTTTGCCGCTGCCTGTACCCACCCCTCAACCGTTGGCGCGTTTGAGCCGACCACTGGCCCTGCATGGGCGAATTGCTTCTTCTTGGCAACAGGTCGTCTTGACGGTCTTCGGGGCCCTGCTGCTGACGGCACCCGCCCACGCCTGGGAGCCCACCAAACCGGTGGAGCTTGTGGTGCCTGCCGGCACCGGGGGTGGTGCAGACCAGATGGCCCGCTTCATTCAGGGCTTGGTGGCCAAGCGCGAGTTGATGAAGCAGCCCATCGTGGTCGTCAACAAAGCCGGCGGTGCTGGCGCAGAAGGCTTTCTGGACGTCAAGGGGGATGCGGGCAACCCGCACAAGATCGTCATCACGCTGTCCAACCTGTTCACCACGCCGCTGGCCACGGGTGTGCCCTTCAACTGGCGTGACCTGACGCCGGTGCAGATGCTGGCGCTCGACCAGTTCATCCTGTGGGTGAATGAGGAGTCGCCGTACAAGACGGCCAAAGCCTACTTCGACGCCATCAAGGCGCAGCCGGCCAATACCTTCAAGATGGGCGGTACCGGCAGCAAGCAAGAGGACCAGATCATCACCGTGATGCTGGACAAGGCCGCCGGCAAGAA
>JBBQIB010000131.1:0-11607 GCA_038324515.1 Burkholderiales bacterium
GCGGCACTGAGCAGCAAGCGCGTGCCGGCGGGCGGCTCTTCCAGCGTCTTGAGCAGCGCGTTGGCGGACTGCAGGTTCATCGTTTCTGCAGGGTGGATCACCAGCACCTTGGCGCGGCCACGTGAATTGCTCAGCGTGCTCCAGTCGACCATCGCGCGCACTTCGTCGATCCGAACCTGGCGGCTGGGTTTGCGTTTGCTGCCGCCGCCCTTGCCACCTTCTGCGCTGTCGGCCTTGTCACCCGGCAACGGCCAGCCATGTTCCTGGCGCAGCGCCTCGGGCAGCAGCAAGAAGAAATCGGGATGCAGACGAGAATGGAACAGCTTGCAACTGGCGCATCGGCCACAGGCCAGTTGGGCGACTGGCGCAGCAGGGTCACCCCGCACCAACGCTTGCGCCTCGCACAACCAAGACTGCGCCAGACTGACCGCAAATGCCAGCGCGCCAATGCCAGGCGCAGCGTGCAACAGCAAAGCATGCCCACGTTGCTGATGCAGCGCCTGCAGCAAAGGCTCGGCCAGCCAGGGCAGCGGCAAGCGGCCTTCGGCGTCGATGCTCAAGGCGTCCTTCATGCCCAGCCCCGGGTGGCCAGTACGGCAAGGATCTGCGCCCACACGGCGGGGGGTTCGAACTGCGCATCCAGCCGCACGATGCGTGCAGGCGCGTCTTGGGCACGGTGGGCATAAGCAGCGCGTACACGCTCAAAAAAAGCCTGATCCTGCGACTCGAAACGGTCGGGGCTGCGCGCGGCAGCGCGGCGGCTGGCGGCGGTGGCCGGCGGCAGGTCGAACCACAGCGTCAGATCGGGCTGGTGGCCTTGCAGCACCCAGGTTTCCAACTGCGTCAATACAGCCCGGCTGAAACCGCGGCCACCGCCCTGGTAGGCAAACGAGGCGTCTGCGAAACGGTCGCACAACACGGTGGCGCGACGTTTCAGCGCCGGCTCGATGTGGGTCAGCCAATGGTCGCGGCGGGCTGCGAAGACCAGCAAGGCCTCGGTCAACGGGTCCATGGCCTGGTGCAGGACCAGCTGGCGCAGCTTCTCGGCCAAATCGGTGCCGCCGGGCTCGCGGGTCAGCACCACTTCGGCCCCCAGGACGCGCAGATGCTGCGCCAGGGCCTCGATGTGCGTGCTCTTGCCGGCACCATCGATGCCTTCAAAGGTGATGAAGCGGCCCGGAGCCGGCGGATGCGCAGCGGCCTGGCCCGGTTCGCTGTCGGCCGAGGTCGTCAGGCCCTGACCTGGCGGGTGGTTTGCGATGCTGGGGTTGGCCATCAGCGCCCGCCCTTTTGGTAGGTGTTGACGGCGCGGTTGTGTTCGGCCAGGGTCTCGCTGAAAACGCTGCTGCCGTCGCCGCGTGCAACAAAAAACAGCGCTCGCGTGGCCTGCGGCCGCACTGCAGCGCGCAAAGAGGCCATGCCGGGCAAGGCGATCGGCGTCGGCGGCAAGCCACCGCGCGTATAGGTGTTGAAGGGTGTGTCGGTCTGCAGATCGCGCTTGCGCAGGTTGCCGTCGAAGCTTTCGCCCAGGCCGTAGATCACGGTCGGGTCGGTCTGCAGCAGCATGCCGATGCGCAGCCGGTTGACAAATACGCCGGCAACCTGACCACGGTCTGATGGCAGCCCGGTTTCTTTTTCGACGATCGAGGCCAGGATCAATGCTTCCTGGGGGCTTTTGAGGGGCGTGTCCGCTTCCCGCTCGGCCCAGGCCGCATGCAGACGCTGCAGCAGCAGCTGATGCGAGCGCTTGAGCACCGTCAAATCGCTGACACCGCGGCTGTAGACATAGGTGTCAGGAAAGAACTGCCCTTCTGCTGGCACACCCGGGCTGCCCAAGGCCGCCATCAACTCGGCCTCAGTCAGGTCTGCCGTGCGATGCTTCAGGTGCGGGGCCCGCGCCAGCTCTGCGCGCAGTTGCCTGAAGGTCCAGCCCTCGATGAAGCGCACCTGCTCCATGGTCTGGATGCCCTGCACCATCTTGTCCAGCAGCTGCCGCGGGCTGGTGCCGGCTTCGATCTCGTAGCTGCCGGCGCGGATGCGGGTGGCCTGCCCAGACAGTCGGAACCACGCCAGCAGCCACTGCGGCGAGGTCTGCACGCCGGCGTCCACCCAGCCCCGGGCCACAGCCGGAGGCGTCGTGCCGGGCTCGATCGACAACTCCACACTTTCGCTGGCCAGCGTGAGTGGACGTTCCAGCCACCACCAGACCGTGCCGGCCGCTGCTGCGCCCAGCACCAAACCCGCCAAAGCCAAGACCGCCAAGCCCCGCCTCAGGGCCAGCCAAAATGCAGAACCCTGCTTGCGACGCACCATAGGTGAGTGATCATAATGGTGCGATGCACAGCGATCCTTCACCTTCCAGCCAGCCTTCTGACTTGCCATCCACCGGACAGCCGGGCAGCGCAGCGGCGCCTGCCCGCCAGCCCTGGACCGGACCCCAAGGCATCTGCAAACTCAGCGATTGGGGCCTGATTCGCGCGCACGGCGAGGACTGCTTCAAGTTCTTGCACGGCCAGTTGACGCAGAACATCGAGAGCCTGCCGGATGACGCCGGCAGGCTGGCGGGCTACTGCTCGCCCAAAGGCCGCCTGCTCGCCACCGCCGTGGTCTGGAAGCAGGCAGCAGATGAAGTCTGGATGGCCTGCTCTGCCGACGTGCTGCCGCCCACGCTGAAGCGCCTGTCGATGTTTGTGATGCGGGCCAAGTGCAAGCTCAGCGACATCTCTGTCGCGCAACCCTTGTGGGGCATCGTGGGTGCAGACGCAGTCTCAAGCCTGTTGAAGGCACCAGACCTGTCGGTGTGGGGCAAGACCGCCACCGCAGGCGGGGTGCTGTTGCGCCTGCCCGATGCGGTGGCTAACACCC
The DNA here is from genome assembly GCA_038324515.1 of Burkholderiales bacterium. Lineage (GTDB taxonomy): Bacteria > Pseudomonadota > Gammaproteobacteria > Burkholderiales > Burkholderiaceae_C > Rubrivivax. The sequence goes on from JBBQIB010000131.1 coordinate 2,866, forward strand.
AGGCGGTGGCCAGATATCTGTTCGCGGGCCCCAAGCCTGAAGGGCTGGCAGAGCTCGACACCGGCATCTGGCAGTGGCTCGAAGTGCACAGCGCCACGGCGCGCGTGGTGGCAGCGACCGCTGAGCAATTCGTGCCGCAAATGGTCAACCTGGAGCTGGTGGGCGGGGTGAACTTTCAGAAGGGCTGCTTCCCGGGCCAGGAGGTGGTGGCGCGCAGCCAGTACCGCGGCACTTTGAAGCGGCGCGCCTTTGTGATCTACGGCCAGCAAACGATGTCTCCGGGCCAGGAGGTTTTTCACAGCGCAGACCCGGGCCAGCCTGCGGGCATGGTGGTGCTGGCGGGGGCTTGGCCGGAAGGAGCCGCGGCGCCCGGCACTTCGCACGCAGCACTGGTCGAGCTGAAACTGAGCGCACTGGAGGGTGGCACCCTGCACCTGGGCGCTGCCGATGGCCCGCTGCTGAAGCCAGGCACCCTGCCCTACGAGCTGTCGGCGCCAGAGAGCGTGTGAGCCGCGAGCTCTACCTCTACTGGCGTGTACCCGCGCGAGATCTGGAAGCTGCGCTGCAGGCTGCGCGCGCGCTGCAAGCTCAAGTCTGCGGCAGCTTCCCGGCATTGCAAGCGCGGTTGCTGCAGCGGCCATCGTCAGGTGAAACGGCTACGGTGATGGAGGTCTACACCGCTGCGGGTGGCGTGCCAGTGCACTGCCAGCAGCAGATTGAAACGCTGGGTGCGAAGTGGCTGGCCCAGTGGCTGAATTCGGCGTCTGAAACCGGCGGCAGTGTGCCTGCTGGCGCCGCGTATGCCCGGCATGTCGAGGTCTTCGAGCCGGTTCCTTGAGGCGACCCGAGGGGCTGGCTCGGCGCTGACTCACAGCACCCGCCGCAGGCGCTGGTGCCGCACCCCGGCTTCTTCGAATTCCTCCCCCTCGGCCACAAACCCCAGCCCCTGGTAGAAGCTGACGGCAGGGGCCTGGGCGTGCAACACCACCGCCTGGGCGGCTCGCTGGCGCGCTGCCTGCATCAGACTCTGGAGCACTTCACGCCCGATGCCTGCGCCGCGCACAGCACCGTGGGTGGCCATGCGGCCAACCTTGCACACGCCATCTGCTTGCTGCACCAGCCTGCCGCTGCCCACCACCGCGCCCAGCCGGTTGGTGGCCACGGCGTGGAGCGCGCTGGCGTCGAGTTCGTCCACCACCAGGTCAGCTGCGATGTGTTGCTCTTGCACGAACACCGCGTCGCGCAAAGGCCGCACCTGCTCGCCCAGCTCTGCCCAGTTGCCCAGTTGCACCTGCAGCATCGGCTGGCCGGCCTCAAAGCCCAGCAGCAGCTCACGCAATGCAGTGGGCACGGGTTGAGAAGTCTGGGTGACCGGGTTGGCAAAGACGTAGATCAGCTCACCGTGCACCAGGCATTGCTCGCCCCTGAAGATGGCGCCGGCAAAGACCACCGACGAGTTGCCGATCTTCCGGCAACCCAATCCCACTTGCAGCGCTTCGTCGTAGCGCGCCGAGCCCTGGTACTCGAGGCTGGCCTTGCGCACATAGAGATCGCCGCTCAAGGTTGCCATCGTGTCGTGGTAGGGCATTGCCAGGGCTCGCCAGTAGCCCGCCAACGCCGTGTCGAGGTACATCAGATAGTGGCCGTTGAAGACGATCCTTTGCATGTCCACCTCGACCCAGCGCACGCGCATCCTCTCGAGGTACCGGAAGTCTCGGGTCTTCATGCTGCGTCCTTGTCAAAACTGTGGCTCGCCGGAGCATACTTGTGCTCAGACACGCCATCACGGGTGTCTTCATGTACGCAATCTCGCACGCCAACACACACCCAGGAAGCCGCATGGCCCGCATTCAGTACCTGACCCAGATCGACATCGAAGCCGGCGCCGTGGCCCTGCTGGCTGCCGAGTGCCAGCGCATCGGCATGCGCAAGCCACTGGTCGTCAGCGACGCCGGGGTGCGCGCCGCCGGCGTGCTGGACAAAGCGCTGCAGGCCCTGGGCACCCTGCCCCACGCGGTCTTTGACGCCACACCGTCCAACCCGACCGAGGCTGCGGTACGTGCTGCCAGCCTGATCTACCAGAACGAAGGCTGCGATGGCCTGATCGCGGTGGGCGGCGGCAGCAGCATCGACCTGGCCAAGGGCGTGGCGATTGCAGCCACTCACCCCGGAGCGCTGAAGACCTACGCCACCATCGAAGGTGGCAGCCCCTTGATCAGCGCAGCGGTGGCGCCGTTGATTGCGGTACCCACCACTGCCGGCACCGGCAGCGAAGTGGCGCGCGGCGCGATCCTGATCGTGGACGACGGGCGCAAGCTGGGCTTTCACAGTTGGCACCTGATGCCCAAGGCGGCGCTGATGGACCCCGATCTGACGCTGGGATTGCCGCCCGGTCTGACGGCAGCCACCGGCATGGACGCCATCGCACACTGCATGGAGACCTTCATGGCCCCGGCGCTGAACCCCCCCGCCGACGGCATCGCGCTGGACGGCCTGGCCCGTGGCTGGACGCATGTCGAGCGCGCCACCGCTGATGGCCACGACCGTGACGCACGCTGGAACATGATGAGCGCCAGCATGCAAGGTGCGATGGCCTTCCAGAAAGGCCTGGGCTGCGTGCACTCGCTCAGCCACAGCCTGGGCGGCGTCGATCCGCGCCTGCACCACGGCACGCTGAATGCGATGTTCCTGCCTGCCGTGGTGCGCTTCAACGCCCATGCGCCGTCGATCCAGGCCGACAGGCGCATGCAGCGCATGGCGCAGGCGATGGGCGTGACCGTCGCTGGGGATCCGGTGGGCGCTGGTTCGGGTGACGCTGCCCAAGCGCTCAGCCAACAAGCCTTGCAGGCCGCCGAAGCCATCGCCCAGGCTTTGCGGCAGATGAACCAGCGGCTCAAGCTGCCCAGCGGGCTTGCCGCGATGGGCGTCACGCCCGACCTGTTCGGCAGCGTGATCGACGGTGCCATGGCCGACCATTGCCACAAGACCAACCCCCGACTGGCCAGCCGCGAAGACTATGCACAGATGCTGCAAGACAGCCTTTGACATTGGTTTCGAGCCCGCTGCTGCGCCTCAGACTGTTGCAGTCTGTCGGCCGCCAATGCAGACCGTCGCAGAACAGGTGCGAAACCCTTTGGCACTGATATGGTGTGCTGCATCAGTAACACACCTCCTGGCTGAGTCTGGCCTGACTGCAGCAACTGAACTGCAAGCTGCGCCAGGCCGACCCCAGGTGGAGCCGAGAAAGGGCCGACCACGATGCACACCTGGGACCAGAAGCAACCGATTTACCAGCAACTGGCAGACATCCTGCTGGGCCGATTGATCGATGGCGATCCGCCAGAAGGCGAAGCCATGCCTTCAGTGCGCGCTTTGGCCAGTCGCTACCTGATCAACCCACTGACGGTGCACCGCGCCTTGCAGGCCCTGGGCGACAACGGTTTGCTGGAAAGCAGGCGCGGCCTGGGCATGTTTGTGACCACTGGCGCGCGCGAAAAACTGCGTGCCGCCGAGCGAGAGCGCTTCTTGAAGCAGGAGTGGCCGCGGCTGCAAGAGCGCCTGCGCCGACTCGGCATCGGCCCTGAACACCTGAACTGGGAGAACCCGCAATGAATGTCACAGCAGCCACCGAAGCTCTGGTGCAAGCTGTGAACCTGAGCGTCAGCTACGGCGCCAAGCGCGCGGTGGACGAGGTCAGCTTCACGATCCCCAAAGGCCGCGTGGTCGGGCTGCTGGGCCACAACGGCGCCGGCAAAACCACGCTGATGAAGGCTATGGTGGGCCTGGCAAAAACGCAAGGGCAATTGAGCGTGCTGGGCCTGGACCCGGTGCGCGACCGCGTGGCCCTGCTGCAATCGGCTTGCTACATCCCCGACGTGGCGATCCTGCCGCGCTGGGCGCGCGTGGGTGAGCTGATCACGCTGATGAGCGGGCTGCACCCCAAGTTCTCAGCCGAGCGTGCCAGGGCCCTGCTCAAGCGCACCAGCGTGGGCCTGAACGACAAGGTCAAGACCCTCAGCAAAGGCATGGTGGCACAGGCCCATCTGGCGCTGATCGCCGCCATCGATGCGCGTCTGATGATCCTGGACGAGCCCACGCTGGGGCTGGACGTGCTGTCGCGCAAATCGTTCTATGAGATGCTCATCGACGAATGGTGCGACGGTGAACGCAGCGTGCTGATCAGCACGCACCAGATCGAAGAGATCGAAACGCTGCTGTCGGATGTGCTGATGCTCAACGAAGGCAAGCTGGTGCTGTCGCTGAGCCTGGAGGACATGGACCGCCGTTTCGTGGCGCTGAGCCACGACAGTGCGGTGGCTGACCAGATGGCCGCCGCGCACCCGCTGCTCCGCTACCGCACTGGCCCGGGGCCGGGTGGCAATGCGGCCATCTTTGATGGCGAGCCACCCGCAGACGTGCAGGCCCTGGGCCAGCGCATGCGGCCCAGCCTGGTCGATTTGTTCGTGGCGCTGACACGCAAGCCCGAACTCAACCGCACGCAGTTCTGACAACTTCCTGGAGCCCGACCATGAATCTCTTGATGCCCTTGATGCAGCGCGAATGGATGCAGCACCGTTTTGGCTGGGCGCTGACCGCCACTGTGCCGCTGCTGCTGGCCGTGCTGCTGCTCAGTTTCGGCAATGTGCAGGTGCAGATGGATGCGGAGATGGGTGACTCGGGCATGCCCCCCGTTGTGGCCGTGGCTGCGCTCAGCGTCGTCGCCAGCATGGCCGTGATGCTGCTGCTGGCCACGGTCACCAGCCTGGTCACCGTGGTGGGCCTGGCGCGGCGTGACCATGCCGACCGCTCGGTGGAGTTCTGGCTTTCGCTGCCCATCGGCCACTCGCGCAGCCTGGCCGTGCCGATGGGGGTGCACCTGGTGCTGGTGCCGCTGCTGGCATTGCTTTGGGGCGCGCTGGCAGGCGTGTTGGTATCGGCCGTGTTGGTCAGCCGCACGTACGGCTTCGGTGCATGGTTGGACTTGCCTTGGTCGGATGCAGCCAAGCTGATTGGCGTGCTGCTGACGCGCTCCGCCCTGGGCTGGCCACTGGCCTTGCTGTGGCTGGCGCCGCTGATCTTGCTGGCGATGCTGATGTTTGCCTGGATGCGACGCTGGGGTTTGGTGGTCTTTGGCTTGCTGCTGGCCATCGGCAACTCGCCGTTGGGCGCCATTGCCGGCTACCACTGGTTGCCGAACTGGCTGTCGGCGATGGCCCAGGGCGCGGCAGGATCGCTTTATTCAGGCGGCGACTTGCACATCAACGCCGAAGGCGCAGGCGCTGCGATGGAGCTGGCAGGCAAGGCCCCTGCCTGGTTGATCAGCGACTTTGCCAGCTCGCTGACGGCACTCGCGTCACCCGTGCTGTTGGGGGGCCTGGTCTTTGCCGCTGCTTGCTTCTTTGGCCTGGTGCAATGGCGCAAACGAGGGGCCAGTGTGGCGGTGTGAGACACCAAGTCATGCCCGACACCGCGCCCCCTTCAGCTGCCGCTGAGCCAGACCAGGCTGCGCCACCCACGGGCTTTGGCTGCCCCTCGTGCGGCGCAGCGATGACATTCGAGCCGGCCCGCATGGCGCTGGCCTGCAGGGCCTGCGGATACGCCCGCATGCTGCCCGAGCCGAGTGCCGATGCGCGTGCCCAGGCCCTGCGCGAGCAGGACTACCTCGATGCCTTGCGCCGGCTGGCTGCGCGCGAGCCGAGCCTTGAAGCGCGCATCGTCGATTGTTCGTCTTGCGGCGCGCAAACCCGCTTCGAAGGCCATGTGGTCGGTGAGGCTTGCGCGTTTTGCGCTGCATCTTTGCTGGTTGAGCAGTCGCATGTCGAGCGCCTCATCCGTGTGCAGGCCGTGTTGCCTTTCGCACTGGACAAGGCAGCCGCGCAGCGCGTGTTTGCGCAGTGGGTCGGCAGCCGCTGGTTTGCACCCAGGGCGCTCAAGAACACGGTGCGCCAAGCCGATGGTGTCAAAGGTGTGTACCTGCCCTGGTGGACCTATGACGCCAACACGTTGAGCAGCTACCGCGGCGAGCGCGGCTTGCGCCGCCAGGTGCGCGAGAACCGGCCTAACGCTTCGGCCCAGGCGGGTGTGGCCACCACACGCACGGTCACCGACTGGTCGGCAGCCGCTGGTGCGGTCTCGGTGGCCTTTGACGACATCCTGATCGTCGGCTCGCCGTCGATCCCGAGTCACCTGGCGCGGGTGCTCGATCGCTGGGACCTGAAACAACTGCGACCGCCCAGCGACGAGATGCTGGCAGGCTTCACGGTCGAGGTCTATCGCAGCGGGCTCGAAGAGTGCTTTGGCGACGCCAGGCAGCGCATGGAAGGGGCCATCGACTCGGCGATCCGCCGCGACATAGGCGGCGACACGCAGCGCATTCATGCCAAACAGACCGTCGTCGAAGACATCCGCTTCAAGCACCTGCTGCTGCCGGTGTGGATCGGTGCCTACCGCTTTGGCGGCAAGCCTTACCAGATCGTCGTCAACGGCCAAAGCGGCGAGGTCGAAGGCGACCGTCCCTGGTCAAAGTGGAAGTTGGCGCTGGCCATCGTTGCCGCGCTGTTGCTGGTGCTTGTGATGACGCAATTCAGGTAGCCCAGGCGCAGCTTGAACACGCCCCGAAGCAGGCCCGCGCCAGCGCGGTGCGGGCGGCCGAATCGCCCCAAGCTCAAATCAAGGTCAAAACCAGCACGAGCGCCCCACCCGCCAACAAATACAGCGCGCAGGGCCCGACAGTGCGCCGCAGCACCTCACTTTCGCGGCCCGCCAGGCCCACTGTGGCTGCGCCAGCCACCACGTTGTGTGGGCAGACGATGTTGCCGATCGCCGCACCGAAGCCTTGTGCCGCCACCATCAGCACAGGTGCCAGGCCCAAGGCTTGCGCCGTCTGCGCTTGCAGTGTCGTGAACAGCACGTTGGATGCCGTGCCCGAGCCGGTGACAAAGCTGCCCAGCGCGCCCACCGCAGGTGCCAGCAGCGGCCAGCCGCGCCCCACCCCCTGCACCGCAGCCTGCTCGAGGGCACCGATCATGCCTGCGTGCAGCATCAGCCGCGACAGCGCCAACATGGCCAGCAACGCCACCGTCACCGGCAACAACTGCCGCGCCGATGCAGCCAACGCCGGGCCCAGCGCGCGCAGCGGCACACCCTGGATGCGTGCACCGATCAGCAACGCCAGCAGCAACAAGGTGCCCGGGTGACGCAAGGGTTGCATCTGGCCCTGAAAGCCGCCAGGCAGCGCCCAGCGCAACTCCACAGCAGCCAGCGCATCCGACAGCGGCCCCAGCGTGCGCGTGGCCAGCACCAGCCCCACCAGCACACCGTAAGGCGCCAGTGCGCGCCAGGGGCTGCCAGGCAACGGCGGCTGCACGGCGCTGCGGTCGCGCCGCAGATACAAGGTGAAAGAGAACAATGCAGCACCCAGCAGCGCCGCGCCCAGTGTGGCGAGCTCCGGGCCCACGGTGGCCGCCAGCAGCAGGCTGGGCACCAGAAAACCAGCCGCCGCCGCAGCGGCCCAGCCCCAGTCCGGCGCAGCCCCGGCTGATGCCAGTGTGCGCACAAAAAACACCATCATCAGCCCACCCAGCGCCGCATGCAGCGCTGCCGTGTGCCAGGCGATGGCCACCGGATCAAGCCCAGTCAGGCCCACTTGCGCCATCACCGGTGTACCCAGTGCGCCAAAAGATACGCCAATGGCGTGCCCCAACAACGCCAGCACCACGGCCTGCAGCGGTGGCAATCCCAGGGCCACCAGCAACGGTGCAGCCAGCGCCACCGGCGTGCCGAAGCCAGCGGCGCCTTCGAAAAACAGCGCCACGAACCAGCCCACCAGAAGCGCCTGCAACGGGCGCTGCCCGCTGAGCCTGCCAAGTCCGGCGCGCAGGGTGTCGATGGCGCCGCAGCGCTGCTGATGCTCGTGCAGCGCCAGCGCCGGCCACAAAATCCAGAGGATCGTCAACGCGACGAACGAGCCCTCGGCCGCGACACCCCATGTCGAGGCAGCCAGGCCTGGCGCAGTGCTGCCAAAGCCGAACACCGGCACGGCCACCAGCGCCGCCAGCAAGAGCCCGGCAAGGCCGGCGCGCGCAGCTGACCAGCCCAACGCCAGCATCAACAGCAGAATGGTGACGATGGGCGCCAGCGCCAGCACAGGGGCGGCCAGCGTCGATGTGGCAATGGCTGACATGGCTACGGGCGACGGACCAAGTTTTCAGGCTTGGAGACTAACCTGCTGCGCCTGTGCATCGGCCTGCCCGAAGGCCGGCCGGGTTGGTCAATCCGGAGAACTGCTGCTTGGCGGTGTTGGTGGCAACGTGCATTGGCCGCCGGGGGCTTGCCGCCCCCGACCGCTTACAGGTCCAGGCGCGTGATCTTCGTGCCGTCGATTGACACGTCGGCCATCAGGCCAACGTTTGTCAGCACGTAGCCGACAATGGGCTGCTGAGCCGTCTGCGTGTCGATGTTGGCGCTGGCGCCTGCCTTGTAGACCGAGACAGAAGCGTCGGCGCCCGCCGTCCAGCCCTTGCTGGCCTGGAATTTCTGCAGCGCTTCGTCGGTCATGAACAGGATGTAGACGGCCTTGGACTCGGCGCCGGCGAGCAGGCCAATCGAAGCGGCAGCGGTGCTGTAGTAGCCCACGGTCTGGCCGCGGACACGCAATTCGCCCTTGCCGTAGGAGCCACCGACCACGAAGCCGGCGCTGACGACCTTCGGGAACACCAGCACGCCGCGCGCGCGGCGCAGCAA
>JBBQIB010000132.1:0-11496 GCA_038324515.1 Burkholderiales bacterium
GATGTCGCCGGCGTAGGCCTCTTCCAGCAGCTCGCGGCGCTGGCTCAAGAACGAGACCACCGTGTTGGGCCGCAGCTCTTTGCCGCTGCGTGAGACCTTCAAGCGCATGCCGCGCTCGAAGTGGCCGCTGGCCACGCGCAGGAAGGCAATGCGGTCTCGGTGCGCCGGGTCCATGTTGGCCTGGATCTTGAAGACCACGCCGGTGAACTTGGGCTCTTCAGGCTGCACCACCCGTTGCAGGCTGGTACGCGGGCCGGGGGCAGGCGCCAGGTCGACCAAAGCATCGAGCACTTCACGCACGCCGAAGTTGTTGATCGCAGAACCGAAGAACATCGGCGTCTGGCGGCCGGCCAGAAACTCGGCTTCGTCAAAGGCTGGCGCTGCGCCTTGCACCAGTTCGACTTCTCCCGAAGCCTGCTCGAAGGCACTGCCAAAGCGCTTGAGCAACGCGGGATTGGTTAAACCATCGACGATCTCGTCGTCCTCGCGGTTGCGCTCTTGCCCACCTGAGAAGACGCGCATCTGCAGCTTGCGCAAGTCCATCACACCGCCAAAGGCCTTGCCCATGCCTACTGGCCATGTGAAAGGCACCACCGACATACCGAGCTCACGCTCGATCTCGTCCATCAGATTCAGCGGGTCTTGTACCTCGCGGTCCATCTTGTTGACAAAGGTCAGGATGGGCGTGTTGCGCGCCCTGCAAACCTGCAGCAGGCGGCGCGTCTGCGGCTCCACGCCGTTGGCCGCGTCGATCACCATCAGCGCCGCGTCGACGGCCGTCAGCACGCGGTAGGTGTCTTCGCTGAAGTCCTGGTGACCAGGGGTGTCGAGCAGGTTGATGACGCAGTCGCGGTACTCCATCTGCATCACCGAACTGGCCACCGAGATGCCGCGCTGCTTCTCGATTTCCATCCAGTCCGAGGTAGCGTGGCGCGTGGCCTTGCGCGCCTTGACGCTGCCGGCGATCTGGATCGCACCCGAAAACAGCAGCAGCTTCTCGGTCAGCGTGGTCTTGCCTGCGTCGGGGTGGCTGATGATGGCAAAGGTTCTTCTGCGCTTGACCTGCGATTCAATCTGGGAGCTTGACATCATTTCCTCGTCACCAAAAGCGGATCGGCGGCCCAAGGCCGCCCACAAATCCGGTCGTTCGATCGTCTCAACGCCTGCCTCAGCGCTCTTTACTTGGCCGCCGGCTCGAAGCTGATTTCCAGTCCGCCACGGCTGATGCGCAAGGCCGGCTGCGCTCCTTTGGGAAACTGCGGTTGAGCAAACCCTGCGGCTCAGCTCGGCTCAGTGTGATTCGGTTGGGCGTCGAAAAACTGGCACAGCCCCCCAGCAGCGCGAAGGCAGGCAGAAACAGCAGCAGCAACGACGGGGACAGACGGGTCGACGACAAACGGCATTGTCGCAAAACCATCACTGGAGCACTCCGGCACGCCGGTATCGCCATAACGCCGGCGCGCGCAGACAACCGGGGTGTGATCAGCCAGCGAAGAAGCGGCGTCGATAGGCGGCGGGCATGTCCGCCAGGTTGAGCATCATCGGCAGGTCTGCCGTGCCGAATTGCGGGTCCCAGGCTGGCGGCCCAAGCACGCAGCCGCCACAACGCAAATAGCCCTTGATCAGCGAGGGCGGCGAAACTTGCAGATCGCTGCGCAGATGCAGAAGAGGTAGCGGCAAGTGTGGTTGGGCAGACCACGGTTCCGGCGCGGCATGGCAGCGCTGCAGTTGGTGCCACAGGCTGGCAGCGCTGTGCCCACCGTCGTGCATGCTGACACTGGCGCAACCCACTGTGATGTCCAGGCCATTGCGCTGCATGAAGTCCGCCAGCGCAGCCCACAGCATCAGGATGACCCCGCCTTGGCGCCAGGCGGGATCGACGCAGGAGCGGCCCAGTTCAGCGATGCGCCCGCGCAGGGGCTGCAAGCGGCTCAGATCAAACTCGGTGTCGCTGTACAAGCCCCCCGCGCGGCGTGCCGCTGCCGGCGTCAGCACCCTGTAGGTGCCCACCACCTGCGAAGGCGAGTGCTCTGAAGCTGCGGTCTGCACGATCAGGTGCTCGCAGAAGGGGTCAAATGCGTCGCAGTCCAGACCGGATCCGGCGCAGGCTGGCGTTGGCGGTGTGGCCCCCATCTCTTCGATGAAGACGCGGTAGCGCAGCTGTTGGGCCTGCAACAGTTGCTCTGCAGTCTGTACCCACAGCGTCAGCAACGACTGCGTTTGCGGGGCGGCCGCAGGCGCAGGCCCGCCCGCCTTGGCGTTCAGCAGCGCGGGGCCCGCCGGAGCGTTGACTCCTGCGACCCTGGCGATGGCCGACAGCTCCAGCTCAGCAATATTCATTTGCGGAATCGTCGCCAGTCGGCATGACACAGGCGAGTAGCGACGATGACCCTTGGGTGACGACGGGCCCGTGCACCGGCTCGACGTGTGTCGGTTCGGCTGCCCACATGGCAAATACGTTGCAGATGTTTGGCGCAGGTTGGCCCCGTCACAGCCAGTGCGTCTGCAGTGGGCGCAACAAAACCAGGCCCCGTTGGACCCATTCAGGCTCAGTTGCGGCGCCTTAAAGCCAGCCAGCCTGCGACCCCGGTGAAGACCACCACACTGCAAGCCACCCAGGCAAAGCCCATTGGGTTTTCGGCCCGTGGCAGGCCACCCACATTCATGCCAAACAGGCCCGCCACGAGGTTGATGGGCAGGGCCAGTACTGTGACCACAGTCAGCGTGAAGAGGCTGCGGTTGGTTTGCTCCGCCAACTGCGCCGTGATCTCTTCTTGCAGCAGCTTGATGCGCTCTTGCAGGGCCGCCAGGTCCTGCAGCACCAAAGCGAATTCTTCGGTGGGCTGACGTATGCCGTCCAGTTCATCGCTGCTCAGCCACAGCGGGGGCTGGTGCAGCAATCTGAACAGCGCTCCCGGCTCAGGCGCCAACAAGCGCTGCAAGCTCAAGGATTGCTGCATCCAGCTGTGGGCGGTGGCGTCACTCAGACTGAAGTGAAGCCAGAAGAAGCCGGGGCTGGGCGCCGGCTCGGCCAACCAGGCCAGCGCCTCATCCAGGCTGAGCACGCGACCCGGCTGCTGGTGCTCAAACAAGAATCCACAAATCAGACCATGACGGTCAGGACCATGCCCCAGCGCAGCCTGAAACATGCGGGCCGCGCTGCCCTGGCCAGAGCCTGCTTCGCGGGCAGTCAAAGGATCAGTCAGTAGATCTCCGGCACCAGCAGCTCGACAGGCACAGGCTGGCGCACATAGTCTTCACGGCGTTGCCTGTCGGGCAGCAGAATCGGCGTGTGGGGCAACTCTTCAAAGGGCATCTGCGCCAGCAGGTGTGCGATGCAGTTCAGTCTGGCGCGCTTCTTGTCGTCGGCCCGGACCACCCACCATGGCGCTTCCGGGATATGGGTGCGCGCCAGCATCACTTCTTTGGCGTGGGTGTAGGCCTCCCAGCGGCGGCGGGATTCCAGGTCCATCGGGCTCAGCTTCCACTGCTTCAGCGGGTCGTGGATGCGGCCCAGAAAGCGCACCTGCTGCTCATCGTCTGAGATGGAAAACCAGTACTTGATGAGCTGGATGCCCGAGCGCACCAGCATGCGCTCGAATTCAGGCGCCGAAGTAAAGAACTCCTCGTACTGCGCGTCGTCGCAAAAACCCATCACCCGTTCGACGCCGGCGCGGTTGTACCAGCTGCGGTCAAACAGCACCATCTCGCCGCCCGCCGGCAAGTGCGTGGCATAACGCTGAAAGTACCACTGCGTACGCTCGCGGTCGTTGGGCGCCGGCAGGGCTGCCACCCGGCACACGCGTGGGTTCAGGCGCTGCGTGATGCGTTTGATGGCACCGCCCTTGCCGGCAGCGTCGCGGCCCTCGAACAGGATCACCACCTTGTGCTGGGTGGCCACCACCCAATCCTGCAACTTGACCAGCTCGGCCTGCAGCCTGAACAGCTCCTTGAAGTAGCGAATTCGGGCTGTCCTGTCGGCCTGCGCAACATCGGACTCGTCTGCGCGGTCCTCGATTTCGAGCTCCAGCTCTTCATCGAGGTCGTCGCGCAGATCCTGGTGGATCCGGCGGATCAGTTCTTCGTCTACAGGCTTCACGCATGCACCTTGAGTTCAACGCTGAGGGCGCGGCTACTCGCGCATCGACTGGGAAGACAAGTTAAGCCAGCAAAGTGACAAGACCGTGACAATCTGGCTCTGGCTCTGGCTCTGGCTCTGGCTCTGGCTCTGGCTCTGGCTCTGGCTCTGGCGCAGCGCTGTCGCGCCAGCGTCACGTGCGACGCGTAGGCTGCAGACCAATGAGGTGCATAGGAGCCTGTGGTGGTGATGCTGCATAAAGCCAAAGTCGACTTGGTCTGGTTCAACGCGGGGGGCGGCCACCGCGCTGCGGCGCAGGCTCTGGAGCAGGAGATCGTTGCCCAGGGCCGGCCCTGGCAGGTGAGCAAGCTCAACCTGTTTGAAGCACTGGACCCTGGCGCCAGCTTCAAGCGCCTGACGGGTCTGTCTCCTGAAGACCTCTACAACAAGCGGCTGGCCAGCGGCTTCACGCTCGGGCTGGCGCAAGAACTCAAGCTGCTGCAGTCGTTGATCCGGATGGGGCACCAAAGTCTGGTCAGGCGGCTGCGCCAGCACTGGGAAGTCAGGCGCCCCGACATGGTGGTGTCGCTGATCCCCAACTTCAACCGCTGCATGCACGACGCGCTGGCCCAGGTGCGGCCCGGCGCACCCTTGGTTACCGTGATGACCGACATGGCGGACTTTGGGCCCGGCTTCTGGATCGAACCCGAACTGCAGCAGCACCTGATCTGCGGCACCCAGCACGCAGCGCAACAGGCCATTGCCGCAGGTGTGCCCGCCAGCCGCGTGCACCGCAGCAGCGGCATGGTGCTGCGGCCCGAGTTCCATCTGGGCGCCAGGCTGGATCCTGCGACGCGGGCCGTCCGGCAACGTGCGTTGGGCCTGAACCCCAACAGCCCCGTCGGCCTGGTGTTGTTTGGCGGAACCGGGTCCCGGGTGATGAAAAAAATCGCCACTGGCTTGCCGACCACGCCGTTGATCCTGATGTGTGGGCGCAACGACGACCTGGCGCGGGAGCTGTTGGCGCTGCCGGCCCAGGCGCCCCGCGTTGTGGTGCCTTACACCCCCGATGTCAGCCGCTGGATGCAACTGGCAGACTTCTTCATCGGCAAGCCCGGCCCCGGCAGCATCAGCGAGGCGGTGCAGATGGGCTTGCCGGTGATCGTGTCACGCAACGCCTGGACTTTGCCGCAAGAGCGCTGGAACACCCACTGGGTACAACAGCATCGGCTGGGCGTGGTGGTGCGCAGTTTCAGTGAAGTGCAGCCTGCGGTGGAGCGGGTGACCTCGGCGCTGCCCTTTTACCGCTCGCGTGTGCAGGCCCATCAGAACCAGGCGGTGTTTGAAGTGCCGCGCATCCTGGACCGCATTCTGACGGGGCGGGTGCAAACGTCGCTGGCAGACGCGCTGATGCAGGCGGCCTGAACCAGCGCAGGAGATTTTGGATTGGTCAGGGCGCTGGAGCCGTGCCGATGAACCGGCGCTGGAGGTCGCCAGCCAACTGAGTTGACCCAGCAGCGCAGGTCGAAGACCCACGCCCAACCGCCACAGTTCGGGCGGCCAAGTGCCGCGGTCTGGGATCTGGGATCTGGGATCTGGGATCTGGGATCTGGGATCTGGGATCTGGGATCTGGGGTCTGGGGTCCGGGGTCCGGGGTCCAGGAATTGCCCAGACCTTGGATTTCAGCGCCGCCAGATCTGGCGCCCGCCATTGCCCTGCATCACCAGGCGCTCGCCTTCCAACTGGTAGGCGGCCACGCGCACGTAGGCGGCATGGCCTGCGGGCAGGACCCACAGCGCGGCGCCCTGGGTGGTCCAGCGGCCCTCAAGTTCCAGCTCGTCGCCGCTGCGGTGGCTCCACTGGCCGCCACCGCCGACCGAGCGCACCCACTGCTGCATGCGGCCGTCGGCCGCCAGCACCAGCGTGCGCACGGTACTGAATGAAGCAAAGCCGCCTGCGCCGCCTGCGCTGCTGGTGGTTTTGTGATGGCTCCAGCGGCCCAGCAAGCGTGCGTCCAGCGCCGCACCATTCGGCAGGTGCACGGCAGTCGCAGGCAGCGGTGGGGCGCCCACCCGGCGCAACGCAAAGGTCACGGGGCCGGGGGCTTGTGGAGCCTTGAAGCTCAGGTACAACGTGTCGCCATCCAGTTCGGCCTGAAAAGGCAGTATTTCCTGGCCGCTGGTCGGGTCCATTATCTGACCTGTGAGCCGCTTGCCTTGCACCTGACCACGCAGCGGAAACTGACCGCCACTGTCCTTGAGTACGCCCTGGAAGCGGCTGCCGTCAATCTGCAGGCTGACCTCGCTCTGCTGCCCGTTGGCGCTGGCGACGAAAACCTGGGTCGGGCTGGCCGCCCGGGTGGTGGTGCTGGTGTGCATGGCGAGGATGGTGATGAGGGTGGAAAGAGCGAATCGGCGACGGTTCATGGTGGGCTCCGGTGAGAGGCAAGGTACAAAAGTAGGGGCCGATGAACGACACGGCCACCTTGTTGACGCACGGCGGTGCGCGGCAGATGCAGGCGCTTGGGGCTACACGGCAAAAATTTTTTCGCTGCGGCCTGCATCCGCCGCCGGTACTCGCCCGTCAGAGGGTTGCAACCAGCCGATTCCCGGTTGGAGCCACCCGAAACCCTTCAGGAGAATCCGATGAACTTCAAGCTTCTTCCCCTTGTGGCCACCCTGGCGCTGACCTGCGTGGCCACAGGCAGCCAGGCGCAGTCACTGACCCAGCCTGGCGCCGTGTTGACAGGCAACGTCAATGTCACGGGCAGTGTCAATGGCGCGATCCAACAGATTGGCGGCGGTGCCGTCAGCCATATCAATGGCGGCGGTGGGCTCCCAGGCGCCGGTGCCTTCCTCGATGGGGGCCAGAACGCCCGCGTCGGTGGCGTGGCAGGCGCGGTACAGGCCAACCGCATCACTGCCAACGGCAATGTCAACGGTGCGATCACGCAGTTCCGTGTCGGTGTGGCCGAGGCCTCCAATGAGCAACTGACTTCGGTCGGTTCGGTATCGGACACCGTTGCCAACAACGTGACCGTCACCGGCAACGTCAACGGCAACGTCTTGCAGGCAGGGCTCAGTGCACTTTCGGCGGGCAACCTGCAGGCACTGCAGGTAGGGGGCGTGGACGAGGTCAGGGCCAACAACATCAACGCCACAGGCACGCTCACGGGGGCTTCGA
Organism: Burkholderiales bacterium; assembly: GCA_038324515.1. Classification (GTDB taxonomy): domain Bacteria; phylum Pseudomonadota; class Gammaproteobacteria; order Burkholderiales; family Burkholderiaceae_C; genus Rubrivivax. The sequence goes on from JBBQIB010000132.1 coordinate 7,263, forward strand.
CGCAGTTTGTTCTGGATGCCCTGGCGGGCGCCAACGAACAAGTCGCGGTCATCGGTGGCGCGCGCGGGGTCGCGGCGAACAACCTGGTTCTCAACGGCACCCTGAACGGCAACCTGTTGCAAGTCAGCGCCAGCGTTGGCGCTGGCGTCAACTCCCAGGTCACCAACATCGGCGCAGCGCAAAACACGCGAGCCAACAACATCACGGCCAACGGCACCGTCAATGGCGCGGTGACCCAGATCGGTGCCACGGTGGCCGGCGTCGGCAATCTTCAGAGCGTCGTCGTGGGCGGCGTGCAAGGCGCCACCGTGCTTGGCAACCAGCAGCCGTGACCCATTGAACCTGCACCGCTTCCAGTCAAAGCGGTGCGACCTCACTTTCACAATTTTCGGAGAATCCGCATGAACACCCCCCGCAAATTCGCCCTGCTCATGTTCGTTGCCGCCATCGGCGCAGCCCACGCCCAGGATCGCAACATCAGCGCCAACAACATCACCACGAGCAGCACCTCCAGCGGCACCATCACCCAGACTGCGGCGTCGGTGGGCCTGGGCAACGCCGGCGCAACCCGCCAGGCCATCGCTGTCGGTGGCGTCTCCGGGCTTGGCAGTGCCAACAACATCAACGTCCGAGGTGCTGTACTGGGCAATGTGCGCCAGAACACCCTGGGCAGCAGCTTGCAATCCCTGGCCGTGGGTGCCGTGGACGGCACATTGCAGGCACGCAACCTGAACCTTCAGGGCACCCTGGTGGGCAACCTGTCGCAGAACGTGGCGGGGTCTGCCGTGCAGCGCATCGGCATCGGCGCCGTCAAAGGCGGCGTCCAGGCGCGCGACATCACCACCGACGGCTTCGTGGGCGGCTTTGTCAACCAGAACGGCGCAGGCACCTCAGCTGATCAACAACTGCTGCTGGTGGCCAGCGTGGCCGAATCCACGGGGCGCGACTTGCGGCTGACGGGGCGCGTGGCCGGCTTTGTCAATCAGGTGTCGGCCAACACTGTGGCCGGCGGCAACGACCAGAGCATTCTGGTGGGCAGCGTCAACGACTCCAACACCCGAGACGTAAGCACCGACGCCAACGTATTGGCCGCGATCAACCAGGTGGCAGGCAGCGGGTTTGCGGGCATCAACCGGCAGGTCATCAACATTGGCAGCGTCCACAGTGCATCCGTGCGCAATGTTGAGACGTCAGTGCTGGTGGTGGGTGTGGTTTCGCAGTTTGGCGCCACAGCCGGCACCCGCAACACCCAGACGATCAACCTTGGCGGCGTGCAAGGCCGCTGAACGACAGGGAGCTCAAAATGAAGAACTTTCAAACGCCACGATTGCTGCTACTGGGCTGCTTGAGTGCGCTGCTCGCATGGCCCGCGCATGCCGGCATCAGCGAGGTCGGCGACGACATCAACGCACGCATCGCCCGCGCCAAGGTGCAACGTGGCGACGGCAAGGCCATCAGGGTCAAGCCGGTCGATGCCAGCCAGCCGGCTGGCCGCGGCGGTGACCTGCTGGGCGATGGCTGCAACATCGCCATTGGCAACGTGATCGACAGTGGGCGTGCTGGCATCAGCACTTCCGCCCGCACGCAGACCACGGTGGTGGTGCAGGGCGATGTGATCATGGCCAACAACCGTTGCAATTGAAACGGCATTGCACAAGCCCGAACCTGAAGTAACGTAACGGGAGGGGAGGGGAGGGGCAAGGACATGGCACAACGGGACGGGGCACCCTCTCTGGGAATGCCCTGCCCTGTCAGCACTTGTTCTGCCTTGGCCCAAAAGTCCCAACTGCAACAAGCTCAAGTATCAGTTAACCGTGGAGACTGCGCGATGAAACCAAAGTTTTCTGGCGGCCTTAGCCGTCTGGTCCGAGTCGGTCTGATCGGCCTGATCGGCGTGACTGCCTTGGCGCTGGCCGGCTGCTCCAGCCTGACGCCGCCGCCGCGCGAGCAGGACGTGGCTCAGGCTGGCAGCGGTCGCATCTCGACCACACCGGTGCGCAACGTCACCGACTTCACCGATGCGCTGCGCTGCATGGACGAGACCTTCTTGCGCTACAACACTTTTGATGTCAGCGTGATCATGGAAGACTTGGCCGATAGCACCAAGAAGGTCAGCGCCAACACGCGGGACATGATGGTCTCGGCCGTGTCTGACATGACACGTCGCAGCCGTGCCATCCGCTTGAATACCTTCGGGCAGGATGCCAACAACGTGGTCGCCTTCTTGGCCAATGCCAAGCAGCGCAGCCCCTTTGGTGCGGTGCCGCGCTACAACATGCGTGGCTCGGTGTCGCAGCTTGACGAAGGCGTGCTGCGGCGTCAGGGCGACCTGGGTCTGGCGCTGGAGCCTTTTCTGTCGGCCGGGGTATCACGCAGCCGGCAGTTCAACGTGCTGGGCTTCGATGTGAGCATGGTGGAAACGAGCAACCTGACGCTGCTGCCGGGTGTGTCGTCTAAGAATCTGGTGGTGATCGCACGTGAAGGTGACGCTGTGGATTCACAGGCCACCATGCGCAAGGTCGGCATCAACTTCAGTACCAGCTTTCAACGCACCGATGGCACGGCGCAGGCACTGCGCAACATGGTTGAGATGTCGGCGGTCGAGCTTTTTGGCAGGCTGCTGAAGCTGCCCTACTGGTCATGCTTGGGCGTGGGACCCGATAACGCCGACGTCAAGCGTGAGATCGAAGACTGGTTCATCGGCATGCAGCGCAGTGGCGAGTTGGTGCCCTACTTTCAGGAGCAGTTGCGCAACCGCGGCTTCTACGACGGCCCGGTCGATGGCCAAATCTCGCCTGGGCTGCGGCAGGCGGTTGCTGCCTATAGACGCGCTTCAGGCTTTGCCGAGCTGGACTTCGTTGACCTGTCCTTTTTCAGCGACTTCCTGCACCGGCCCTTTCCGCCGCCGCCAGCCACGCCTTTCGTTGCCAACGTGGTGCCAGCCATCCAGCAAAGCGCTGCGGAGCCTGCGGCTCAGGCGCCATCACCAGCCACGGCCGCAGCCACGGCAACCACTCGCGTGGCTACCCCGCAGACACCGACAGCCGCTGCGGTGCAGGCTGAACCCCGCCTGGCCCTGATACCGGCCAAAGCCAGCTTCGCGGCTGGCGAAATCGTCCGGTTGCAGCTCATCCCAGCCATGAATGGCTACTTGTACTGCTATCACATGGATGCAACGGGCGTTGTCCGCCGCTTCTTCCCCAACCGTTTCACGCGCGACCCTCGGGTGATTGCCGGCCGACCACTCTCGCTGCCAGGAAGCGCACAAATCGAACTGCGCGCTGCGGCCGGAAAGCTGGAATCCATTGCCTGCTTCACGGCGCCCAACGAGATTTACACCAGCGTGCCTGCTGCCCTGCGCTGGGGCGACTTTGATCCCCTCAAGCTGAAGAGCTTCGACGAGGTGGAGGCCATCCTCAGGCCCATTGCAAAGGGCAGGCTGGACCGGGCCGAGCTCAGCATCGTGGTGCGCTGAGCGAGTTTCATCGCGCTCGGCGGGGCAGGCTCTCAGGGTCTCGCAGGTCGCTCGAGTGGCAGAGATCGACAGCTCAGACAAGTTCCGGCGAGACAGCTGCGTGCAGCGTCACCTGGAACTCACCGGCGCGCTGGCGGCCGCGCAACCACCAGGCTGCGCCCTTGCGCACCGACCAGGCTTGCGCGCCCTGACCACACAACAGATACGCGGCCACCAGCCCCAGCAGCGGCTGATGGCCCACCACCAGCACAGGCTCGCGCGCATCGGGCCAGCGCGCGGCCATCATCAGGCTCTCGACAGTGCCTGCGGCGCCAAAGGCCGGCTGGGTGCGGAATTTGCGGTCCAGCGCGGTTGCGGTCTGCACCGCACAACGTGCGGGGCTGGCGAAGATGCGCGTGCTCTCAGGCAGTTGCTGGTTCAGCCATTTGGCCATGCGCTGCGCCTGTCGCTCGCCCTTGCGCGTCAGCGGCTGGTCAAATGGCTCTTCGCCTTCCTTGGGTTCCAGCACTTCGGCGTGCCGCCACAGAATCAGGTCCACGACAGCGCTGCTTCAGCGGCTGAATCCAGGGCATGGCTGTTTCGCCCCCAGCCAGCAGGGGCGGGCATGGCACAGCCTGGAGCCGGGGGTACTCATGCGGCCCGCTCGCTCATCCGGTACCCGACGCCCCGCACGGTCTCGATCATGGCAGCGCAGCGCACGGGCTGCAGCGCTTCACGCAGGCGTTTGATGTGCACGTCCACCGTGCGGTCTTCGATGTA
>JBBQIB010000133.1:0-11453 GCA_038324515.1 Burkholderiales bacterium
GCCAGACCGGACAGGCCTGGACCGGGAGCTATCGGCTGCTCAATATCGACCCGCAGTTGGCAAGACAGGCTGCCGAGGTCGGCCGGCACCAGTGGACTCCGCTGAATCCCCGCTGGGCCACACCCAACGCAGCGCGGCGAACCGCAAATGAAGCGGCGTCCGCTGCCATCGATGCGCTCTGCCGCTGAAAGGCCACGCGCAAGGTTGACTCGAGGCAACGGCTTGGCGCTTTCGAAGCGGCTTGTCGAGATGGGGGGTGTCACTGTCCACCCCCCGACAGCCGGTGTCAGTCGGCCCTGGGTCGGCATTCGGGCAGATTTCTCCGCTGTTCAGCGAGGCTCCCACCACGTCTGTGAATGGGCATGCCGATTGCCGAGTCTGTGAATAGGCATGCAGATTGCCCATTGGCCAATATTCCGTTGCCTGATCTCATGCCTCCCGAAGGTCGTGGGCCGCCTGCTGCCACAGCGGCGAACGCCCTGGGTGGCGATCATCTGCACCACCGTCGCCGCCATGCTGCTGGCCTTGACCAGCACCTTGGCCGTACTGGCCAAGACCGTCGTGCTGTTGCTGCTCTCCGTTTTCATCAGTACCAACCCGGCTGTTCTTGTGCTGTGCCGTGACCCAGTGGAACATGCCCACTTCCGAACGCCCACTGCACTGCCGGTGCTTGCGATTGCGTCGTGCCTTGTGCTGATGACGCAGCAATCGTCCGAGAACTGGTTGCGCGCCGGCCTGCTGCTGGGTACGGGCTTGCTTCTGCCTTCTTGGCAACTGGGTTGACGAACTCCATCCTGAAACTCGGCAGCCCGCAGGCTGCCCTGGCCTGCGCGGGTCGATGCCAGAACCCGGCTCTGTTCAGCGTCGCCCCAAAAACTTTGCCGCAGTTTTTGCGGCAATTCCAGTGTGGTGAGACGCTCTTCGGCCGAGACGCGGGCCGCTGGCTTTCCGCATGCGGTGCTGCGGGACATCGCCTGAAGCCCGGCTCGCCAGCCGTGACGCCGGCATCGACATGCAATTGACCAAACCCGTTGACTTCGACGAACTGCAGGCGCTGCTGGCGCGGCACGCTGCCACGGCACAGCCCGAATGGACCTGTTGCGCGCCCCTTCTGCGGGTGCAGGGCTGAGACTTCGGTCCGGCTGAACCCCTTCTGCGGTGGAACACCGATCCCCTTACAGCACTTTGGTTGGCGGATCATCGGTCGTTGGTTTCAGCCCCTGCTTCGAGCCTTGGGGATCACGGATGCGTTTCTCGACACCAACACCTCCTCACCGATGGCCGGGACCGCTGTGGCGTCGAGCCTTGCACCTGCACGGTTGCCGCGCAGCGAGCCTCGGGTGTTGGCGTAGACCCATGTGAACTCGGCGCCGATCAGGAAGATTTGTGCAGAGTAGTAGACCCAGATGAAGACGATCACCAACGAACCGGCGGCGCCGAAACCGGAAGCGATACCGCTTTTGCCGATGTAAAGGCCTATCAGGAATTTGCCCACAGTGAACAGGAGTGCGGTCACCGCTGCACCCAGCCAGACGTCATGCCAGCGCACCTGCACGCGCGGCATCAATTTGTAGATCATCGCGAACACGAGTGTGGTCAGGCAAAAACTGACCAGCGCATTGACGGTCTGCGCGAGGGCTTCCGATCCGCCGAAAGCCGGCCCCCACCAGTTTCCAAGCGCCGACACCACCGCGCCGAAGACGAGCGAGACCATCAGCAGAAATGCCAGGCCGAGGATCATTCCGAAAGAGAGCAGCCTTGTGCGCAGCAGCCGCAAAAGGCCACCGCCCTTGTTGCGCGCAGGTGCGCGCCAGATACGGTCCAGGGCGTCCTGCAGTTCGGCAAACACGGTCGTGGCGCCGAACAGCAGAACCGCTACGCCGATCAAGGTGCCGGCAATGCCCTCAGCCGGCTTGCTGACGCTGGCGAGCAAACCCTGGACAGCCGCCGCGCCATCTTCGCCCATCAAACCGCGCAGCTGTCCAAACAACTCGCCGCGTACGGCCTCCTCGCCGAAAACCAGTCCGGCCACCGACACAACGATGAGGAGCAGCGGGGCCAACGAGAAGACCGTGTAGTAGGACAGCGCGGCCCCCATGCTCGGGGCGTAATCGTCTATCCACGATGAGGCGGCACGCTTCACGAGCGACCACCATTCCTCGAGCCGGGGTGTTGTCATGGCGTGAAGGTGCAATCTGGGGCATCGGTTTGAATTGCACTGCACGGGCACGCTGCGTGCCCGGTTATGCCCGCCGTTGCCCCCTGTTGCCCGGCCTTGCGGACGCGGAGCCATCGCCGCGAGCTGGGCGCGCGGCAAACGCGGTGCCGTGGAGATGGGCGCGAAGATTGCCGGAGTCCTTGTACAGACGTGGCCGCGGCGCCGTGCGCGAAGACGTAGAAGGCTGGCCCCGCATCGAGCAAGTCATCAACACGCTGGGAGCACGGGCGACGGGCTTCTTCGCAAGTGCCCTATCTGCGACGGTCACCAGCAGCGCACTCCCGCGCGCGTCGGATTGACACAGGCCCACCCATCCCGACCTCGGTCGTGGCTGCAGTGCCGACAGTGACGCTGACAGCACTGGCGCGTGTCAGTTGCGGTCGGCACGCGGTGCGCGTTCGTTGCTTGCTGATCGTGAGCCGCTGGTGTCACTGCGATCGGAGAGGTTGCGATCGGTGCGGCTGCGATCGGTGAGGTTGCGCGAGTCGGTGTTGCGGTCGACATCAGCACTGATGGCTCCGCCTTGCGCGTTGCGACCCACGTCGACATTCACACCGGGCGCGCCGCGGTTCATTTCCGACTGCGTCGTGGAGGTGCCCGTGGAGGTTGCCGCCGACGGATTGGTTTTGCTCGCATCGGGCGCCTGCTGGGCCTGGGCCGTTGCGGCGAAGACGAGAAGGGATGCGGCGGCAATGGAAGTAATGCGTAAGTTCATGGTGTTTCCTTTGGGTGGTTGAGACGATTGGCCACCGTGTGTCATCCACGCCAGCGCCAGCATTCAGTATCGTTCTGCCCAAAATCCTGGGTGTCAGACCCGGACGCATTGCCTTGTCAGTGATTGCCGACGGGGCCCAGTGCCCTCCAGCGAGAAGGTCTTGCTCGGTCTGTCCGATGTCTCGTTGATGTTGTTGCCTTTGGCGCACAGCCACAGTCGCCAACCACCGACATCACCGCACTGCCGACATCACCGCACAGCCACACGCTCTTCCCGAACTCCTGCAAGCACAGGCCCGGTCCCTGCTTTCCAGAAGCCCGGCTGCGGATGACCGAGGCAATTTTCCGGGAAGGACTTTTTGCCTTGGGCAATGTGGTCAACCGAGCGCCGTCACAGCTGCCGTGTGCAGCGCGATCTGTTCGTCTTCCTGCGAGGGCAGCACGTGCACGTGGCAACTCGATTCGGCGCTGCTGATCGGGTTGTCCAGTGCCCGATGTCTCTTCTCGTCGAGTCGCACCCCCAGCGACGACAGCCCGCTGCAGATCTCTGCCCGCACGAGGGCGTCGTTTTCGCCAATGCCGCCGGTGAAGACGATGGCGTCGGCGCCGTCCAGCACCGCCCACATCGCTGCCAGTTGCTTGCGCACGGCATAGCAGAACATGCGGATGGCCAACGCTGCTTGCGCGTTCGTGCTTGCAGCCGCGTGCAGCGTGCGCATGTCGCCTGCCAGGCCTGAGATGCCGGCCAGGCCACTGCGGTGGTCGACCAGGTCTTCCAGCATCGCAGCGTCGAAGCCGCGCTCGCGCGCCAGGTAGACCAGGACGCCGGGGTCGAGGTCGCCACTGCGCGTGCCCATGATCAGGCCGCCGCTGGGCGTCAGGCCCATGCTGGTGTCGATCGACACGCCGTCTCGCACCGCCGTGACACTGGCGCCGTTGCCCAGATGGGCGATCAGCAGCCGGGCCGGCAGGGCAGTTTCAGCCGCTGGCGCCAACTGCTGCACGATCGATTCGCAAGACAGGCCGTGGAAGCCGTAGCGACGCAAGCCCTGCACGCGCAGGGCTGGGGGCAGCGGCAGCGTGCTGGCCCGTGCGGGCATGTCGGCGTGGAACTTCGTGTCGAAGCAAGCGACCTGGTCCAGCCCCGGGTACAGCGTCTGCGCGCTGCGAATCACCGCCAGCACGGCAGGCGTATGCAGCGGCGCGAAAGGCTGTGCTGCCTGCAGCCGCTGCAGGACTGCGGCATCGATGCGGCAATGCTGGCGCAGCATCGGCCCGCCGTGCACCACGCGGTGCCCCACGGCTTGCGGCGCCGGGGCGCCGATGTCATCCAGCAGCCGTGCAAAGCGCGCCACCGCATCGGCAACCGTGGGCAGGGGTGCGGCTTCGCTGCACAAGATACGGCCGCCGGCATCGACTGCCTCGAAAGTGCTGCTGCCCTGTCCGATGTGCCCGGCTTGTCCGCTGACCACCTGGGTCACACCTGAAGCCAGCACGGCATACAGCCCGAACTTGAGCGATGAGGAGCCGCTGTTCAGGGCGAGGATGTGCAGCGGATCGAGGGCGGTGGGTGTGTTCATTCGGTGCAGTGCTCGGTGCAGTGCTGGCGTGACAGGTTATGCGGCGAGTGTCCGCCCAACTGTTCGTCAGCGCACCGACAGCGGCGCCAGGATGGGCTAAGTTCAGCCCTTGGGCCACAAGCAAGCATTGGCCGAAGTTTGAGCTCTCGTCACAAAGCAAGACCATCAGCCCCGTCATGTCGACTGCAACTGCACCTGCCAAAGCGCCCGGGCTGGACGGTCTGGGTGTCGTCACAGCCATTCGCGGCAGCGTCGTCGATGCCCGCTTCGACGGGCTGCTGCCGGCCATCCATTCGGTCCTGCATGCAGGCGAGGATGAAACCATCGTCATCGAAGTGCTGACCCAGCCCGATACACGCCACGTGCGTGGCGTGGCCTTGACCAGCACCGAAGGTCTGGCGCGCGGCATGCCGGTCACTGACACGGGCGCCCCGCTGCAGGCACCCGTGGGCAAAGCCATTGTTTCGCGCATGTTCGACGTCTTTGGCCGAATCATCGACGGTGGTGAACCGTTGGCAGATGTCACTTGGCGGCCTGTGCATCGGGTGCCGCCTGCACTGGTCCGGCGTTCGACGTCCTCGGAAGTCTTCGAGACCGGCATCAAGGTCATCGACGTCCTGACGCCACTGGAACGCGGTGGCAAGGCCGGGCTGTTTGGCGGCGCAGGCGTGGGCAAGACGGTGCTGCTGACCGAAATCATCCACAACATGATCGATCATCAGGACGGCGTCAGCATCTTCTGCGGCATTGGCGAGCGCTGCCGCGAAGGGGCGGAGCTGCACGCCGAGATGAAGGCCGCCGGCGTGCTGGACAAGATGGTGATGATCTTCGCGCAGATGAACGAGCCCCCGGGCGCGCGCTTCCGGGTGGGTGATGCGGCTTTGACGATGGCCGAGTACTTTCGCGACGACGAGCAGCGCGACGTGCTGCTGCTGGTCGACAACATCTTCCGCTTCATCCAGGCCGGCATGGAGGTTTCGAGCCTGATGGGGCAGATGCCTTCGCGCCTGGGCTACCAGCCGACCATGGCCACCGAGTTGGCGGGGCTGGAAGAGCGCATCGCCAACACCGACAGCGGCGCCATCACCTCGATCCAGGCGGTGTACGTACCGGCCGACGACTTCACTGATCCGGCTGCGGTGCACACCTTCTCGCACCTGTCGGCGTCGATCGTGCTGTCGCGGCAGCGCGCCAGCGAGGGGCTGTATCCGTCGATCGATCCGCTGCAGTCCAGCTCGCGCATGGCCACCCCGGGCGTCGTCGGCGAGCGGCACTACGCGCTGGCGCAACAGATCCGGCAGACGCTGGCAGAGTACGCCAAGCTCAAGGACATCATCGCCATGCTGGGCCTGGAGCAACTGTTGCCGGCAGACCGCAAGGTGGTGGCGCGGGCGCGGCGGCTGGAACGCTTTCTGACGCAGCCCTTCTTCACCACCGAGCAGTTCACCGGCCTCAAAGGTCAGCTGGTGAGCCTGGGCGATGCGCTGGACGGCTGCGAGCGCATCCTGGGCGACGAATTCAACGACCGGCCCGAGAGCGCGCTGTACATGATCGGCGCGATCTCCGGAGCCAAGTCCAAGGCGCCGCGCAGCGCTGAGGCAAAACCGGAGCCTGCGGCAGCAGTGCACGCCGATGCGGCTTAGATTGCTGCTGCCGTTTCAGGTGTTCGCCGACGTGCCCGACGTGCTGCGTCTCGTGGCCGAGACCTCGGCCGGCTCCTTCGGTTTTTTGCCGCATCGTCTGGACTGCGTGGCAGCGCTGGTGCCCGGCATCCTGAGTTATGAATCAAAGGCTGATGGCGAAGTCTTTCTGGCCGTGGACGAAGGTGTGCTGGTGAAGGCGGGCGAGGACGTGCGGATCTCCGTCAGGCGTGCTTTTGGCGGCTCGGACCTTGGCCAATTGCGTGACACCGTGGCGCGCGAATTCGTCCAGCTCGACGCGCAGGAACGCGCCTTGCGCGCCGTGACGGCGCGCCTGGAAGGGGGCTTCCTGCGCAGCTTTGCGGAGGTGCGGCGTGACTGAAAAGACCCCGCAGACCGACCCCCTGGCCAGCAAGATCGGCGCTCAGGCCGCGCGCAAGCTCAAGGCGCGCCGTGACGGCGCGCCGGGCCTCTGGTCGGGCCTGGGCATGATGGGCCTGGTGGGCTGGTCCATCGTCCTGCCCACGCTGCTGGGTGCCGGCCTGGGGCTGTGGCTGGACCTGCATTTCCCGCAAAAATACTCCTGGACGCTGGCCTTGCTGGTCGCCGGCCTCACGCTGGGCTGCCTGAATGCCTGGCATTGGGTGGCCAAGGAAGATCGTGCCATGCACGAAGACGGCGCAGGACGCGATGATTGAGGCGGGGTGGGCCATCGCGGCCGGCTTCGTGCTGGGCCTGTTCTTCTACGGTGGCCTGTGGTGGACCGTGCGCCGCACGGCCGTCTTTCGGTGGCCTGCAGCGACCTTGCTGGGCAGTGCGCTGTTGCGCATGGCCGTTGCGCTGAGCGGCTTCTATTGGGTGGCCGGCAGCGACTGGCGGCGCATGCTGCTGTGTCTGCTGGGATTTTTGATCGCCAGGCTGGTCGTGACCTGGGCCACGCGCTTGCCTTCGCCTGCAAAGGCCCAGCCGTCTGCAAAGGCCCAGTCATCCGCAAAGGCCCAGCCATCCGCAAAGGCTCCACATGCGCCTTAGCCCGGATCAGTGGATTTTCTGGCAGAGCGGCTTCATGAAGCTCAACGCCACCATCGTTTTCACCTGGGTGCTGATGCTGGCGCTGACGCTGGGCTCGGCGCTGGTCACGCGCCACCTCTCACATGGCAAGGAGATCTCGCGCTGGCAGGCCCTGCTGGAGATCGTCGTCACGATGATCGAGTCGCAGATCCAGGGCGTCGGGCTGCAGCAGCCGCGCAAGTACCTGGCCTTTCTGGGCACCTTGTTCCTGTTCGTCGCAGCCTCCAGCCTGTCGTCGGTGATCCCGGGCTTCGAGCCGCCGACCGGCTCGCTGTCGACCACCGCTGCACTGGCCGCGTGCGTGTTCGTGGCGGTGCCTGCATTCGGCATCGCCGGGCAGGGCCTGGGCCGCTACCTCAAGACCTACGTCCAGCCGACCTTCGTGATGCTGCCATTCAACCTGATCAGCGAGATCTCACGCACGCTGGCGCTGGCTGTTCGCCTGTTTGGCAACATGATGAGCGGGGCCATGATCCTGGCTGTGCTGCTGACCATCACGCCCTTCGTCTTTCCGGTCGTGATGACCCTGCTCGGCCTGCTCACCGGCATGGTCCAGGCCTACATCTTCAGCATCCTGGCCGCGGTCTACATCGCTGCGGCGACACGCGTCCGACCCACACCCTCCGAGCCACCCGCGAATGAGCCATTGGCTGGCTCGTCTGCCTGAGTTTGCCCAACCCGAGACCCCCTCCATGGACAGCCTGACCCTCATCGCCATCGTCTCGATCATCATGGCCGGTATCACCACCGGCTTTGGCACCATGGGCCCCGCGCTCGCCGAAGGCCGCGCCGTCGCCACGGCGCTGACGGCGCTGGCGCAGCAGCCCGACGCCTCGGCCACCATCACGCGCACGCTGTTCGTGGGCCTGGCGATGATCGAGTCGACCGCGATCTACTGTTTTGTGGTCTCGATGATCCTGATCTTCGCCAACCCGTTCTGGAACGCGGCGACCGAGCAGGCCGCAAAGCTGGCCGGCCAGTAGCCATGCTGATCGACTGGTTCACGGTCGGGGCGCAGGTGCTGAACTTCGTCATCCTGGTCTGGCTGATGAAGCGCTTTCTTTACAAGCCGATCCTGGACGCCATCGATGCGCGCGAGAAGCGCATTGCCGACGAACTTGCAGCAGCCGCTGGCAAGAAGGCCGAGGCGCAGCACGAGCGCGACACCTTCCAGAAGAAAAACGAGGACTTCGAGGAGCAGCGTACGACGCTTCTCGACAGCGCGCGTGCCGACGCCAACGCCGAGCGGCAAAAGCTGATGGATGCGGCGCGGCAGGCTGCGGATGCGCAGAGCGCGAAACGCCAGGCCGCGCTGGCCAGTGAGGCCAAGGCTTTGGTGCAGGCGCTGCGAGAGCGTGCGCAGACCGAGGTCTTCGCCATTGCGCACAAGGCACTGGCCGAATTGGCCGACGTCAGCCTGGAGGCGCGCGCCTGCACGCTGTTCATCACCCGCCTGCAGGCGCTGCAAGGCCAGCCCAGGGAAACGCTGGCGGCGGCGCTGGCCGGGGTCAAAGACGACATCCTCATACGCAGCGCCTTCGAGTTGCCGAGTGCACAACGCCGTGCCATCCACGAGGCCCTGGCAGACAGCTTCGACGTCGAGCGCGACCTGCGCTTCGAAACCGCGCCAGCGTTGGTGGCAGGCATCGAGCTCGTCGCACAGGGCCAGAAGTTTGCCTGGACTCTCGACGAGGGTCTCGCTTCGCTGGAGCGTGACGTGACGGAACTGCTCAAGGCGCAGGCTGTCGCACCGTGATGGTCGCAGCGTGATGGCGACACCCTGATGACCGCCCCCGAAGCCCTGCAGACCCTGAACAGCGGCCTGGACGAGGCCTTCGCAGCAGTCAGCCAGGCACGGCAGACCTGGGCGCCCCAGCTCGTCGCGCGTGAGGTGGGGATGGTGCGATCTGTCGCCACCGGTGTGGCCTACGTCAGCGGCCTGCCGGGCGTGGCCTATGCCGAGATGATCCGCTTTCCCGGTGGCCTGCTGGGCTTGGCCTTTGACGTCGATGAGGCCGAGGTCGGCGTGGTGCTGCTGGGTGACCACGCCAGGCTGCATGCCGGTGCCGAGGTCCAGCGCGCCGGCCACGTGATGGATGTGGCCGTCGGCCCGCGCTTGCTCGGGCGTGTGATCGACCCGCTCGGCCGGCCGCTCGACGGGCAGCCACCGATCGTGTCTGAGCAGCGCTTGCCGATCGAACGCCCTGCGCCGGCCATCATGGACCGTGCCCCGGTCACGGTGCCGCTGCAGACGGGCCTGAAAGTCATCGATGCCCTGATCCCCGTCGGCCGTGGTCAGCGCGAGCTGATCCTGGGTGACCGGCAGACCGGCAAGACATCGATCGCCATCGACAGCATCGTCAACCAGCGCGGGCGCGATGTCGTGTGTGTGTACTGCGCCATCGGCCAGCGCGGCTCGGCAGTGGCCAAGGTGGTGGCCCGGCTGCGCGATCAAGGCGCGCTGGCCTATTCGGTCGTGGTCGTGGCCGACGGCAACGAAGCGCCGGGGCTGGCCTACATCGCCCCCTACGCGGCGACCAGCATCGCCGAGTTCTTCATGGCCGAGGGCCGCGACGTGCTGATCGTCTACGACGACCTGACGCAGCACGCCCGCTCTTACCGCGAGCTGTCGCTGCTGCTGGGCCGGCCGCCGGGGCGCGAGGCTTTTCCGGGCGACATCTTCTACATCCATTCGCGCCTGCTGGAGCGGGCCACCCACCTGAAAGCGAAGCTCGGCGGCGGCTCGCTGACCGCCTTGCCCATCATCGAAACCGAGGCCGAAGACATTTCGGCCTACATCCCCACCAACCTGATTTCGATCACCGACGGGCAGATCTACCTGTCGCCCACGCTGTTCCAGCTGGGGGTATTGCCGGCGGTGGACGTGGGCCGGTCGGTCTCGCGCGTGGGTGGCAAGGCGCAGCTGGCAGCCTTTCGCGCGGTTGCCGGCGACCTGAAGCTGGCCTATGCGCAGTTCGAGGAGCTGGAGAGCTTCGCCCGCTTCGGTGCCCATCTGGACGATGAGACACAAGCGTCGATCACACACGGCCTGCGCATCCGCGCCTGTTTGAAGCAGCCTGAACTGGCCCCTGTGCCGGTGCCGGCACAGCTGGCGATCGTGCTGGCGCTGACCGCCGGGCTGTTCGACCCCGTGCCGCTGGATCGCATGGCCGAAGCCGAACAGGCCGTGGTCGAGGCCGCCGGCAGCGGCATCTCGGACGAGCTGGGCCAGCGGCTGCTGCAAGCCGACAAGCTGAGCGCCGGGGACCGGGCTGCGATGGTCGCGCTGGCGCGCTCTGCGATTTCGGCTTTCCTGCCTCAGCCGGGCTGAGAGGCTGAGAGTCTTTCGATCATGCCGGACAGCACCGCCCAGCTACGGCGCAAGATCGGCAGCGCTGCCGATCTGCAATCCGTCGTGCGCGCGATGAAGGCCCAGGCAGCGGCCAGCGTCGGGCAGTACGCAAAATCAGTGGCGGCACTGGGCGACTACGCGCACACGGTCGAGTTGGGGTTGGGGGCCTGCTTCAGGCAAGGCCCGCTCGCAGCGGACCTCCCAGCGGATCGACCCGCGCCGGGAGATCGGCCGCTGCGCGCCGTCGTTTTTGGGTCCGACCAAGGGCTGGTGGGCCGCTTCAACGACACGCTCGTCGAGTACGCCGCGCACAGCCTGTCGCCGCAGCGCCCGGATCTGCGGATCTGGGCTGTCGGCGAGCGCATGAGCAGCAGTCTGGTGGACGGTGGCATGGCGCCCGAAGGCACCTTCACTGTCCCTGCCAGCGTGCAGGCGATCACTGGCCTGGTGGCCGAGATTCTGGTTCAGGTGGTCGGCACCGAGCCCAGCACGGCCGCGCCCGAGCTTCAGCTGTTCTACAACCGCCCCACGGGCGGCGCGGGCTATAAGCCGGCCAGCCAGCGGCTGCTGCCACTGGACGACGCCTGGCGCCAGGACCTGGCCCGCCGCCCCTGGCCGACGTCGCTGCCGGCCGAGTTGCTGGGCAGCCCCGGCGACACCCTGCGGGCCCTCATCCGCGAGTACCTGTTCGTTTCGATCTTCCGCGCCAGTGCCGAGTCCCTGGCCAGCGAAAACGCCAGCCGACTGGCGGCCATGGACCGTGCCGACAGAAACATCGACAAGATGCTGCTGGGTCTGCAAGAACGGTTCCATCGTCTGCGCCAGAGCAAGATCGACGAAGAGCTCTCGGATGTGATCTCCGGGTTCAAGGCCTTGAA
>JBBQIB010000134.1:0-11398 GCA_038324515.1 Burkholderiales bacterium
GACGACCAGCGTCTGCGCCGCATGGTCGCGGCCAAAGCGCGCCATTTCCAGCGAGTCGGCGACGCAGCCGCCCGTCTGCATCGCCAGGTCCTGCAGATCGCCGTCCACGTAGTAGTGCGCCACCAGCACCGCGTTGTGCTCCTTGAGCAGTTGTGCGGCCTGCGCCATCGCCTGCTGACGAGCCTGCGGGCTGAGCTGCTGCGGCACCTTGGCCCAGGCTTGCGCAGTGCAACTGGTACCTTGGGCGTCTTGGCGGGTGTAATCGATGAGCACTTGTTCCATGCCCTGAATGTTAGTGCGGAAGGCAAGGCTTCAAGTCCCGGGGCTGAAAGCAGAAACTCGCGCAAAAATTCACCCGAAATCTCAGCCAGAGACTCATCCAGAAGCCCTGCCAGAAACTTCCGCCTGGCGTCGCGCATCCTTCACCCACTGCACTAGCATTGGGGCCATGAGCACCTTGAGCCTGCCTGCGCGGCAACCCGGATTGCGTCGGGATGCCACCCTGATTGGTTTGGTGGGCCTGGCGCACGGCATCAGCCACTTCAGCCAATTGGTGCTGCCGCCACTCTTTCCTTGGCTGAAGGACGTGTTCCAGGTCAGCTACACACAGTTGGGCTTTTTGCTCACGGTGTTCTTTGTCACCTCCTGTGTGGTGCAGATGCTGTCTGGTTTCTGGGTCGATCGCTTCGGCCCACGGCCGATCCTGTTTGGCGGGCTGGCGTTGCTGGGTCTGGCGTCTCTGGGATATGCACTGAGCACCAGTTACTGGATGATGATGTTTTTTGCCGTTGTAGCCGGCACCGGCAATGGCGTGTTCCACCCGGCCGACTACACGCTGATCAACCGCAAGGTGGCCAAGACCAGGCTGGGGCACGCCTACAGCGTGCACGGTATTACCGGCAGTCTGGGTTGGGCGCTGGCACCGATCTTCATGGTCTCGCTGACTTTGGCCTACTCCTGGCGCGTGGCGCTGGCCTGTGCGGGCGCTCTGGCCCTGGCCGTGCTGCTGGTGCTGTGGGTGAATCGGCGCCAGCTGCAACTCGCGCCGGGCAGTGCACAGAGTGCCACTGCCTCGAACACCGGCGCTGCACCACCGTCGGCCGGCAGCAGGCCCGCCCAGGCTGCTGCCGACAATGCGACTTTCGAATTCCTGAAGCTCCCGGCTGTCTGGATGTGCTTTGCGTTTTTCTTCTTCTATGCCGGGGCCCTGTCCGTGGTGCAGACCTTCGCCCCCGAGGCTGCGCGTCAACTGCACGATGTACCTGCACATCTGGCGGCGATCTGCCTGAGCCTGTACATGGTGTGCAGCGCTTGCGGCATGGCGGTGGGCGGCTTTCTGGCCAAGGACCCGCAGCGCAGTGCGCGCATCGTGGGCCTGGGCTTTGGCGTGGCTGCGGTGATTGCTGTCAGCCTGGGCTTCCTGCCGGTTCCGGGCCTGGCCGTGCCGGCCATGTTTGGCGCCATGGGCCTGGCTGCGGGTCTGGCCGGGCCTTCGCGAGATTTGCTGGTCAAGAGTTCGGCCCCCGACAACGCCAGCGGGCGCGTGTATGGCGTGGTCTATTCGGGTCTTGACATCGGCCAGGCGGTGGTGCCACTGGGCGTTGGCTATCTGATGGACCAGCATGCCTACAGCAGCGTGTGGGCCGTGCTGGCGGTGTTGCAAGGCGTGCTGATCATCAGCGCCTTCAACATCGGCCGCGTGCGCCGCACGGCGCTGGCGCCAGCCTGATGGCGGGATCGGCCCATCCGGCCCGTGGCGCGCCGATCGTTGGCGCCGGCTCGAACTCGGCCCCGAACTCACCACGGCAGATCCAGCAGACCCGGGAGGAGTCCAGCTCTCAACCGCTGACACATCACCAGCTGCTGGCCTTGGTGACGCCTTTTTCGCGCGATGGCCGCGACCTGGACATGGCCGCCACTGACCGCGCCGCCAGGCGGCTGGTCTTCAAGCCCTTGAGCCACAGCCTGCCGGCCAGCCCACTGCATGAAGCGCTGAGTTTTCAGGAAGTGCTGACGTTGTCGCAGATCCAGGCAGGCATCTGGCGTCTCAGCCGTGATTTGAGCTGGCCTGTGGCAACCCAACAGAGGGCACGCAGCGCAGCGATGATGCGCTGGCAAAGCTCAAGACAGGGCTGCAGCACTTGGCACTGCACTTGGCACAGACGCTGGCTGAGCCGCCCGCCCAATTCCATCTGCGTTTTCGCGCAGCCCGCTGGCGTGTTGCCGGACGCCGCATCACCCCGCTGGTGGCGGCGGTGCTGGCGCTGCTGGGTGTTTTCCTGATCGCCAAGCTCGATCTGGGCGAAGGCTCGATCTGGCGCTTGCTGATGTTCCATTCGCCGCCGATCCTGCTGATGACTTTTTTCTGCATGAACGAGCTGCCGCGGTTTGAGATTCCGCCGCTGCCCAGGCCCCCGAAGAACCCCGCTTGGCCTGCAACGCACACCCGCAACCCTGGCGCCACATCCCACCGTGGGCAGGCAGTTCAGGAAACCATGCTTCGGCGGTGAGTCTTCCCTCGGTGTGGTGCTGACCGATCTGCAAGGCCCCGCCGGCTTTGGGCGCCACTGGCCCGTGCTGTGGGCCGTGCCCGAGGCTTTTGCTGCTGCCAAACAACCCTTTGGACGCCGCCTGGTGTTGCGCTGGCTCACCCAAGTGGTGAATCTGGGTCATGCAGACACCGCAGGCCCAGCTCACGGGCCTGAGTCACGGGGTCCCACAACTCAGGCTTGACGCTGCGCTTGCCAGTCCATACGATCTTAATCACCAGCTGGTTAACAACGGTTGAGTCCCACTCCAACCATACCAGGCGCCCGCGTGGTGCCCAAGGAGACGTCAATGGCCCGTATCAAGACCACGGTAGTAGGTTCCTACCCCGTGCCCGATTGGCTGATCAACAGCCCTTCAGAACAAGCGCTGATGGACGCCACACGGGTCGTCATCGGCACCCAGGAGCAAGCCGGCGTGGATGTGGTGTGCGACGGCGAGTTGTACCGCTTCGACATCAACCACCCCGAGACCAACGGCATGATCGAGTACTTCGTGCGCTCGATGGATGGCATCTCGCAGCGCTTCTCATTCGATGACCTGATCGCCTACCGTGGCAAGAGCGGCATGAAGTTCCGCACCCGGCCGCCGGGCACCGTGGTGGGCCCCATTGGCTGCGGCAGCCTGGATCTGCCCTTGGCCTGCGCGCGCGCCAAGGCCTTGGCTACCCACAGTTTCAAGTTCACCGTCACCGGCCCGCACATGCTGGCCAAGACTTTGATCAACAAACACTACGCCGATACGGCGCAAGTGGCCGATGCGCTGGCCGAGGCCCTGGCGATGCAGGTCAGGCATCTGGACGCCGACGTGGTGCAGATCGACGAGGCCAACCTGCCTGGACATCCTGAAGAATGGGAATGGGCGGCTGCTGCGATGAACAAGGTGCTCGACGCCGTGCCCGGCAAACCTGCAGTCCATTTGTGTTTTGGCAACTACGGGGGGCAAACCGTGCAGTCCGGCACCTGGGACCAGTTGATGAACTACCTCAACGCCCTGCACGCCGACCACGTGGTGCTGGAATGCGCGCACCGACCTGCCGAGGAGCTGCAGGCTTTCAAGAGTCTGAAGCCGGAGATCGGCTTTGGCCTGGGTGTCATCGACATCAAGGCCAACGATGTCGAAAGTGCATCGCATGTGGCGCGCTCGATCGAGCGCGCTGAAAAGATCCTGGGCGCCGGGCGCGTCAGCTACATCCACCCCGATTGCGGCTTCTGGATGCTCAAACGCTCGATTGCCGACGCCAAGATGCGCGCCCTGTGCGCCGGCCGTGACTTGTTTGAAGGGATCAGCCATTGAGCGCCGCTGACACGGGCCCTGCACCTGCAGCCCCGGGGGGTGCGATGCCAGGGAATGTTGTGGCTGGTACGGCTGGGCCACCGCAGGCAGCGCCGGCCAGGACCTTGCCCAAGGCTTTTGCCGATGTGGCGGCGTTGGAAGACTTCATGACCGAGCCTTCGGCAGCGCTGGTCGCAGAGTTGGCGGCGTTGCCAGGGGACCTGATCGTGCTGGGGGCAGGCGGCAAAATGGGCCCGACGCTGGCGCGCATGGCCAAGCGGGCGTTGCCGCAGCGGCGTGTGATTGCCGTCGCACGTTTCAGCAACCCGGCGCTGCGCGCTGAGCTTGAAGGCCACGGCATCGAATGCATCGCTTGCGATTTGTTGGACCGTGCGGCGCTGCAGGCCTTGCCCAATGTGCAGGACGGCGTGCAGCACTGCGTCTTCATGGCCGGCTACAAGTTTGGTGCAGCCGATGACCCGTCCTTGACCTGGGCCATGAATGTGGCGGTGCCGGCTGCCGTGGCAGAGGTTTACCGCAGCACCCGCATCATCGTTTTTTCGACCGCCTGTGTTTATCCTTTTGCCGATGTGCAAGGCCCTGGTGCGGACGAAACCACGCCCGCCATACCGCCCGCAGGTGACTACGCATGGACCTGTGTGGGCCGCGAGCGCATGTTCGAGCATGGCTCCAGGCGCTGGGGCACGGCCGGCAGGTTGGTGCGCCTGTCTTATGCGATCGACATGCGCTACGGGGTCTTGCACGATGTCGCCACAGCGGTCTTCAACCAGCGGCCCGTGGACGTCACGATGGGCCACGCCGATGTCATCTGGCAGGGTGACGCCAACGAGCAGGCGCTGCGCTTGCTGAGCCACTGCACCACACCCACCTCGGCCATCAACATCACCGGCCCCAGCCATGTGTCGATCCGCTGGCTGGCGCAAGAATTTGGACGTTGCTTCGGCAAGCCCGTGCAGTTGCGTGGGCAAGAGGCCAGCTCTGCCTGGCTGATCGACACCGCGCAAGCCCAGGCACTGTGGGGCCCGCCATCGGTGCCCCTGCAGACGATGATCGAGTGGACCGCCGACTGGGTGGCGCGGGGCGGTGTCAGCCTGGGCAAACCCACGCACTTCTCGACCCGTGACGGCAAGTACTGAGGACATCCGCCCGCTGGGTGAACAGGATTTGCCCGCAGCGCTGGCGTTGTCCACTGCCGCGTCCTGGAACCAGGTGGCGGCCGACTGGGCCTGGATGTTGCAAGCCGGGCAGGGCTGGGGTGTCTGGAGGCAACCGGCCGATGGCCCGTCCACTTTGGTGGCCAGCACCCTCGTATTGCCCTACGGCAGGGACTTTGCGTGGATCAGCATGGTGCTGGTGCTTCCGAGTTGCAGGCGGCAAGGCCTGGCCAGCCGCTTGTTGGCCCATGCACTGCAGCACCTGCAAAGCCAGGGCCGCTGCGCAGTTCTGGACGCCACCGCAGATGGCCAGGCGGTGTACCAGCAACGCGGGTTTAGAGGCGACTGGATGCTGTCGCGCCACCGCTGCGAGGTGCTGAGCGTTGCGCCTGTGGCATCCGGTCAATCCAGCTTGACTGCGCAGGCTCCAGTCGGCATCCGCCCATTGCAGCCCGCTGACTGGGCGGCCATCCGTGCATTGGATCTGCCGGCGTTCGGCGCCGACCGGGTGGCGCTGTTGCAGTCCCTGGCTGAGGGCCTGCCGCGGGCCGCCTGGGTGGCAGTCGCGGGCCCGACCGCGCTCAACCCCCTGAGCGGATATGTGCTGGCCCGGCGCGGCCGCGTGGCGACCCAGATCGGCCCCCTGGTGGCCGCTGATGAAAGCACGGCGCGGGCGCTGTTGTCGCAAGTGCTGCAGGCCCTGCCAGGGCCCTGGATCGTTGACTTGCCGGTGCAGCATGCGGCTTGGCAAGACTGGCTGCAGCAGCTGGGCTTTGTGGGCCAACGCAACTTTTTACGCATGCTGCGCAACAGCCCTGGGCCCACTGCAAACTGGCGCCACGCCCCAGGTGACCCCCGACAGATCTATCTTGTTGGCGGGCCAGAGCTGGGTTGAAGCGCAGCCCCCTATTTGCTCATCTTGATGGAGCGATCCAGAAACTCATTGGTATAGACCGTCTTGACATCAAAGGTCTTGTCCAGGCCGATGTAATCACGCACCAGTCCGAAGTCGGCTGCCATGCGCGCGTCGTCGTGGATGCCCAGCGCCACCTCGCGTGAGGACTTGTCGCTCATCAGCTTTTCCACCAGGCTCCAGTTGGTCAGTTCGTTGTCGAACTTGAGCGCGCCGTTGTCGTCTACCAGCGCCTGCACGCAGGGCCTGGGTTGCTTGACGCATTCTGCAAAGGCCCGCTGTGTGACTTTGACAAATTTGTCGATCAAGTCTCGGTTGGCTTGCAGAAACTTGGCGTTGACGATCACCGAGTTGCCGTAGGGGTTGAGACCGGCATCGCGCCAGGCCAGAAAACCCATGTCGTCGCCCAGTTCGCGCTGAAAGATGTGGTGGATGTTGTAGAACGAGGTCGTGACGTCGACCGCCTTGGATTTGAGCGCAGCCAGCTTGGCGTTGGCATCGATGTTGACCCAGGTCACCGACTTGGGGTCGATGTTGTTGGCCTTGGCCAGCGCGGGCCACATCACACGCGCGCCATCGGCGGCGGGGTTGCCGATCTTCTTGCCCACGAAGTCTTTGACGCCCGTGATGCCTGAGCTTTTCAGCCAGTACATGCCTTGAGGCGAGTTGGCGTAGACGTTGAACACCGCCACCGTGTCTGCCCCTTTGCCTTTGGCCACCAGCACACCGCCCATGTCAGCCAGGCCGACCGGGTTGGCGCCGGCGCCCACGCGCTGCGTGGCGAGCGCCGAGCCTTTGCCGGGCTCGATCACCAAATCGATGCCTTCTTTGGCATACCAACCCAGCTTGCGGGCATAAAAATAGGGAGCATGGTCGCCGCCCGGCACCCAGTTCAACACGAACTCGAGTTTTTGTTGGGCCGGTGCCTGTGCTTGCGCCGCTGCCGACAGGCACAGCGCCGCTGCAGCGGCGCCGATGAAGACCAAGTGTTTGGCCAGAGCTTTCATGTGTTCTCCTGCTGGCCTGAATGGCCTTGAAGTTGGGATTGGGAATGGGAGCGGGACTGGGACTGGGACTGGGACTGCGTAAAAGCGCTGAGTTTGCCCACGCTGCAAGCACCTGTTTCGAGCCAGGCCACTGGCACTGAGCAAGACTCATCTGTGGCAATCTGCAGGCAACGCAGCATGCAGCATCAAAGCTCGCTTGAATACAGTAAATTCACCACTTGGTGATTTGCCGCTGCAAGTGTAAAACTGCTGATCCATTTGAACATCTGCCTCTGATGTACCGCCACTGGACCGATTGGCCCGCCGATACGCTGGCATTGCTGCGCCAGGGCACGGTCATCCCTGCGCATCCGCTGGCGCTGGACGCCGGGCGCCGCCTCGACAGGCGTCATCAGCGCGCGCTGTCGCGCTACTACATCGATGCCGGCGCGGGTGGCTTGGCGGTGGGCGTGCACACCACGCAGTTTGCGATTCGCGACGTGGGCTTGTACCGGCCGGTGCTGGAGTTGGCCGCCACCACGGCCCGCGATTGGACCCGCAGCCCGCTGCTGATGGTGGCGGGTGTGGTGGGCCCCACCGATCAGGCCTGCGTCGAGGCACAACTGGCCCACTCCTTGGGTTACCACGCAGCGCTGCTGTCTTTGGCAGCACTCAAAGGCGCAGGCGAGGATGCTTTGATTGCACATTGCCAGGCGGTGGCAGAGGTGATGCCCGTGTTCGGCTTTTATCTGCAGCCGGCTGTTGGGGGATTGCATTTGAGTGCCGGATTCTGGCAACGCTTTGCGGCCATCGACAACGTGGTGGCGATCAAGATCGCGCCTTTCGACCGCTACCGCACGCTGGATGTGGTGCGGGGTGTTGTGGCCGCAGGCGCAGAAAACCGCGTCACGCTGTACACCGGCAACGATGACCACATCGTGCTGGACCTGCTGGCGCCCTTTGTGGTGCAACGGGCAGGCCAGGACATCACCGTACGCATCAAAGGCGGCTTGCTGGGGCACTGGAGCGTGTGGACACACAGCGCTGTCACGCTGTTCAAGCGCATCCAGGAGACTTTGCATACCGACGGGGTGCCACAGCAGATGTTGGCGCTGGACTCGCGCGTCACCGACTGCAACAGCGCCTTCTTTGATGTCGCCAACGGCTTTGCCGGTTGCATCGCGGGCTGTCACGAGGTGCTGCGCCGGCAAGGCCTGCTGCAGTACGGCCACTGCCTGGACCCGAACGAGGGTTTGTCGCCAGGGCAGGCAGCGCTGATCGATCGGGTGTGCCACGAGCACGCCGACCTCAGCGACGACGCCTTTGTTGCCACCCACCTGCAGCGTTGGCTGGATTGATGGACTGGCTGCAAACCAAAGCTGGCCGCTACACCCTGGGTGTGGCCTCGCATCTGGCGCTGCTGCTGGCCTGGTACCTGTTCGTGCGGCTGGGCGATGTGCCCAAGTTTGTGATGCCTTCGCCAGGCGACACGCTGGCCTCGCTGTTCGTGTCCGACTATGGCTGGTGGGACAACACGCTCGTCACGGCCACCGAGATCTTTGGTGGTTACGCCCTGGCGCTGGTGGTGGGCGTGCTGCTGGCGCTGCTGTTCACCTGGTCCAAGTCGCTGGAAGCCTTTACGCTGCCGCTTCTCGTCACACTGAACATGATTCCCAAGGTGGCCTTGGGGCCTTTGTTCATCGTGTGGTTCAAGTACGGCGTGTTTCCGAATGCCATGATGGCTTTTTCGATCGCGGTTTTTCCGATCCTGTTGACCACCGCGCGCGGCTTGCGCGAGATCGAGCCCGATCTGCTCGATTTGGTGAAGTCGCTGCGCGGCTCACGCTGGCAACTGTTCACCAAGGTGCAGTTGCCGGGCGCCTTGCCCTATGTTTTTTCCGGCATGAAAGTGGCGGCGATATTGGCTGTTGCTGGCGCCATCGTCGGAGAATTTTTGGGCTCCGACAGTGGCCTGGGTTACCTCATGCTGCAGGTGCAGGTGACGCTGGACACGCCAGCGATGTTCATGGCGGTGATCCTGATCACGTTGCTGGGCATGCTGCTGTACGGCCTGGTGCTGCTGCTGGAGCATCTGCTGGTGGTCAAGGACGCCCGCGTGTCATGACTGCTGCTGCAACCACCGCTGCCACCATCACCACAAACCCAGACCGCCCACCCCTGGGGGCGCGGGGCACCGAGTCCTTCATCCACCTGGATGGCGTCACCAAGGTCTACCGCAGCCGTGGCGCTGAACACCTGGCGATCTCCGACGCCAGTTTCGACGTCATGCCTGGCGAGTTGGTGTCGCTGGTCGGCCCCTCGGGCTGCGGCAAGTCCACACTGTTGAAGATCCTGGCCGGCTTGCACCCGCACGACAAAGGCACGGTGCGCATCGGCTCGGCCAGCCACGCCTTTGACCCGGCGCGCGATATCGGCATGGTGTTCCAGGCGCCCTTGCTGCTGAAGTGGCGCCGCGTGCTGGAAAACGTGCTGTTGCCGGCGGAACTGTTGGGCCTGCCGATGGCGGCAGCCCGCGAGCGCGCCAGGGGTCTGTTGGAACTGGTGGGGCTGCAAGGCTGCGAAGCCAAGTACCCCTACGAGCTGAGCGGCGGCATGCAGCAGCGTGCGGCCATTGCGCGCGCCCTCGTGCACGATCCCAAGCTGGTGCTGATGGACGAGCCCTTTGGCGCCCTGGACGCGCTGACGCGCGAGAAGATGAACCTGGAGTTGCTGCGCATCTGGAAGCAGTCGGGCAAGACCATCCTGTTCGTCACCCACGGCATCTCGGAGGCGGTATTTCTGGGCTCACGGGTGATCGTGCTGACGGCAGGCCCGGCCCGCATCGCCGACAACTTCGAGATCGATCTGCCGCACCCGCGCACGCTCGACATCAAGACCCATGAGCAGTTTGGCGTCTACACGCGCCGCATCTACAAGCTCTTGGGGATGGAGTGAAGGTCTTGGCATGAAGTGCCTGGCATGAAGTGCTTGGAGTGAAAGGCGTCGCATGAAAGAAGCAACCACATGACCGCAAGTGCTGCGCCTGTGCTGCGCATCTTGTCGATCGATTTTTACGAGCGCCAGGTGCGGCTGCGCATGCCTTTCAGGTTTGGGGTCGTTACGCTGACCCACGCGCCGCAAGTCTTTGCCAGGGTGCAGGTGCAACTGGCGGATGGGCGACAAGCCTGGGGCGCTTCAGCCGAGCTGCTGGCGCCCAAGTGGTTTGACAAGAACCCGCAACTGAGCAACGAACAGAATTTCGATCAGTTGCGCCAGGCTTTGCTGCTGGCCCGAGAGCTCTATCTGGAGGGTGGCGCGCGCACCGCCTTTGCGCACTTCGAGCAGCACCACCTGCCGCAGCAAGACGCGGCAGCAGCGCAGGGTTTGAACCCGCTGGTGGCGCACTACGGCCCGGCGCTGATCGATCGAGCGGTGATCGATGCCCTTTGCCGTGCGCTCAAGCTCGATTTTTTTACGGCGATGCAGCGCAATGTCACGGGTATCCAGGCCACCCCGCTTTGTCCGGATCTGCAGGGCTTCGATCTGGACCGTTTTTTAGCCGCCTTGCGGCCTGCTGCACACATTGCCGCGCGTCACACGGTTGGCATGGTGGATGCCATCACCAGCGACGATGTGCAGCAAAGGGTGGGCGACGGGCTGCCGCAGACCTTGGAAGAAGTCGTTGCGCACTATGGGCAACGCTGGTTCAAGCTGAAGGTGGGTGGCGATCTGCCGTCCGATCTGCAGCGGCTGCAGCAGATCGCTGCAGTGCTGGACCGCATCGAGGGCGGTTACCAGGCCAGCCTCGATGGCAACGAGCAATACGATGAAGTGGCTGATGTGCTGGCGCTGTGGCAGGCGATGCAATCGACGCCGGCGCTGGCGCAGTTGTGCCGCAGCGTTGTTTTCATCGAACAGCCCATCAAGCGCCAATCGGCCTTGCGGGCGCACGTGGGTGCCTTGGCTGCCTACAAGCCGGTGATCATCGACGAGTCTGACGACAGCCTGGACGCCTTTGTGCGCGCCAGGCAGATGGGCTATTCAGGCGTGTCGTCCAAGACCTGCAAGGGTATCTACAAATCGGTGCTCAACCGCGCGCGCTGTGCCCAGTGGAACCTAGAGGCCGGGCTGGATGATGGCGGTCTGTCCAACTTGGGTGCGCCCGGCGTGGGTTACTTCATGAGCGCAGAAGACCTGACGATCCAGGCCGGCCTGGCCTTGCAGCAAGACCTGGCCTTGGTCAGCTTGCTGGGGATCGCCCATGTAGAGCGCAACGGCCACCACTATGTCAACGGCATGGCCGACTTGCCCGAGGCTGAGCAGCAGGCCTTTTTCGCCGCCCACCCGGACCTCTACGAGCGCAGCCACGGCGCCGTGCGGCTGCGCATCGAGCAAGGCCAGATCGCGCTGGGCTCGCTGGCCTGCCCGGGCTTTGCCAGCGCAGCGCAACCTTTGTGGACGGCCATGCAGCCGATGCCACTGCGCGCCTGACACTTTTGGCC
>JBBQIB010000135.1:0-11342 GCA_038324515.1 Burkholderiales bacterium
ACGGGCGCGAGTTGTCTGCCGCAGGCATCCAGGAGTTCGTCAACAAGAAGTTGATACGCGTCGCCTGAAGCCACCCGCACGCGTCAGGCGGGGCACCAAAAGGTGATCCAATCCGCAGCATGAAACCCGTGCGACGACTGCCGATGGCGCGCCAGCGGCACCTGCCATTGGTTCGGGCGTTGAAGCCACTGCCTGAGCCTGACCGCGCATGCGGCTAGGCGTCCTCACCGGTGGCGGCGACGCGCCCGGCACCAATGCCGTGATCCGTGCCTTGACTCAGGCTTTGGCGCAAGGCCAAGGCACTGAGGTGTTGGGCATAGAAGACGGCTTTCTGGGCCTGATGGAGCGCCGCACCACGCCACTCAACTGGCCGCTGGTGCATGGCCTGCTGGGCCAGGGTGGTACTTTTCTGGGCAGCAGCAACCGCGCCACACCGCTGAACCACGAAGGCAGCGACCGCCGGCAGCAGGTGCTGGACTATGCGCAAGAGCTGGGTCTGGATGGCTTGGTGGTGATCGGCGGCGACGGCACGTTGAGCATCGCCGCTGCCATGCACAACTTCGGCCTGCCCTGCATCGGCGTGCCCAAAACCATCGACAACGACATTTACGGTGTCGAACGCAGCTTCGGTTTCGACACCGCCGTGGCGCGTGCCACCGAGGCCATCGAGCGGGTGCAGACCTCGGCGCAAAGCATGCGCCGGGTGATGCTGGTCGAAACCATGGGCCGCAACGCAGGCTGGATTGCCCTCGAATCCGGCCTGGCATCAGGCGCCGACATCATCCTGCTGCCGGAGATCGACTTTGATCTGCAGGCCGTCGTCAAGACCTGCCGAACACGCGAAGCCGCACAGCGCTTCACGATGATCTGTGTGGCCGAAGGGGCCAAGCCACGCGGTGGGCAGACGGTGACCCGGGCCTGGATCGAAGATTCTCCCGAGCCGCAGCGGCTGGGCGGCATCGCTGCGCTGCTGGCGCAACAACTGCAGCCACAACTGCGCAGCGAAGTACGTGCCGTGACCTTGGGCCATGTCCAGCGCGGCGGCTCGCCGACTGCCACCGACCGCGTGCTGGGCACGCACTACGGCACTGCAGCCGCCCTGCTGGTGCGCGACAACGCCTGGGGCGAGATGGTGACCTGGACACACGGGCGCATCGGGCGCGCCCCGCTGGCCAGCGTGGCCGGGCGCAGCCGGCCAGTGGCCAGCGACGAGCCGCTGTTGCAGTGCGCCAGGGCGCTGGCGGTGAGCCTGGGACAGGATTGATCCAGCCGGGGCTGTGGCGCTGCTTGCGCGTACTCAATCACGTTCAGGCTGCATCGGTGCAGTCTTGTGACCTGCCACCAAAGCGCGAGCACCACCGATGAAGACGACCCCATCCCAGGCCAGGCTGCAGCCTCACCAGGCAGACCAAGCCAACCATCACACCCAGCCTGCGAAGGCCCGCTGCCTGCGCTGGTTTGCAGACCTGGGCGCGGGCGATGTCGCTTCGGTCGGCGGCAAGAATGCGTCGCTGGGTGAGATGTACAACCGGCTCTCAGCGCTGGGCGTGCGTGTGCCCAACGGCTTTGCGGTCACTGCCGAAGCATTCTGCGAGGTGCTGGACCAGGCTGAGGCGTGGCCCAAGCTGCACGCGGTGCTGGACGGGCTGGACGTGAGCGATGTCACCGACCTGGCCCGCCGCGCGCAGCAGGCACGCGAGATCGTGCTGGCCGCACCTTTGCCCGCACCGATGGTCAAGGAGATCCTGGCTGCGTATGCCCGTTTGCGCGAAGAATACGGCCCCGACATGACCGTGGCCGTGCGCAGTTCGGCCACCGCCGAAGACCTGCCCGGAGCCAGTTTCGCCGGCCAGCATGAGACCTTTCTGAACATCGCGGGTGACGCCCGGCTGCTGGACGCCGTGCGGCAATGTTTTGCCAGCCTGTTCAAAGACCGTGCCATCAGCTACCGCGTCGACAAGGGCTTTGACCATTTCAAGGTCTACCAGTCGGTGGGCGTGATGAAGATGGTGCGCGCCGATCTGGCGGCCAGCGGCGTCAGCTTCACGCTCGACACCGAATCCGGCTTCCGGGACGTGGTCTTCACCACCGGCGCCTACGGCTTGGGCGAAAACGTCGTCCAAGGCACGGTCGACCCCGACGAGTTTTATGTTTTCAAGCCCACGCTGCGCCAGGGCCACCGCAGCGTGCTGCGGCGCAGGCTGGGCGGCAAGGAAGTGCGCATGGTCTACGCCAGGTCGGCCGGGCGCGACACCGTGCGCAATGTGCCCACCGCGCTGGAGGACCAGCGTCGCTTCTGCCTCAGCGACGAAGAAGTGCTGGCGCTGAGCGACGCCGCCCTGCAGATCGAGGCGCACTACAGCCAGGCGGCCGGCAGCCCCGTGCCGATGGATGTGGAATGGGCCAAGGACGGTCTGGACGGCCAGCTCTACATCGTGCAGGCGCGGCCGGAGACGGTGGCGGTGCGCAAGCCGCTGGGCCTGATCGACGAGTACCGGCTGACGGCACCCGGCCAGCCGCTGGTCAGTGGCCGTGCGGTGGGCAGCAGTGTGGCCACCGGGGCGGTGCGTGTGGTCAGTGATGTCTCGCAGCTGGGCAGCTTCCAGCCCGGCGAAGTGCTGGTTGCCGACACCACGATGCCCGATTGGGGCACGGTGATGAAGATGGCGGCGGCGATCGTCACCAACCGCGGCGGGCGCACCTGCCATGCCGCCATCGTCGCGCGCGAGCTGGGCATCCCGGCCGTGGTGGGCTGTGGCGACGCCACCACCCAACTGCGCACCGGCGACGTGGTCACCGTCTCTTGTGCCGAAGGCGCCACCGGACATGCCTACCGCGGCGCCATCGAGTTCACCAAGACACAGACCGACACATCGGCAGTGGCGCGCCCGCGCACCCAGCTGATGGTGAACCTGGGCAACCCCGAGCTGGCATTTCAAACCGCACTCTTGCCCAGCGACGGTGTCGGCCTGGCACGGCTGGAGTTCATCGTGGCAGAACACATCCAGGCGCACCCGATGGCGCTGGTGCACCCTGAGAAGGTCAAAGACCAGTCAGTGGCCAGGCAAATTGCCGAGCTGACCCACGGCTACGACACACCGGCAGACTACTTTGTGCGGCAGCTCGCGGAAGGCGTGGGCACGATTGCCGCCGCCTTCTACCCCAGGCCTGTGATCGTGCGGCTGTCGGACTTCAAGAGCAACGAATACGCCAGTTTGCTGGGCGGCAAGGATTTCGAAGCCCAGGAGGACAACCCGATGATCGGCTTGCGCGGGGCCTCACGCTACGTGCACCCGAGCTATGCCGAGGCCTTTGCACTGGAGTGCGCCGCCATGAGACGCGTGCGTACCACGATGGGTCTGGACAACGTCAAGCTGATGGTGCCGTTTTGCCGCCGCGTGGGCGAAGCCAAAGCGGTGCTGCAAGCGATGGCACAACACGGCCTGGTGCGCGGTGAGCAGGGCCTGGAGATCTACGTGATGTGCGAGATCCCCAACAACGTGATCGAGATCGACGCCTTTGCCGAGTTGTTTGACGGCTTCTCGATCGGGTCCAACGATCTGACCCAGCTGGTGCTGGGCATCGACCGCGACTCCGAGGTGCTGGCAGAACTGTTTGACGAACGCGACCCCGGCGTCAAGGCCATGATCGCGATGGCCGTCGAAGGCGCCAAGCGCAACGGCCGCCACATCGGGCTGTGTGGCCAGGCGCCGTCAGACTACCCTGAGATCGCGCGTTATCTGGTCGAGTTGGGCATCGACTCGATGAGCTTGACGCCGGACGTGATTCTGAGCACCACGCAGCTGGTACTGGCGCTGGAAAGCAGCATGGACAAGGCGCAACCTGCGGCCCAGCCCAGCGCGCAGCCAGGCCGCGCCCAATCAGCCGGCACGGGCACGCAGGCCGGCGCTGAAGCCTTCAAAGCCAAACCCATCTCGGACTTCATGCACCCGGCAGCACACACCGCACATGTGGACGACACGCTGGCCGACATCGAGCGCTTGCTGGACCGCGCCCACCGCTCGTGGGTACCGGTCAAGGACGAAACAGGTGTGGTGGTCGGCGTGATCAGCAGCGCCGAGTTGCTGCACCTGCGCGCCCAGGGCCGCGACGCGGAGGCCGTCAAAGCCTGGCAATGGTGCAACTACCAGCCACTCGTCGTCGAACCCCAAACACCGGTCGGTGAGGTGGCGCGCCTGATGCTGGACCGCCATGTTCACCATGCCGTGGTTGCCGAAGGCAATGCTGTGAAGGGCGTGATCTCGACGCTTGACCTCCTGGGTCTGGTGGCTGAGCCAGGCCCCGGGGCTGACCTGTCTACCAGCTCGGCAACCCACTTGTCCGCGTCGGCATGACGGGCCTCGATCCTGAGTTGCGATGGGACCGGCACAAGGCCGGCACAAGGCGGGCACAAGGCGGGCAACCAGGCCACCCGGCTCGTCCTTGAATAGGGCTTGCGCCGGTGAAGCGTATGCTGAGTCGGCAACCTGAAGCAACACGTGCACACCTTTCACATCTATCGCTACGACCCGCACGGTGACTTGGCGCCACGGATGCAGGACTACGAGATCGAGGTCGACAACAGCCAGCGCATGTTGCTCGACGTGTTGATCCAACTCAAAGCGATCGACCCCAGCTTGAGCTTCAGGCGCTCTTGCCGGGAAGGGGTCTGCGGCTCGGATGCCATGAACATCAACGGCAAGAACGGGCTGGCCTGCGTCACGAACATGCTTTCGCTGCCGAAGACGGTGGTGCTCAAGCCACTGCCGGGCATGCCGGTCATCCGTGACCTGATCGTCGACCTGACGGGCTTCTTCAAGCAGTACCACTCGATCAAGCCCTACCTCGTCAACGAAGATCCGCCACCGGAGCGAGAGCGACTGCAGTCGCCCGAGGCGCGCGATCTGCTCAACGGGCTGTACGAATGCATCCTGTGCGCCTGCTGCACCAGCGCCTGCCCGAGTTTTTGGTGGAACCCGGACAAATACGTCGGCCCGGCCGGCTTGCTGCAGGCCTACCGCTTTCTGGTCGACAGCCGCGACCAGGCCAGCGGCGAACGGCTGGACAACCTCGAAGACCCGTATCGGCTGTTTCGCTGCCGCTCGATCCTGAACTGCACCGACGTGTGTCCCAAGGGACTGAGGCCGGCCGACGCGATCAGCGAGATCCGCGGAATGATGGTGCGACGGGCCGTGTGATCGCCGCCTCACCGTTCGAGCTGAGCCCGCTTGTCTACGATGGACGCACGGGTGTCCGAGGGCACCCGGGGCTCTCGGGCACGCACACCGCACAGTCGGTGAGCCAGCGAAGAAGAGTGGTTGCGCGGGACGCAGCGGCAGGCAGAGGCAAGCAGCGGCAAGCAGGGGCAAGCGGCCTCAGCCGTCCTTGCCGTCCAGGCGCGTCGACATCAGCCACGGGGCGAAGATGACGAGATAGATGAAGAACGCGGCGCTCCAGGCCAGCGCGGCGGCGAACAGGGACTGGACGAACCACTGCGGCGCCACGATCGGCAGCAGTACGCGCAGGACGGCAGCCGCCATCACCAGCACATACGCCAGCACCTCCAATTTCGAGGCCTGCAAGGGCCGGCCGGTGTGGCCACGCGCAGTGCGTGTGACCATACCGATGATCAGCCCGCCGGTGGCGCCGACCGCCAGCGCGTGCACGCCTGCAGAGACAGTGACCCAGCCGATCTGGGCCAGTGCCAGCAGTGCGAATCCGATCGGCAGCCACAGGTAGGCGGCATGCAGTATCCACAGAATCGGACGGCTGCGGGTCACGCCCGGCCGCCATGACCACTGCCGATGCAGATGGGCCGCAGCGGCCAAAGCAAACGCCGCAGCGACGATGCCTGGCGGCGCCGAGACAACCCACAACAGCAGCGCGAGCGCCGTGACGGCCAGGGTAGCCATCTCAACGCGCGGTCGCACGTCGATGCTCAGGCCCGGCGTCGCGCTCTTGGTGAACGCCGGCAGCACACGCCCGGCCATCACGCACTCGATCATCACGATCAGCGCCAGCGCCGCGTACAGCACTTGCATCGGGGAGACGGCAACGAACCCGAGCACTGCGAGGTGGAAACACAAGTTTGCCAGCGACAGCAGCAGCAGAATGCCCGCCAGCGCCAGGTTGCGGCGGTTGCCCGCACGCAGCAGCACGACGATCAGCACAGCGGCCACCACTGGCAGCAACAGCAAATCCAGCACGGCATACAGTGCGTACGGCCCGACGATCGCCGCGATACGCGCCGCCAGCCACAACGCCACCAGGGCACCCAGGAATGCACCTCGGGGCGTGGCGAGCCCGGTCCAGGCTTTGCCTGCAGTCAGCAGAAAGCCGACGATGACCGCTGCCGCAAAGCCGAACAGCATTTCGTGGGCATGCCACAGCAAGGGCGGCACGGCGGACTGCAGAGAAGCCTGCCCCAGGAACAAGGCCAACCAGAACGGGATCGCCAGGGCACCAAATACCGCAGCACCGAAATAGAACGGACGAAATCCCAATCGCAGCACGGGCCACCCATGCGGAGGGTCGGTGGTTGCGGAGACGATGGCCGCGGTGGCCGCAGTGGCCGCTTTAGACAAGGTGGGTGAGTTCATGAGCATCGTTGTGGATTGCCGCGCACGAGGGCATTAAGAGGCATATCGCACGCATGTTAAAGCGATCATCCAATTGAAGCAATACATGACATGCATCTTCAACAGCATTGTGCCAAGCGCTGAGTGCCAGGTGCTGAGTGCACAGCAGCCTTGGTTGGCTTGCGCCAAACGATCGACTGCACGTGCATTAAGATGTAGGCACGCTGCATGTTACGGCACACCTGCCCGCAAGGTCCCGGGCATTTCGCAGCGCGAAGGAGCCGCATGCGACTCACCGAGTACACCGACTACACCTTGCGCGTGCTGATGTATTGCGCAGCCCATCCCGACCGCCTGGTGACGATCGCCGAGTTGGCTGAACGGCATGGAGTTTCCAAGAACCACCTGATGAAGATCGTCAACGACCTGGCGCGCCAGGGGGTGCTGCAGACGACGCGCGGACGTGGCGGCGGACTGCGTTTGCTCAAAGCACCTGCGGACATCCGGGTAGGCGACGTGGTGCGCAGTTCCGAAACCGATTTCCGCCTCGTCGAGTGCTTCGACGGCAGCACCAACACCTGTTCGCTGACGCCGTCGTGCCGCCTGAAAGGCGTGTTTGAAGCCGCGCTGCTGGCCTACTTCAAGGAACTGGACAGCGCGACCCTGGCCGACATCACCGGGCCTTTGCCGGCAGCTCGCGGGTCAGCGGCAGCATCGCGACGCGCCGGAACGGTGGCCGCGTTGCATGCCCCGATAAGCGCACCGGTGACACGCAGGCGCGCCCCCGCCAAGCACAGGTCTTAGCTCGGGCTCGGTCCGCATGACGATCAACCTCCCCGGCCACTCTGCACCCACTGGGGGATTCGAGGTGCCCCTGGAAATGCTCTCGGCCTGCCATCACCGCATCGAACGGCAGTGCGCGACGCTGCGGCGACTGGTGGCGCATCTGGCCAGCAACGGTGCCGATGAAGACGCTCGCATCGCCGCGACGGCCGTGATGCGCTACTTCGACACCTCGGCAAAGGACCACCACGCCGATGAGGAAACCGACCTGTTTCCGGCGCTCATTGATGCGATGGCCGGGTCGGACGCGGTCTGCATTCGTGATCTGATCGATGCGCTGACGCTCGATCATCGCGTGCTCGAATCGCATTGGCAGCGCCTGCGCCAGGCCCTTCAAGGCATCGAAGCTGGCGCCCCGTTGCCACTGGCGTCCGTGGACGTGGAGCCGTTCATCACCTTGTATGAGCAGCACATCGCCCGGGAAGAAAGCGAACTGCTGCCGATGGCGGCGCGGCTGTTGGGTGACGAAGCGCTGGATCGCGTTGGCCAGGCGATGCGCGAGCGGCGCGGCATCCCCGCGATCGACTGAGAGGCTGAGAGTCCTTCGATCATGCCCACTCATCACGCCAAAAGACGCCCACTCGTCGTTGCGAATGCGCGCCATAGCCCAAGCTATGGCTGTGTTTTGCGCCTGGATCGGACGCCTTTTGACGCGCTGCTCGGTCACGCTCGAAAAACTCTCAGCCTCACATCACCGTCGGCGCGTGGTCGGTGCGCCGGCGCGCACAGCGCCGAGCGCGCAGCCCTCAGGCTGGGCGAAGGGGGCAGCGCCCGAGGGGAGCCGCAAACCCGACCCGACTTCGATGAGTGTGCGCCAGCGAACAGACGAGGCGACACGAGCCGCGCACTATGAGCCCTTCGCTGGCACAGCCTGCGCAATCTGTTCCCCCACACAACCAGGAAAAGGGCATCTCCATGAGCACCGACTACACCACCCGCGATACCTACGGCATGTACGCACGCAAGGACAGCGGGCCCGGCCCGGAACTGATGGGCGCCGACACGCTGATGGGCAACGACGTCTACAACACCGACGGCGACGATTTGGGCGACGTCAAGGAGTTCATGATCGACATGGCCAGCGGCCGCATCGCCTACGCGGTGCTGTCCTTCGGCGGCTTGTTCGGCATGGGCGACAAGTTGTTTGCGGTGCCGTGGGCAGCGCTGAAGCTGGATACCGTGAACAAGCGCTTCACGCTCGATGCGCCCAAGGACCGCCTGGCCGACGCGCCTGGTTTCGACAAGGACAGCTGGCCGGCGATGGCCGACGAGGCCTGGGCCGCTGGGGTACACACTTTCTATGGCACGCCCTACAAAAACCGCTGAGTGACGGACCCCGGATCTGCTGCGGCCAGCGAGCCGACGGCGCGCCGTCGCCGTGCAGAACGGCGCCGGCCGGTGCCGCAATCCCGCTGTCAGGTGCAGCGGTATGCAGCTCGCATGGCGTAGCCGGCTGCGCAGCGCGCGCCCCTCGACGGCGTGTCCTTGCGCCTCCTTCTGCAGGCGGTCATGAGCCACTTTCAATGGTTCCTGCTTGTCGGCGCCTTGATGCTGATCATCGGTTTCAGCCCCACATTGCGTGGACGGCTGCCGGTCACGACGGCCATCATCTATCTCGCGGTAGGGCTGGTGTTCGGGCCCTCGGTGCTGAACCTCTTCCACTTCAACCCGCTGAAAGAGTCGGCGCTGCTGGAGGTGCTGACCGAGGCGGCGGTGATCATTTCGCTGTTCTCGGCCGGTGTGAAGATGCCGGTACCCTTGACGTGGAGGCGCTGGCGTGCCCCGATGCTGCTGGCCACCGTGTCGATGACGCTCACGGTGATGCTGGTGGCGCTGTTCGGTTGGGGGCTGCTCGGGCTGCCGCTGGGTGCTGCGGTGCTGCTGGGCGCCATCGTCGCACCCACCGACCCGGTACTGGCCACCGACGTGCAAAGTCGCCACGCCGGCGACACCGATCAGCTGCGCTTCACGCTCACCTGCGAGGCCGGCATGAACGACGGCACCGCGTTTCCTTTCGT
The DNA here is from genome assembly GCA_038324515.1 of Burkholderiales bacterium. GTDB lineage: Bacteria > Pseudomonadota > Gammaproteobacteria > Burkholderiales > Burkholderiaceae_C > Rubrivivax. Next base: position 9,440 of record JBBQIB010000135.1, read on the forward strand.
GATGCTGGGCCTGGGCCTGCTGGGCATCCACGGCATCGGCGACTTCGGCCTGCGCTGGCTGCTCGTCGACGTGCTGTGGGCCACCGCCGCCGGCGTGGCCATCGGTGTGGCGGCCGGCGCAGCACTGGCCCATGTGGGCTGGCGGCTGCGTGGCGAGACACACCGGCACGAGCTGCTCGACGACTTCCTCGGCCTCGGTCTCATCGCCGTGGTCTACGGTCTCAGCCTGGCCGTCCATGCCTGGGGTTTTCTGGCGGTGTTCTTCGCCGCCGTGGCACTGCGCCAGACCGAACTGCGGCTGGCCAACCGCGCACACCCGCCAGGGGAAGGCAGTGAAAAGGAGATGCGCGGCGACGACTCGGCCAACCCCGACCCGGTGACAACTCCCACCGTCAGCCAGGGTGCACTGGTCTTCAAGGAGCACCTGGAACGTTTGTCGGAGCTGCTGCTCGTGCTGCTGCTGGGCGGTGCCTTGTTCATCGACTCCTGGAGCTGGCCGGCGGTGGCGCTGGCGCTCTTTCTGTTTTTCGTGGCGCGGCCGATCAGCGTCGTCCTGGGCTTGCTGGGCAGCGGCACCACGCCACGCCTGCGCGGCATGAGCGCCTGGTTCGGCGTGCGCGGCATCGGCTCGCTCTACTACCTGATGTTCGCCATCGAGCAAGGCCTGCCGGAACCGCTGGCGCTGCAGCTGACGCAGATCACGCTGATCGTGGTCACGCTGTCCATCGTGTTGCACGGCACCAGCGTCAAGCCGCTGATGGGGCGCTTCTGGCGCCGAGGACCCCGCGCACCTGGCGAGCGTTGAGCCGGGCGCCAAAGTGCGCGCACCGCTTCTGTCAGCACACAGAAATCGGGCCGCGGGGCTAGACCTCAGTGGTGGGTCCGAGGACGCGCGCTGGCAGGGCTTCAGGTTCTGGCGACGATGACGATGACGATGCCGGAGTCGGCATCCCCGATCACTTGGTATCGAGGCCGTGGATGGGCGCCGCGTCCTGGCTCAGTGGAGGGATGTGCACCTTCTTGTCCTGCAGCGCCACGTCCTTGAAGTTCTCGGGTTGTTGGGCGTTGGCCTCTTTCTCCGACTTGGCCAGCGCACTGTGGGTGCCACTGGCGCTGCGGGTGTCACGGGCGTCACGGGTGCCACCGGCATCAAGGCTCTCAGCCGAAGCGGCATCGCCAAGGTGAACCTCGCCGGTCTGGCCCATGGGCTCGGGCTGGGTACCGGTCATCGCCGCCTTGGCCATCAGGTAGAGCTGGGTGATCTTGCTCTCGGTCACGTTCCAGTAGTGGGCGTGCACGATCCTGACTTCGATCAGCGCCAGATTGGGATCGTCGACGCCGCCGGGGAACCAGGCCTGCGCCATTTTCGACCACAACTCCTGGGTCTTGGCCTTGTCGTCGACCACGCGCGCCTCTCCTGACACGGAAACGAAGCGGTCACTGCCTGTATCGGCGTAGCTCAGGTTGACGATGGGCTCGGCCACCAAGTCGTCCACCGGGTCGCCGCTGCGCGACATGAAGAACCACAGCGTGTCGTCGTCACCCAACTCCCGGTTCTGCGTGGTCATCGGCCGCGAGTGCAAATGGCCATTGCCATGGCGGGTGACGAACATCGCGAACTTGATGTCGTGGATCAGATCCCACAACTGGGTGCGGCCGTTGCTGCTGTCGGACATGGTGAGGCTTCCTTGTTGAAAGCCTTGTTTCTACGGCGCTGAGCCGGGTGAGGTCTGTGCGGTGGCACACACACAAGAGTACTTCGATCCGCCATGCGGTTCGACCGCGGTCGCGCAAGCTGCGGCGCCCGAACCTGCGCGTACCACGCGGTCGTCAAGCCGGACGATGACCGCCTGCTGCCGCTGGGCCAGGCGGCTCAGGCGTTGCGTCGAGCTGCTTGGTGGCG
>JBBQIB010000136.1:0-11331 GCA_038324515.1 Burkholderiales bacterium
GGTTTTCTGAGCTGCCTGTGCGGCAGTGAACACCTGTACGAGCAGTGTGTGACGTACACGCGATTTCTGAGCTGCCTGTGCGGCAGTGAACGCAAACGGCCACGCGCGCGATCGAAGCGCGGTTTTCTGAGCTGCCTGTGCGGCAGTGAACCTACAGCCTCTCGGCCACAAATGCCCGCCGTTGTTAACTCTTTGACCAAAAACGCGCTTACGACCCTTTTTTCCGAGGGGCGCGCTAGTGCCTACAAATCAAGCACTTGCGGAAGTCGGCAAAAAAAGGGTCAGAACCAGGGCAAGGTGGCGGTGCTGCTCAACCCGTAGCTGTTGAACTCACCCGGTTGGGCCGTGCTGGCGGGTGGGCCCAGACGCAAAAACAGTTGGAACCGCTGCCCTGTGCTTGTGCTCGCCACCGTCAAGAATGGCAGCTTCAAGGTTTCGGCGCAGCTGTCGGGGACACGCGCCAGCGCCTGCTCGGCTGTCAGTTGGTGGCGGCGCATCTGGCGGCGCCGCAGGCGCTCTGGGCTGCTTTTGGCCTGCACCCGGTGCAGGCTGCGCTGCGGGGCGTCAGCTGGCACGGCAGCTTGCGGCTGCACGTCTGTATGGTCGTACATGCCTTGTAGCCAATCTTGTTCCATCAGGCGCGTCAGCTCGGGCCCGTCGCCTATCAGGCGCAGGGTGCTTCCCAGCGCCGCAGGGGCTGCCTGGTAGCCGGGGAAGCTGACTGCAATGCGATTTGATTGCATGTGCGCAAGGCGCCGGTGTAGTTTGGCAAACAGCGCAGCCATGAGTTGGTGCTGCGGAAACTCCGGGTCGGCCCGCAGGTGGATGTCGATGTAATGGTGCATGGCGGTCACTTATTCCTTGCCCGCATCGCCGAACACACCGCCGCGGATCAGCGTGGCCATCACGAAATGCTGCTGCTCCACGCCCGGCACCCTGTCCTTGAGCAGCCAGCCATCCAGCAGGTTGTAGAAGTCCTGCTTGTTCGTGGGTTTGCGGCAGGCCTTGCCCAGCGTCGTGACTGAGCCGTAGGGCTCTACTGCAATGGGACCGAGGCCCAGCTCTTCGGCTTGGGGGTACCAAGTGTCGATGGTGCGCAAGGCATTGCCCAGCTTTTGCGAGTGAATGCCGGCCACGCCTTGCACGTCGTACAAGGTCTTGCTCTTTTTGCTGCTGCCTTTGTCAAGGATCAACTCCTGTGACGGGTAGACCTCTTGCGCGGCGCCAAGGCGGGCATACGCCGTGACCTGAAGCAGCACATGGCTGCTGCCTGCCAAGCCTTGGGCGATCAGCGCGGCCAGACTGTCAAGTTCACCCTCTGCGGCGGCGGGAACCTTGAATTCGCGCAATGGCAGGCTCAGGGCGTCGAACACCCAGTCTTTGGCAGGCTGGCCTTTCACCAGGTGCGCGATCTGAACTTCTACCTGTTCGGCGCCTACACGGTTGCGCCACAGAAAGCGTGCGTTGGCCAGGTTGTGGGCGTAGCGCCGAGCCAGTGGCGCGAAGCCTTGGCCATCCACATACCCCTTGACAGTGGCCAGCAGCTTGGTTTGGTACTCAGCGTTGTTGCAGGCTGAAGGGGTGCCGGTGCCGCCCAGCACGCGCAGCGTGAAGCTCACTTTCAACGTGTCTGCGCTGGCCGGCAGTGCGGCTACATCCACCGTCTGCAGGTTGGGGTTCTCGATCGCGGCGTCCAGCTTGGCGGGGTCTTGGTCCTTGGTCTTCAGGCGGTTTGAGATCGTGCCGCGCACCGACTTTTCATTGATCGTCACCGGCGCCCAGCTACTGCTGTTCTGCCGGGCGTCCCAACTGCCCGCAAAGAACTGTGCGTCGGACGGGTCCAGCTTGCGCTCGAAGGCGAGTACGGAAGCGGTCTTGAGGGTGTTTGCGTTGGTAGCCATGTGTGTATCTCCTTGAATGTTCAGATGGTGGTGGCCACAGCGGCCGGTGTGGCCATGAAGCAGCGGTACAGGCCGTGTTCGATGGGGTGCTCAGGGTCTTGCGTTGGATCGAGGTCGTAGCCGGCTTGCCAGATAAGATCGCCCAGGCCTTGAAGCCTGTGCGGACTGATCCACTGCCCAATCGACCACACGGTTTCGACGAAGCGGAAAGGTGTGTTCGTGTCGCGCGCGCCAGCCACGCTGCCAGCTGCATATAGCGGCGAGAGCGCGGTAAAGCCAACTGGGATGGGCACGATCCAGCCAGGGCGCGGGTCGCTCACCCATTCCGCCGCAGCGGTCGCCTCGCCGCCCTCCAAAGTGTTGGCGGGGGCCACCGCGCGGCTGGTCCAGCGCGACAGATCCAGCCAGGCATCCAACGTGCTGGCGTTGGCATCGTTGGCGCGCAACTCGGCCAGCCGCTGCTGTAGCAGGTCGTCGCGCGAGACGAGGGCGAAGCCCGGCAGCAGGCGACGTGCCAAGCGCCGGAACTGCTCGCGCTGCTCGTCGGCTTGGCCGTCATCGGGCACCAATGCCAATAAGGGGCGCCGGGGCCGGTGCTGCGCAGCTGGCAAAGCCGGCATCACACTTCCGCCTGCCAGTCGCATGCCAGCCAGCTCATGGGCGATGCGCTCGGCCAAGGCGTCGCGCTCGGCATCGCCGCGTTGCGCGTCGCTCAGTCGGCAGTCGAACACCAGGCTGATCTCCAGATGCACACGGCCTTCTTCGACAATGGCCGCAGTGCTGCCGTCTTGCTGTACGGGGTTGCGTGTGAGGTGAAACGCCCGCGTGTAGCCAGAGGTCGTCACCTGCGCCTCAAAGCCGTGGCACACCACACCCACGCCCAGCAGGTTGATGCCAGCCTCGGGCCCCAGACGCCGCTCCAGGGCCGTCATCAAGCCAGTGAAGGCGGTGATGGCGGGGAAGCCCCAGGTCATGGGGCTGGAGATGGCGTTAGCGTTTTGCACCCGAATGTGCGGCAACAGCAGCACCGCGTGGTGTTGGGGGGCTGCCGGGTTCATAGCGCGCCCTCCCGTTCCATGGCTTTGAACAAATCACGGGCCAGCTTGCGCCAGTGCAGGTATTCGGGGTCGCCCATCGGCAACGGATCGCGCAGCTCGTGGTTGAGCCATTTGGCAAAGTCGCCGGCCAGTTCGTCAATCAGCTCGGGCTGGGGCTCCTCAACGCCTTCAGTGTCGAGCCATGCGCGATGGGTGGGTGGCAGGTCGCAGCGCACATCTGTTGTCCAGCCGGGCGGCAGGGTTTGCTGCTCGGCGGTGAACAGCATCAGCTCGTCCAGCAAGCTGCCCACCCATTCGTCGCGCTGCCGTCGCGTCTCCAAGTTGCTGGCTGGGGCGCCTTTCAAATAGCGATCCAGCAGCACCAATAGCCGGCGTACTTCGGGCCTGCGGCGGAAAGCCTTGAACAAAGAGTCCGTGCCCAATACCGGGCTGACAGCGGCCGACCGCCAGACAGGCGGCACTGAAGCCAGCAAGAGGTTGTTGCCACGTCGCTCGCTGTTGAGCTGACTGATGTTTTGCGGCTTGGTGCCGCCCAGTTGTTGGATGGCGAGGTGCGGGTACTCGCGTACCGGGCGCTCATGCCAGACACCGGCCTTGCGCGCATCACGCGCGGCCTTGGCTGCGTCGCTGAAGCGGTCTTCTTGCAGCGTTTGGTAGACGCGGTGAACCAGCGACGTCGGGTACAGCGGCGCCAGCAAGTGGTAGCCCGCGTCGTCATGCGGGTCGTTGCCAATCGGCCAAAAGATTTGCTTAGCCAGCGTGTGCGTGCTCAACCGTCCCCGCGCTTCAGACAAGCCCGCAAAGGCTGTAAGCCACGCCTTAGCTTGCGCTACGTCATCGCTGAGTGCGGCGCTTAAGTCTGGGTCGGCAACGGTTGCCAAGTCCAACAAGCTTCGGCCGTTGTGCTCCAACTTCAAGAACTTATAGACATCCAGCGCGGCGGCATTGCCCACGACGTCGGCGTCAAACTGGGCGCCCAATGTGTGGCTGCCCAGATCTGCGAGCGAGGCAAGCCCAGCGGGCTCTCGGTACAGGCTGCTGCCTTTGGCATCAGGGTGGATGGGCTTGAGCGAGTGGGTTACGGCCTGAATCTGGCCAACGCGGCGGGCCGCGTCTTCCAGCCAGACCGCAGGCTGGAACTGCGCCTGTAACTCGGCGCGTTTGGGGTCGTCTTCGGCGAGCTTTTCCAGTTTGGCGTTCAATCGTTCAGACAGAAAGCCCGTAACCAGTGAACGAAGCTCTGCCTGACGCCCGGCGAGGTGCGTGGACATATGACATCTCCCTGAGGGTTTGCGGCGCAAGGCCGCGACTAGAATCCCCAGGGCAATGCCCCGGGGAATGCTTTGGAAATGCAGCGGCAAGCTGCGTCACCCACTTCTGGTGTGGCGGTCGCTACTCACGTTCTTACCCTCCTTGGCCGACATCCTTACGACCTTTGGTGCCTTGGCTCTTCAAACCGATGGCGTTGCTCCGAGCGCGCAGGATGCTGGAACATCCTGCGCGTTCACCCAGTCTGCTAGAAGTTACTGATTTTAGTCAACCAGCGACCATCGTTTCATAGAAGTTCTTTCGTCCATTTCTGAATTGAAATCATACGATAAGCTTCGCGTACTGCCGCGAGGCAGCTAAGAAAAGCGACCATCGTTCCATCGAAGTCATACTTCACTGCCGCAAAGGCAGCTGGCCGATACCCCGGGTGTCGGCCCCTTTCATTGGGGCCGCCTCGCCGCGAATCCCAACGCGGGGTGGTAGCGCCACCCGTCTGCGTTGTCAGGCACATTCACCGTGCCAAAGCGTTTGGCGCATGTCTCCAGGGGCAGGCCCAGGGCGTCGGCAAGCTCGGACAGAGCGAGCATGTAGTCGGTGACGCCCCAGGGCTGGATACGCTCACCCTGAACTGCCGCAGCAGGCAACCGATGCTGCTGGGACTGCTCCACACAGGCGTAGAGATTCTGGCCACGGCGGGGTCCGTCCATCACGCGGTGTAGCTGGTGCGTTTCACCGTCCTCATCCGGCAGCAGCGCCAGCGTCACATCAGCCGGCTGCGGCTCCTGGCGGAAAGGTTGCGCGCGTTGCAGTACGGCGGTAAGGGTGGCATCTTGCGGGGCGGCGTGCCACCAAGTGCTGGCGTTCAGGTCTGCCAACTTTGGCGCGGCTGCGGCTAACACTTGCGCGCGGCTGACCAAACCGCGGGAGGGGGCCGGTGGGGCGGCGGGCGCATCGCAAGGCAGCATTTCCTCGCGCAAGCGTGCGTGTTCCAGGTCTACCAGGCGCTGCTGAGGTTGCAACTTGGGTGGTGGCACGATGCGCGGTCGGGCGTCAATCACGGCCAACTCTTCGGGGCGGATCAGGCTGCACAGGTCATGGCTGGCGAGGCGGTATTTCGCGGTGGTGGTTTCGAAGCCTGGCCGGTAGAAGGCGGCTTGGCCAGGGGACCGGAAGTGCCGCAGGTTGTGGTCGAAGACGAGCAAGTTGGTGCTCGCCACAGGGCCGTGCCGGTGCCGCCGTACGCGGCCGGCCAGCTGAATCAGCGACCGCATGGACGAAGGTTCGACCACGGCCCAGTCGTAGTCATGGTCGCGGCCTACTTCGGTAACGGGTGAGCCCAGCACGATGAACAGGTGGTCTACCTGGGGGCTGGCATCGAGCCGGGCGCGGATATCGGGTAGTTGGAAAACCGCTTGCGGGTCGTGCCGCTGCAAGGCCTGGTCGAGTTGCCGCTCAATGGCAGAACGCACCAGCAGCGGGTGGCGCGAGTGGTAGACGCACAGGTGCAGTTGCACACCCTCAGGCGGGGTTTGCTGGAACAAGGCCAGCGCCACCTCGAACAGAGGCTCGATGTTGGCCATGCGCAGCAGTCCAAAACTGACGCGGCGCGGGGTCACGCTGTGGGGGTCCAGACTGTGGTGTTCGCGGTGCAAGCCCAAGGCGGCAGCCAGCATTTGGGGCGTAACGGCAGCGGCCAGCGCGGGTAGGTCTTTGGGGCGGGCGCCCTGCGGGCCGACCAGCGGCAGCAAGGCTGCGCGCCGGCGCGGCTCGCTGGCCAGTTGGGACAGCGCGCCATGGCGGCGGTTGGCGAAAGCGGCATGCGCTTGCTCGAAGCTCGTGGTGTCCGGGCAGTCCTGCGCCTGTTGGTGAAATTCATCGAGCCAAGCACAACACACGGCAGGTGGTGCATCAGCGCCGCCGGGACGCTCAGCACAGTTGCGCTGGTAGTGCTGGCGCCCGTTGCGGTAGGCCTCGAACAGGCCTTGCACCAGGGCCGGCGGCAATGTGGCGGACGAGAGCAGCACCCGGGCGCCCAGCAGCCCGGCCCAGTGCACCAACCGGGTCAGAGCGGGGAGGTCAGCGAGGTCGAAGTCGTCAGGTTCGTCCAGCACCAAGTCGCCGCTCATCAAGCGCAGCATGGGCGCGATCTGCCGGCCGCCGCGCTGGCTTTCAGTCGCTGGGGTCAGGTGGTCGATGGTGCAGACCAGCAGCGGGGCCAGCAACAACTTGCGCACCTCGAGGTCTGCCACGGCACGACGCAGCAGCGGGTGCTGGTCGGTGGCGCCTTCAAACAGCACATGGCCATCCTCTTCGTCGAGCAGTTTTCGCCGTGAGGCCGAGCCGCTGGCTTCAGCTTGGGCTTCATGGAACTCGAACAAGGCCTTGTTGGCAGAGCCGCCGACGCGGATGGCCAGGTCGTCGTCGCCCAGGCTCAGCATGTCCCGGAACGATTGGCCGGTTTGCAGGGTCAGTGTGCGCAGCCCCAGCGCAAAGGCGCAACGCATGCCTGCGACCGGGTCTGCCAGCGCGTACATGATGCGGGCGTTGGCCAGGGTCTTGCCGCAACCGGTGGAGGCCATGTTGACGATGAAAGCACCTTGCTGGGCGCTGCGCTCACGCAGACTGGCGGCCAGGTCGGCAGACTTGTCTTGCCAGCGGAAACGTTCGCTCTTGGCGCGCTGCTTCAGGCTTGGGTGGCGACCCAGTCGGGGCAGGTGTTGGGCTAGGCGCGGCAGGAAGTGCGCCACTTCGGAGCCGTGCTGCGCCACTCCCAACAGGTGTTCGTCCAGTCGCTGGTTGGGTTGGCCAGGCGCCAGGGTGTTGGCCCACAGGGGGTAGGCAGCATCGGCCTTCACTCGTTCGGCGCTGACGCCTTCCAGACGGGAGTAATGGTGGTCGGCCAGCATCAGGCTGAGCCGGCTCAGGTGCATCACGAAGGGGTTGTTCAGGATTGGCTCACTGGCCGCGCTGCTGGGCTGGCGCGCCTGCCATTCAGACAGGCGGCGGGCAATTCGACTGGCGCGCTGGCGCCAAGCGTTTGCCGTGACCGGCAGGCCTTGGGTAAAGCGCCAATAGGGCGCGAAGGCGGCAGGCGCAGCACCTTCGAAGGCGGTTTCGTTCCAGGCTGGCTGAACCTGGGTCAGCAGGCCGCGCAGCGATGTCATTTGGAAGACGCCTCCCTGGGGCATGGCCGGCAGCCGGTGGTGGGTGACTACCAACCAGCCTAAAGCCGAAGCGAGCGGCGCGTGCTGCAAGCTCTTGAACGGCGACTCAAACGCGCCATCGCGGCCGTCACAGTGCAGGCGTGTGATCCAGTAGGCGTCGTCTTCAGCGCTAGGCTGAGCCAAGCGGGCCAGCCACGCAGCATCGCCGTCATCGCCAACGAAGGCTTGGAACAAGCGCAACGACACCCATTCATGGCGAATCAGGTTGCGGCCTTCCAGCTGGCCTTTGAGCCGCAGCTGAAAAGCGTCGATGGACTTCCCCAGGTCGTGAAGCAGGCCGGCCAAGTCGGTCAACAGCCGAATCAGCTCGCCGCTGTGCCAGTCGTTCTCGTCGCCCGCGCGCAGCACGTTGCGCTGGGTGGTGTTGGTGGGTACGGCGCCTTGCTCGTTGAAGCGGCTGCGGTCGCCCACCACCCACAGCAGTTCGGAATGGTCGACACCTCGTATCCAGTGACAGGCCACGGCGGTGTTCTTGCGGGCGGTTTTGCGAAGCAGTCGGCGCAAGGTTTCCAGTCCGGACTGGGTGATGGGGGATTGCCAGCTGCGGTCCCCGCGACGCTCGCCAAATTGATCGAGGATGCGGCGGGTTTCGGTCAGGGCGCGCTTGTCGCACTGGGCGATCAACATCACGTTCATGCCGCGCCTTCGCCGGCGGCTGTGGGTGCCTGGCTAGCCGCCAGGCGGCCAAAGGTCTCTGCGACGGACTTGACGGTGTCGATCATGAAATCGAGCGCTTCGCTGCGGGTCAGGGCTGCGATGCAGGCCTGCCGAAACTGCTGCTCACTGTGCCCTTGCATCGCCGATGCAAAGGCCTGGGGCAGGATGACTGCATCTTTGACCAGGTCGGCCACATCGAAGACCAAGCCACCACGCCGCGTCTTGCCGTGCAGCACCGCCAGCCCATGTGGCAGGCCCAACACCCAGGTGGCGGTGGCACCCAGGCCGTAGGCCAAGTAATTGCCGTGATCCAGAAACTGGTTGGCTGCATCCGTGCTTTCGCCACGCTTGGCCCGGGAAAATTCCCCAAAGCCTGTGGCCTGGCTGGCCAGGCGGTACAGCAGCTTGCTCATGCGTGCTTCTTCGGTGAGCAGGCTCATGGTGTCGGGCGCGGCGCCCAGGGCTGTCTGCGTGGCGCTGATAGCAGCAGACAGGGCCGCCAGATCCGGCTGGAACCCTTGTTGCTTCAGGCTTTTGCTGTCAGCCCAGTGTTGTTTCAAGCGGCCGAGCCTGGCCAGTTGCAAGGCTTTGGCGGCACCCAGCCGCAGTTCGTCGTTGAACCAGAAGCGCACCCAGGCCTGCAGATACTCGGTGGGGCGGTACTCGCTTTGACCTGGCATCCACGCCACGTCCAGCACCTGCTCGGTCCCGGCGAATAGAGGTGTGCCGCCGCCGCCACAAAAACCCAGCATCACACCTGCCTTGGCCAACTCCCTCACAGCCGCCTGCGTGACCGAAGTACCCGTTCCCAGCAACACCGTGGTCGTGTTGGCGATGGGGATGTTCCAGTACAGGGACTGTTTGCCTTGATCGGTAACGTACTCGACCCTGCCGCCATTGACCAATACCCGGCAGTGTTCCAGGTAGTAAATGTTGGCCCGCTTGGAATGCAGGATGGTCTTCAGATCACCGGCAGCGATGTTTTGCATCATGGAACTCACTGATCAATTTGAGCGCATGCTGCCACACCACAAGCTCATAGAGTGAGCTATCTCATAGGCCTGGCCAGCCCAACTTTGCAGGCACCTGCCCCCGCAACACCTGCCACACCTTCTGCGCCGTCAGCGGCATCTGCAGCTTCTGCGCCGCAGCGCCAAAGCCGGCGTGCGTCAACGCATCCACCACCGCATCCACCACCGCCGGCGTGGCGCCGATGGTGCCGAGCTCGCCCACGCCTTTGGCCCCCAGCGTGTTGGTCAGGCAAGGCACCGAGGTGTCGAATTCGGTCTTGAAGGGCACGAAACCGTCGGCGCGTGGCATCACGTAGTCCATGAAGCTGGCGCTGAGCAGTTGACCTTCTTCGTCGTACTGCACGGCCTCGCACAGCGCCTGGCCGATGCCCTGCACCGCGCCGCCTTCGACCTGGCCGGTGGCGATCACCGGGCTGATGACGATGCCGATGTCGTTGACGGAGGCGTAGGCGGCGATGCTCACTTCACCCGTGCCGGAGTCGATCTCGACTTCGACGACATGGCAGGCGTTGGGCCAACTGGCGCCGTCGGCCTTGGCGTTGGCTTCGGCGCGGATGTCGGCTTCTGGCTGGCGGGCGGCCAGCTCGAAGAGGTCGATGCCGATGTCGGTGCCCACCACGGCAAAGCGGCCAGCGTGGTATTCGATGTCCTTGGCCGGCACCTCCAGCGCCAGCGCCGCCAGGTCTTGCGCCACCTGCACCGTGCGCTGTGAAGCCATGCGGATGGCCGCGCCACCGGTGAACAGCGAGCGGCTGCCGGCGCTGCCAAAGCCGTTGGCCCGGTCGGTGTCGCCTTGCAGGATGCGGATCTTGGACATCGGCAGCTCGAACACATCCACCGCCAGTTGCACGTAGCTGGTGGCGATGCCCTGGCCCATCGGCATGGTGGCCGAGACCAACTCGATGTAGCCATCGGCGGCGACACGCACCTTGACGTCTTCTTCCAGCGAGCCGCCGCCGGTCCACTCCAGGAAGGTGGACAGACCGCGGCCGCGCAACCGGCCTTGCGCGGCAGAGGCTGCCCTGCGCTGCGCAAAGCCGTTCCAATCCGACAAGACCAGGCCCTGATCCAGGATGCGCCTGAACTGGCCACTGTCGTACACCTGCCCCATCGGGTTGCGGTAGGGCATCTGCTCGGGGTGGATCATGTTGAGCCGGCGCAACGCGTCAGGTGGCATGCCCAGCTGCTGCGCGGCGGCGCTGAACAAGCGCTCGGTGATGTAAACGGCTTCGGGCCGCCCGGCGCCGCGGTAAGCGCCGATGGGCGCGGTGTGGGTCAGCACGGCGCTCAGGTGAAAGTGGATCAGCGGGATGTCGTAGACCCCCGTGCTGACCCAGGGCCCCAAGGTCAGCGCGATGAAGACACCTGTGCCAGAAGGATAAGCACCCATGTTGCCAAACGAGCGCAAGCGCAGCGCCAGCACGCGGCCCCGTGCGTCCAGCGCCATCTCGGCGCGTGTGACCAGGTCGCGGCCATGCACGGCAGACAGAAACTCTTCGACGCGCTCGGCCGTCCACTTCACCGGCCGCTGCAACTGCTGGGCTGCAAAGGCCACCACCAGGTCTTCGGCGCCAGCGCCGGTCTTCATGCCAAAACCGCCACCCACGTCGCCCACCAGCACCCGCACGCGCTCGACACTCAAGCCGGGCAAGCAGGCAGCCACTGCGCCGCGCACAGCCGTCGGCATCTGGCTGCTCAAACGCACATACAAGCGACCGTCGTCGCTGGCTTCGGGCCAGGCCAGCACACAGCGCGGCTCGATCGGGCTGGGCGCCAGGCGTTGGTTGACCAGATCCAGGGTCACGCGATGCGCTGCAACCGCAAAGGCCGCCTGGGTGGCCGCCGCATCGCCATGCTGTTTTTCGGCCAACACGTTGCCTGGCGCGCCTGGCCAGACTTGTGGTGCATCGGGGGCCAAGGCCGCCAAACTGTGGACCACACAAGGCTCGGCCTCGATGTCGACCTGCACGGCATCGGCCGCAGCACGTGCGCTGTCGGCGTCGATTGCCACCACGGCGGCCAGCGGCTCGCCCACAAAGGCCACCCGCCCCACCGCCAGCGCGTGGCGCACAGGGGGGTTCACAGCAGCGCCGTCGGCGCGCTGGTAGCCAGCCACGGCAGGCAGGTGCTTGACGCCAGCATCCACCAGATCCTGGCCGGTGTAGACCGCCACGACGCCTGGCAGGGCCAA
>JBBQIB010000137.1:0-11325 GCA_038324515.1 Burkholderiales bacterium
CGGCCGGATGGCCTCGATGTTGCCGGGCACCTTGCCCAGCATGGCCTTGGCTTCCTTGCCAACGGCCTGGATGGTCTTCTTGCCTTGCGGCCCGCCTTCGTGCCGGATGGCGACCACCGAGGGCTCATCGAGCACGATGCCTTTGTCGCGGACATAGATCAGGGTGTTGGCGGTGCCGAGGTCAATGGCAAGATCGGTCGAAAAATAGCGGCGCAGGGATGCAGCGAACATGGTGGGATGGTGGCGTGGCGCGAGAGCTGACAGCGCTGTGGGCGCGCCTGAGAAGTGTGGCTGGGCTGGAAAGGTCGAAAGCGACTTGGCAGAAAGACTTGAAGCAGGGCCAGGTGGATCGATCAGCCAGCTCAGGAAGGCAAAGCGGGGGCGCCGTCAGGCTGCGATGGGGCTCATGCGGAGCCCCGGGGCGGCATTGCAGGCCGACCAACGATGGCTGATGCGCACTACGGGTAGAGCACAGAATGGAACACGGAATGGGGCACAGAATGGAACACAGAGTGGAGCAAAGACAGCGCAGAGGAAGGCTCGCGACTAACCATTGATAATACTGCAGCAGCCTGGTGTTTCCCCGTGCGACACGGCTTTTTTGAGCCCTTCCGAGTCCCCTTGAGCGACCCCCACCATGCCATTGAGCCTTGACGATGTTCACCGCATAGCCCATCTGGCGCGGCTGGAGTTGTCTGCGCCTGAAGCCAGCAAGATGCTGCTCGAGCTCAACGGCTTTTTCAGCATCGTCGACCAGATGAGTGCGGTCGATACCAAGGGTGTGGAGCCTTTGTACACGCCGTTGTCGGCGGTGCAGGCCGTGGGCCTGCGGCTGCGTGATGACGAGGTGACCGAAAGCAACCAGCGCCAAGCCAACCAACGCAGCGCACCGGCGGTTGAAGACGGGCTCTTTCTGGTGCCCAAGGTGATCGAATGAGTACCCCGTCTGATGTTTTGCCGGGCGTGTCGGCCTTGTCTGCGCAACTGGCTGCGCGTGAATTGTCCAGTGTCGAGTTGACCCGGGCGCTGCTCAAGACCATCGACCAGCACGCCGGGCTGGGCGCTTTTCTGGCCCAGAACCCCGAGGCCGCCTTGGCACAGGCCAGGCGGGCCGACGAGCGCCGCGCTGCCGGCACCGCGGGCCCGCTGACGGGCGTGCCGGTGGCCCACAAGGACATCCTGGTCACCGATTTTGCGCGCAGCGGCCTGGCCACCACGGCCGGCTCGAAGATGCTGGCCGGCTATGCCAGCCCTTTCGATGCCACCGTGGTCGCACGCCTGAATGAGGCCGGCATGGTCACTCTGGGCAAGCTGAATTGCGATGAATTTGCCATGGGTTCGGCCAACCAGAACTCGGCCTTTGGACCCACACGCAATCCTTGGGACACGGCGCGTGTGCCCGGCGGCTCGTCGGGCGGCTCTGCAGCTGCCGTGGCGGCTGGCCTGGTGCCGGCAGCCACAGGCACCGACACGGGCGGCTCGATCCGCCAGCCCGCCAGCTTCACCGGCGTGACCGGCATCAAGCCGACTTACGGCGTGTGCTCGCGTTACGGCCTGGTGGCTTTTGCTTCGAGCCTGGACCAGGCCGGGCCGCTGGCGCGCAGCGCGCAAGACTGCGCTTTGCTGCTGGGCGCGATGGCTGGCTTCGACCCCAAAGACGCCACCAGCGCAGAGCGCCCCACCCCCGACTACCATGCACTGATGCAGGCGCAGCGGCCAGGTGCCACGCCAGCGCGGCCGCTGCAGGGCTTGCGTATCGGGCTGCCGACCGAGTTTTTTCCTGCTGTCTTGGCCTCCGAAGTGGGGGCTGCCGTGCAGCGGGCTCTGGCCGAGCTGGAGCGGCTGGGCGCCACCCTGGTGGATGTCAGCCTGCCGCGCACCGAGCTGTCGATCCCGGTTTATTACCTGATCGCGCCGGCTGAAGCGAGCTCCAACCTCGGGCGCTTCGACGGTGTCAAGTTCGGCCACCGCACCAGGCAGCATGGCGACCTGCTGGACATGTACAAAAAAACCCGCGCCGAAGGTTTCGGCCCCGAGGTCAAGCGCCGCATCATGATCGGCACTTATGTGCTGTCACACGGCTACTACGACGCCTACTATCTGCAGGCGCAAAAACTGCGCCGCATGATTGCCGACGATTTTCAGGCCTGCTTCAAGCGCTGCGATCTGATTGCCGGCCCGGTGGCGCCCACGGTGGCCTGGAAGCTGGGCGAGAAAAGCGACGATCCGGTCAAGGCTTATCTGGCCGACATCTTCACGCTGCCGGCCAGCTTGGCCGGGCTGCCAGGCATGAGCGTGCCGGCAGGGCTGGCCGCCAGCGGCGAAGGTGCCGGCATGCCGGTGGGCTTGCAGCTGATCGGCAATTACTTTGAAGAAGGCGCCTTGCTGCATGCCGCCCACGCGCTGCAACAAGCCACCGACTTCCACACCTTGCGGCCGGCGGGGTACTGAGATGGCCCCTGCATCCCCTTTGATACGCGGCTTTGAGGTCGTCATCGGCCTGGAAACCCACGCCCAACTGTCCACCGCCAGCAAGATCTTCAGTGGCGCATCGACGCGTTTTGGCGCCGAGCCCAACACGCAGGCCTGCGCGGTAGACCTGGCTTTGCCCGGCACGCTGCCGGTGCTGAACCGTGGCGCTGTTGAGCGCGCCATCTGCTTTGGCCTGGCCGTGCACGCCAAGGTGGCACCACGGTCGATCTTTGCGCGCAAGAACTACTTCTACCCCGATCTGCCCAAGGGCTACCAGATCAGCCAGTACGAAATCCCGGTGGTGCAGGGTGGGCGCATCGAGTTTGTGCTCAACGGCGCCAAGCGCAGCGTGCGCCTGACGCGGGCGCACCTGGAAGAAGACGCCGGCAAGAGCCTGCACGAAGACTTTGCAGGCGCCACCGGCATCGACCTGAACCGTGCCGGCACGCCTTTGCTGGAGATCGTCTCCGAGCCCGAGATGCGCTCCAGCGCAGAAGCCGTGGAGTACGCCAAGGCGCTGCACGCGCTGGTGCAGTGGCTGTCGATCTGCGACGGCAACATGCAAGAGGGCAGTTTCAGGTGCGACGCCAACGTCTCGGTGCGCAGGCCCGGTGCCGCTTTGGGCACGCGGCGCGAGATCAAGAACCTGAACAGCTTCAGGTTTCTGCAGCAAGCGATCGACTTTGAAGTGCAGTGGCAGATCGACCGCATCGAAGACGGCCTGCCGATCGAGCAGGCCACCGTGCTCTTCAACCCCGACACGGGCGAAACGCGATCGATGCGCAGCAAGGAGGACGCGCACGATTACCGCTACTTCCCCGACCCCGACCTGCCGCCTTTGTTGATTGAGCCGGCCTGGATCGAGCGGGTGCGCCGGCAGATGCCCGAGCTGCCTGCAGCGATGGCCGAGCGCTTCGAGAAAGTCGATGGCCTGCCCGCCGATGCGGCTGCGCTGATGACTCAGAGTCTGCCTTTCGCGCGCTGCTACGAGAGCCTGCGCGAAGCCAGCCGGTCGCCCAAGCTGGCAGCCAACTGGCTGATGGGCGAGGTCTCCAAACGCCTGAACACCCAGGCCATCGGCATTGAAGCCATGGCGCTGCAACCAGCCACGCTGGGGCTGTTGATTCGCCGCGTGATCGACGGCACAGTCTCCAACAGCGGCGCACGCCAGGTCTTTGAGTTGCTGTGGGACGGCACCTCGCAAGATGTGGACGCCCTCATCCAGGCCAAAGGCCTGAAACAGATGGACGACAGCGCAGCGCTGGAGGCCATCGTCAGCGACGTGCTGTCGGCCAACGCCAAGTCGGTGGAAGAGTTTCGTGCCGGCAAAGAGCGCGCATTCAACGCGCTGGTCGGTCAGGTGATGAAGGCCAGCAAAGGCAAAGCCAATCCAACCCAGGCAGCGGCCCTGCTGAGGGGCAAACTGGAGGCGCCTTGAGCCAGATCAGGCCCCGCTGGCTGGCGGGCGGTGCTGGCGGCCGCGCAGCTGCCTGTTGCCCCCATCCGAAACTGCCCGAGACCTTCTTCGGCACCGTGGTGGACGATCCCTACGCGATTTCGAGCTACCTGAGGACCCCGCTGTTGCCGCCTGGATGAAGGCCCACAGCCAGCGCGCGCACAGCTTGCTGCGATCCATCAGCGGCCGTCAGGCCTTGCGCCAGGCGCTGGACCATTACGACGGGGTGGCCACCTCACGCGTGGTCGAGGTGACGCGGCTGCCCGGTGAGTTGGTTTTCTTTCAAAAGCGCGCACCCGAGGACGACCAGTTCAAGCTGGTCATGCGCCAGGGACTGCAGGGCAAGGAAAGGCTGTTGTTCGACCCCGAAGTGCTGACGAAGCGCACCGGCAAACCCCACGCCATCAACTACTACGTGCCTTCGCCCAACGGCAAACAGGTGGCGCTGGGCGTGTCGGCCGGGGGCTCTGAAGAAGCTGCGCTGTGCATCATCGACGTGCGCAGCGGCCGTCAGATCGGCCCACTGATCGAGCGGGCTCAGATCGGCGCCGATGGTCACCACCGCCGGCTCGCGCGTGATGTCGATGCTGCGGCTGACCACCGTCTGCAACCCCAGCACCACCTGTGCTGCGGTGACGATCGGGTCCACCCCGGCGCACGGCGCCGCGCCATGCGTCTGGCGGCCGTGCACGGTGAACTTCAGCGTATCGGCGCTGGCCATCCGCCACCCTCATCAATATCGCCAGGTGGGCGTCGTGGCCGCACGCATGCATCACGCCCACCTCGGCACCGTTCCAAGGCGCTTTGGCCCTGGACGCGAAGGGCACATCGACTTCTTCTCTGACCGGCAAGCCGTCCATGTCAGCGCGCAGCGCCACCACCGGGCCGGGCAAGGCGCCTTTGAGCAGGGCCACCACACCGGTGTGGGCCACCCCCGTCCGCACCTCCATGCCGAGGTCGCGCAGATGTTTGGCCACCAACTCAGAAGTGAGAAACCATCGGTTGCCCAACTCGGGGTGTTGGTGCAGATCACGCCGCCAGGTGATCAACTGGTCCTGCAGCGCCAGCGCCGCTGGGTCGATCTGCACAGCCAGGCTGCTGGGCTGGATGCTGACGGGTTGCAAGCCGCCCATAGGCAGGCCGGTCGGTTCACTCATGTGTTGCTCCTGGGTTGGATGGGGCCGACGCGCGGGCAGCCAAGTCGGTAGCCAAGCGGGTAGCCAAGTGAGTCCCCAAGTGAGCAGGCCCGAAGCTGAAAGGCAACAGATCACCCAGCGTGTAACTGGCCAGCAGATTCTGCTCGTCGACCGCGAAAATCACGCAGTCGTCAGCAGCAAATTCACGCAGCCGTTGGCGGCAGCCACCGCACGGTGTGACCGGCGTTCCCGCATGGCTGGCCACACCACACACCACAGCCGCCAGCACACGCCGGCCGCCTGCAGACACCATGGCGGCGATCGCCGAAGTCTCGGCGCACCAGCCCTGCGGGTAAGCGGCGTTTTCGACATTGCAGCCGGCGTGGATGCGGCCCTGTTCGTCCAGCACTGCGGCACCGACTGCAAAGTTGGAATAGGGGGCATGGGCACGGGCGCGCACTGCACGGGCAGCGGCAATCAGGGCTGGCAGGTGTTTGTGCTGTTGCACATGCATCTTCGATCTCCTGGCAAACTACTTTCAAGACACAGGCGAAGCTTAAGCCGCTGCAGCCGTCCGAACCCCTGCCCGAGCCGCAGTTAGATCGACACCAAGTATGGGCATGCGCTTGCGTTTATGGTGTGCAGTTGGACGAGAACAAGGAGCGGACAGATGGCCATCGGCTGGATGACGGTGTTGAAACTGGTGCCATGGGGTGACGTGATCAAGAACGCGCCGGTGATCGCCGACGGTGCGAAGAAACTCTGGGACAACGTGGGCAGCAAGCCGCCAGCGGCCGAGAGCACCCCACCCCCAGGCAACGAGCTCGCCGCGGCCCCGGCGGAGCAGGGCGTCATGACCTTGATGCAGGATCGGCTCGGCGAGCTCGAAGCATCGACTGCGCAATTGCATGAACAGATGCAGGCCTCATCCGCGCTCATCAAGGCGCTGGCAGAGCAAAACACCGAGCTCATACAGCGCGTCGAGACCCACCGCGTGCGCACCTGGTGGGTCGTTGCCGTGCTGGCGGTGTTCGGCGCGCTCGCTGGGCTGAACTTGGTGGTGACGCTGTCGGGCAACTGAGTCGAGACGCATCGCGCGCAAGATGGAAAAAGGGACAATGTCAGCATGCACACACGTCTCGCGCGCGCGGAAGTTCCTGTCGAATCGACATGGAACCTGATTGATCTTTTTGTCGACGAGGCTGCCTGGGAGTTCGAGTACCTGGCCATCGACGAGGCGCACCAGGCACTCAGCCTGTACCAGGGGCAACTGAGCGCCGATGCGGCAACGCTGCTGTCGTGCTTGACTGCCGTGGAGTCCATGCAGGCGCGCTTGATGCGCGTCGGCACCTTTGCTTACCTGCGCAACGCGCAGGACGGCACCGACCCGCAATACCAGGCCGCGATGGCCCGGGTGTCGGGGCTGCACGCGCGTGTCGCCGCCAGCACCAGCTTTGTCGATTCCGAAATCCTGGCCTTTGCCGACGATCTGCTGGAGCAGTTCATGGCTTCAGAGCCGGGGCTGGACGCCTTCAAGCGCCAGTTGAATGAACTGCTGGCCTTGCGCCCCCACCGGCTGGGTGACGACACTGAGCGCGTGCTGGCCGCGCTGGGCGAAGTGCTGAACGCGCCCTACATGATCTACAACCGCTCCAAGTCCAGCGACATGCAGTTTGCGCCGTTCACCGACACAGCGGGCACGGTTTACGCGAATTCGGTCAATGGCTTCGAGTCCAACTTCGAAACCCACAGCGACAGCAGCGTGCGCCGCAACGCATGGGCGTCGTTCAGCGCCGGGCTGAAGGCTTACAACCAGACCTACGCCGCCACCTTCGCCACCGAGGTCAACAAGAACGTCGTGATGGCGCGACTTCGCAACTACCGCAGCACCGAAGACTTCCTGCTGCAGCCGCACGAGATTGCGCACACGGTCTACAGCAACATCCTGGACATCATCCAGACCGAGCTGGCACCACACATGCAGCGCTACGCCCGCCTTCGCCGCAAGGTGCTGGGGCTGGACCAGCTGCTGTACTGCGACATCAAGGCGCCGCTCGACCCGGACTTCAACCCGCACATCTCTTATGAGGACGGTTGCGATCTGATCCTGGATTCGCTGGCGGTCATGGGCCCCGAGTACTGCGACTTTGCGCGCCAAGCCCTCCAGCAGCGCTGGGTCGACCGGGCCGACAACATCGGCAAGTCCTCGGGCGCTTTCTGCGCCTCGCCCTACGGCGTGCACCCATACATCCTGATCACCTGGTCGGACACGATGCGCAATGTCTTCACGCTGACGCATGAGCTGGGCCACGGAGGGCATTTCGGCCTGGCGATGCAGCACCAGCGCTTCGCCAACATGCGCCCCGGCATGCCCTTTGTGGAGGCGCCTTCGATCATGAACGAGATGCTGCTGGCCCAGCACATCCTGGGCAAGAGCCAGGACACACGCATGCGGCGCTCGGTCATCATGCAGCTGCTCGGCACCTACCACCACAACTTCGTGACCCACCTGCTGGAAGCCGAGTTGCAGCGTCAGGTGTATGCACTGGCAGAGAGCGGGGGCTCCATCACCGCAGCCGTTCTGAACGAGCGCAAGGGCCAGATCCTGGCCAAGTTCTGGGGCGACACGGTGGCGATCGACGAGGGCGCGCGCATGACCTGGATGCGCCAGCCCCACTACTACATGGGCCTGTACCCCTACACCTACTCGGTCGGCCTCGTGGTTGCCACAGCGATGTCGCTGCTGGTGCAAAACGAGGGCCCGCCCGCTGTGCAGCGCTGGCTGGAGGTGCTGAAGGCCGGCGGCACGAAAAAGCCGCTGGCGCTGATGCAGTTGGCAGGCATCGACATGAACACGCCGCAACCGATCCACGACGCGGTGGCCCATGTGGGGCGCCTGGTCGAGGAACTGGAAGAATCGTTCGGCTGAGGGTTTCGCCACAGGGGCGCCAGATTGGGTGCGCTGTCGCTGAAGCGGCGACCACAAGTTGGCGATGACGAAGCCAGGGTGAATGTTTCGTCGGCTCGTGCCCGATTCGACACCACCCGCCTACCGAGGCGCCAACGTTCTGGCGCTCGACGCGGCCGGCGCCGTCCAGGCACCATCGCTGCCATGCGCAACAGGGACTCCAGCGGCTGAAACCCAACTCGTCAGCACACAGTTACCGCCCGTGTCCGCGCTCATAACCGTTCACGGGCGGCGACTGCCAACCGATGGGCGGCGCCTGGGGCCGGAACACCTGCACCAACAGCGGGTGGCAGGCCGCCGCGTCCGACGAATGCTGTGCCGAACAATCGCCACCTGGACAAGCCGACAAACCGCCAATCAGGTCGATCTCGGCAAAAAACTCCAGGTAGTCGCCAGGGCGCACGGGGCTGGCCTTCATGAAATACTGGCCGGTGTCACGCGTGAATCCGGTGCACATAAAGACGTTGAGCACATCGTGAACATGCGCTTCTGCCTCAGTCAAGGACAGGCCGCTGTGATCTGACAGAGCGCGGGTCAGGTTTGAGTGACAGCAATGGTGATACTGGCCACCCTTTGACAGCAGATTGTGAGTGTAGGGATCGCAGCGTGTGCCGATCACATCGTGCACCGACCCACCAAAAGCATCGAAGCCATACCAATCCAAGCTGTCATCCGTGATCGTGGCCATCGCACGAAGGAACGGAAATGAGGACCACATCCGATCGCCGCTGGACAGATGCGTCCCGTGCAACGCACGGGTTTTGCCGGAATAGAACCGCTCTGCCAAATCATGCGCCGACCACAGGTTCAGGTCACCCACCTGTGGCCCCTCAAAGCCGATGATGCGAAAGAAATGTCCGGCGGGCACATCAAAGCACCGTGCGTCGCGCGCTGGGATCAGCGTTTCCGCCACCATCTGCCAACCCTCGCGTGCGGCGCGAAAAGGTGCCGGATCCGGGCGCGGCAGGCCCTCTACGGGATAGCAAATCACCGGGGCAATCGCCTGACGCCGGGCGGCATCGGCAGGGGCGGCGTGGCTGCGGGAAAGGTCTTTCATTGCGCCTCCGGTGGGTACAGGGTCAGGCAGTATCGAGAAGCTGAAACCCTGCCTGTAGCCGTACAAAGCCCTGCCCGTACTGTGGCGGCGAGCGGTCAGCGGCTGGTCGGACCCCGGAGTCCCAATAGGGGTTTGGGTCCTTCGCAAAGGCCTTTGCACTATATTCCGAGCGCCTTTTTGATCCTAATAAACGCCACAAATTTACACCGGAGACTCACATGCTGCACCAGCGTCGTCAACTTCTAGGCTTGGCTGCGGTCGCGCCTTTTTCGGGCTTGCTGTCCACCCACGCTTTTGCCCAGGCTGCGGCCGGCACGATGCTGGAGCGAGCGGTGATCTTCGCCGGCTTTGCGCCGGGTGGCACCACCGATGTGACTGCCCGTCGCGTCGGCGAAAGACTGCAGGGCACTTACGCCAAAACGGTACAAGTGGAAAACCGGACGGGCGCTGGCGGTCAGATCGCCCTGACGGCACTGAAGTCGGCACCGGCGGATGGCAGCGCCCTGATCGTCACGCCGATGTCGATGCTCGGCATCTACCCGCACACCTACAAGAAGCTGCCCTACGACCCGGTGGCAGACTTCCAGCCCGTGTCGCAGGCGGTGCAGTTCGACTACGCCATCGCGGTGGGCCCCGGCGTGCCCGAAGCCATCAAGACGCCGACCGAATTCATCGCCTGGGCCAGGGCCAACCCCAACGGGCAGGCCTTTGGCTCGCCTGCGGCGGGCTCCGGACCGCACTTTCTGGGCGAGCTCTTTGGCCGTGCCGGCAGCGTGCCGCTGCGCCACATTCCGTACCGTGGCACTCAGCCCGCCATTCTGGACATGCTCGGCGGCCAGGTGCCTTCGGTATGCGGCCCGGTGGGTGAGTTCCTTCCCCACTTGCCCACCGGCAAGGTGCGCATCCTGGCCACGTCGGGCGCCGCGCGGAGTCGCTTCACGCCCAACGTCCCGACCTTCGTCGAACAGGGCTTCCGCGACCTCGTGCTCGACGAGTGGTTCGGCTTCTTTGTCCCCGGCAAGACGCCCCCGGACATCGTCAACCAACTCAACGCAGCCATTCGCGCGGCGCTGGCCGTGCCCGAAGTGGTGACGGGTCTGGCCCAGATGGGCCTGGTGGCCACACCCTCTTCGCCGACCGAACTGGCAGCCCTGCTCAAGCGCGACACCGAGCGGTGGGGCCCGTTGGTCAAGACGGTCGGGTTCACCGCCGACTCCTGAGCCCGGCCAGCTGGGCCTGGCCCGCAGCAAACTGGCGGTCCGACTATCCTCTGCCGGACTTCAGCTTCGCATTCGCTTTCGACACCCATGCACGCCGCCGCCTACCCCGCCCCATCCGCCGTCCTCGAACTGCTCAAGCCGATCACCTGGTTCCCCCCGATGTGGGCTTTTGCCTGCGGCGTGGTGTCGTCGGGCGCCTCGATCACTGCAAACTGGACCGTGGCGCTGCTCGGCGTGATCCTTGCGGGACCGCTCGTGTGCGCCATGAGCCAGGCGATCAACGATTGGTACGACCGCGACGTCGATGCCATCAACGAGCCGAAGCGGCCGATCCCCTCGGGACGCATTCCCGGCCGCTGGGGCCTGTACATCGCGATCATCTGGACGATTCTGTCGCTGCTCGTCGCCGCCGCACTGGGCAGCTGGGTGTTCATCGCGACGGTCGTCGCCCTGGTGCTGGCCTGGGCCTACAGTGCACCGCCGCTGCGCTTCAAGAACAACGGCTGGCTCGGCAATGCCGCCTGCGGCTTCTCTTACGAGGGACTGGCCTGGATCACGGGAGCGGCTGCGATGCTCGGCGGCACGCTGCCGTCGATGCCGATCCTTTTGTTGGCGTTCTTGTACAGCGTCGGCGCCCACGGCATCATGACGCTGAACGACTTCAAGGCGATCAAGGGCGACCAGCAGATGGGCGTCAGGTCGCTGCCGGTCCAGCTCGGACCTGAGGGCGCAGCGCGCGCAGCCAGCGCCATCATGGCCGCCCCGCAGGTCTTCGTGATCGTGCTGCTGCTGTACTGGGGACAGCCGATCCAGGCGGCGATCGTCGGGTTGCTGCTGGCCGCGCAGCTGGTGATGATGCGGCGCTTCCTCGCCGCGCCCATCGAGCGGGCCTACTGGTACAGCGGTTTCGGTGTGCCGCTCTACGTAGCCGGGATGATGGCGAGTGCCTTCGCGGTGCGCGGCATGACGGCCGCTTCGTAACGGCGATGTTGTTCCAGCATGGCAGAGGGGCGAGC
>JBBQIB010000138.1:0-11318 GCA_038324515.1 Burkholderiales bacterium
CTTCCTTTACTCTTGCTCGCAGTCTCGATGGGCGTCACCGGGCCGGCGCCAGCGGCTGAAGTTGACCCGCAGGATTGGAAGACACTTCGCACGGCGTCGCTGAGCGGCAGAGTCGTTCCGGTTGTGGTCGATGTCGTGCACGTTTCGATGATGGAGTTGAAGTACCAGCGAGAGGCAGCGAGCGCGCGTACCCGGGTTTTCGCCGACAGGTTGTTTGCTGAGCTGGGGCAAGAAGCCTGGAGCGAAAGTGCCACCGTCATGCCGGGTGGCCAAGTTGCGGTTTACGTCACCCCGCGCGGGCTTGATTTGCTGCGAAGCAGCAGCAACGCTTTGGCCTTTCGCCATGGCATGGCGTGGCATGCAACAACGTTGTTGCGGCGGCGCGGCGCTGATTTGTCGCGCATGGCGCAGGCAGCGGCAACGGCCGCAGCCGCCGGCACAGGCGCTGCAAACATCACCATCACTCTCAATGTCGACGGGCTGCGGTTCAAGCACGACGCTGATGGCGTGGTCACTTTCCACACAGACGAGGCTGGCCAAGCCAGCACGCGTGACTTGCTCACTGCGCTTCACAGCCAGCTCAGTCAGGTGCCGGGGGGCAAGTCGGCAGCGGCGATAGAGCGGGCTTCTGCCGAGTTGCCGGCACTTTCAACGTTCAGCCCGCAGGTGCGAATTCAGGTGACCGAACGTGAGCTTGTTGTCCTGGCGCAAAACGCTTCGGTACGCGACATGGTTCTGAGCAGCGATCTGAGCCAACCGCCCGCAAGCGTCAACGTTGGCGCAGACGTGTTGGCGACGGCTGCAGCACAACCTCAAGTCGATGTCGTCGTGAGTCTGCATCCGGCGGTACAGGCAGGTGCGTTGTCCAAACTCAGTGAAGAGGCTCACCAGGCTTCCACTGTGGCCATTGTTGACGACATCAAATCGCGAAACACTGGCCTGCAAGCGTTGCGGCCCCTGAGTGCTGCAAACGCCATGGCAGGGCAGATCAGCAAACTGGCCCTCGACCAACTGCTGGCGAGCAACGACCGCCGCCTGTCTGCCATCTCGTTGAACAAGCCGATGGGTAAACCGGCCACCTTCATCAGCGCGCAGCAGATGGGTTTGGCCTTGCCTTGGTCCGCACCTGTTGGCAATGGGTTTGTCAGGGGACAAGGTGCCAAAATTGTGATCATGGACTCTGGCATTCAGTCCAATCACAAGGCTTTTTCTACCCAAGGTGGGACTGTGAGTCGCGTCACGGCGCAAGCGTGTTTTGGCACCACAAGCTTCACCTACCCGCCAGCCGGTCCGCCGCAACTGCGCACTGAAACTGTTTGCCCGAATCCAAACCCCGTCACCTTTGACAGCTTCGGCGTCGGCACGGGGGAGGCGCTGCACAGTTACAGCCTTGGCTTACGCAGCCACGGCACAGTCGTGGCGGGGGTCGCCGCAGGTGGCAGTGAGGCCACCAATCCTCACAACTTCGGTCTGCAGTACCGTGGTGTGGCGTACGAAGCAGATTTGTGGTCTTACCAGGTGTGGAGCAAGGGTCATGGCGGTCTGCCCTATGCAGTTTTTGGTGAGGATGTTGTTGCTGCTTTGAACAAGTTGAACACTGACCTGCCGGCCAACTCCGCTGCCGTCGTTGTCATGTCTCTTGACTTTTTTACGAAATTCACCGGGATCTGCAATGGCCCAGTAACCGGTGCAGACCAAGCTGCTTATGACGCGGCGCAAACGGCAATCAACAGCCTTTATGCCAAAGGCATAGCGGTTGTAGCTGCTGCGGGAAACTCAGGAGAGGTAGGAAAACTGCCGGCGCCGGCCTGCTTGGAAAAGGTCATCAAGGTCGGGGCGCATCCCAACGACATTTATGCAGTGTCGGGAAGCAACTTGATTCCTGCGGGCATTAATAGCGAATATTCCAATCTGCCCAGCATCGCGCACGTTGTCAGTGGCTACACTTTCTTCGCGCCCGGCGGGGGCAAGAGTTTCAACGATGTTCTCGCGATGAATACAACACAGAGAAACCTGACTGTGCCTGTCATCGATCCTGTAGGGCGAACGCAGATTAGCTTCGAAAAAGGCACTTCTTTCGCGGCACCTCAGATTGCTGGTGCGTTTGCACTCTATAAGTCGGTCTTTCCGACGGCGCCGGTGAGCGAGATCGGTATCTATATGCAGGGCTTGGGGCGAGGTCTCTGGTTGCAAAGCAAGCAACCGCCAGACAGCCTCTACTACAACTATAAAACGATACGATTCAGCGCGCTTTAGGGTGTCTCAATGCGTCTGAACTCATTGAGCAATCCCTAACTGCTTTGCAGGGTACACAAGATGAACGGGTTTTTTCTCAATCGTTGGGTCTTTATAATTCTCGTGAATTTCATTGGTAGCTGTAGTGAGGATCATCAAATTTTCGGTGTCAGCAATGCCTTTTCGCAGTCGCCAGCCGTCATAGCTAAGCCATCAAACAGCTTAACGGTCATCACTTCAAAGTCAGAAGTGCATCAATCAAAGGTTGTCAGTGAGATACTACCACTCACAAGTGACATTTACGTTGTCGTAACTCGCAATGGAGATATTGCATCTTTCGGATTCCCTTTTACGCCCGTATTTAGAAAGCTGGATTTGTTGGGGGTCAGGTTCACTTACGAAGGTTGCGGATATTATGCCGGTGGGCCGGTCCCTCCTGGAGCTGTACCGCCGCCCGACACCCCCACGGCGGTTCATATCAAAATTGCAGCGGCCGATGTTCCAAAAGTTATCGCTGTTGGCGGCGTCAAACCAAATGCACCGAATGGCGCTTACACAAGAAGCGATGGAATTTGTACCTCGTTAGAAGAGAGGTCTAGAATACCATTTCGAATTGCTGTCTGGGCCGCAGCCGTATACCCAGAGTATTTCCCATTCCTCTATCCTGGCGCTGAAGGTGTGTTTGACGGTTACGAGTATTTCTCGTTTCTTGGTGGTAATAATTTAATTGGTGTTAAGGACGGTCGCGTTTACGTTCACAACAACACCGATTGGAACTTTCTCGATGTGGGTGCGGTCACAGACTTTATACCTGCGGTACCGAGTGGGCCTGTTTCGGCAGCGCAACAAGGGCGCTAATGCAACAAAGGCATTGCTGTTGTGATGTTGTGGTTCAGGTAACAGTTCGCGGCCCAGCTGTAACTCCCTACGAGCTTGAAAAGCCAAGGAAGATGATAAAACTACAACTTACTAGGTGGGTCTTGGTAGGGATATTGGTTATCATTGGCTTCTGTAGTGACGACCATCAATTGTTCAATTTTGCTAACGCCTTTTCGCAAACACGAGCAGCAGTCGCTACGCCATCAAATCACCTGCGTGCCGATGATTTCAAGCCAAAAGCACGTCAATCAAATCCTCAACGAAGTGTCACCACTCACAAGTGACATCTATGTTGTCGTAAGTTTTGATACTGAAACCTTTTCGGTCGGATTTCCTTTTACACCCGTGTTTAGAAAGCTGGATTTGCTAGGCGTCAGGTTTGCCTATGAAGGTTGCGGTTATTATGCCGGTGGACCTGTCCCTCCTGGAGCTGTACCTCCGCCTGACACCCCCAGGGCGGTTCATATCAAAATTGCAGCGGCCGATGTTCCAAAAGTTATCGCTGTTGGCGGCGTCAAACCAAATGCACCGAATGGCGCTTACACAAGAAGCGATGGGATTTGTAGTTCGCTAGAGGAGGCCTCCGGTTTGCCTTTTCGAATGGCTGTCTGGGCCGCAGCCGTGTACCCAGAGTATTTCCCATGGCCTTATCCTCGCAGCGAAGGTGTGTTTGACGGTTACGAATATTTTTCGTTTTTTCGGGGTAACAATCTCATCGGAGTCAAAAACGGTCGCGTTTACGTTCACAACAATACCGATTGGAATTTTCTCGATGTGGGTGCGGTCACAGACTTCATTCCTGCAAGCCCGAGCATCTCCGCTTCTGGGAGTCCGCAAGGGCGTTAGCGCTACGAGCGAGTGGGTTTGGTGTTGATCGCTGATTTAGAGACGGGTGCGCAGCGACCAGACCTCAGGAAACAACACCACGTCCAGCATCTTGCGCAAGTAACTCACCCCGCCGGTGCCACCGGTGCCGCGCTTGAAGCCGATCACGCGCTCAACCGTCGTGACGTGCCTGAAGCGCCACAGGCGGAAAGCGTCTTCCAGGTCAGTCAATTCCTCACCCAACTGGTACAGGTCCCAATGTTTGCCGGGGTCGCGGTAGGCAATCAGCCAGGCGTCTTCGACGGCGGGGCTGGCAGGGTAGGGTTGGCGCCAGTCGCGTTGCAGGTGGCTGGCGGGCACGGGCAGGCCGCGGCGGGCCAGCAGTCGCAGGGCCTCGTCGTACAGCGACGGGGCTTCGAAATCGGCCTGCACCTGGGCCAGCAGGTCGGGGCGGTGCGCGTGCGGCTTGAGCATCAGCGGGTTCTTGTTGCCCAGGCAGAACTCGATCGAACGGTACTGCCAGCTCTGAAAGCCGCTGCTGCGCGCCAGGTAGTTGCGGATGGCGCTGTATTCGGGCGGCGTCATCGTGGCAAGCACATCCCAGGCGTGCACCAGTTGCTCCATGATTCTTGAGACACGCGCCAGCATCTTGAAAGCGGCCGGCAGTTCGTCGCGTGCCACGGCGGCGATGCCGGCGCGCAGTTCGTGCAGCAAGAGCTTCATCCACAGCTCGCTGGTCTGGTGCTGGATGATGAACAGCATCTCGTCGTGCGCCGGGCTGAGCGGCTTTTGGGCGCCCAGCAGCGCGTCCAGCTGCAGGTAGTCGCCATAGCTCATGTCGGCGCTGTAATCGAGCTGGGCGCCCTCTTGCAAAACATGCTGCGCTGACGTGGGCGGGGCCAGCTCAGAGCCTGTGCTGACTGAGACCCGCGCAGTGTCAGATTCGGCGCCCGCATGCTGCGCGTCGGCTGGCCCGGCCGGGTCAGCCGGCTGTTGAGGGTTGAAGGGGCATCCGCTCATTGAGGTTCTCTTTTGCGGCCTGTGTCAGGTGACCGCTTGGCGCTGCATGAACTCGGGGCGCTGCCATTCGCCGCTGTCCAGCACCTGGCGCAGGTGCTCGGCGGCGTCCCACACTTGGACATGGCTGAGGTACAGCGGCGTGAAGCCAAAGCGCAGCACGTCTGGCGCGCGGAAGTCGCCGATCACACCGCGTGCGATCAGGGCTTGAATCACCGGGTAGCCCAGCTCCGGGTGCGACAGGCAGACCTGGCTGCCGCGCAGGCTGTCCTGGGTGGGCGAGACCAGTGTCAGCGCGGGGCAGGTGGCTTGCACCTGCTCGGCGAATAGTCTCGTCAATGCCAGTGACTTGCTGCGCAAGGCTGGCATGCCACCCAGCGGTTCTGCGGCCAGCACCGTGTCGACGCCGCACTCCAGCGCCGCCAGCGACAGCAGTGGCGGCGTGCCGCAGAGGTAGCGCGAGATGCCAGCGGCAGGCTGGTAGCCGGGCGTAAATTCAAAGGGCGCCGCGTGCCCCATCCAGCCGGCCAGCGGCTGCCAAAAGCGATCGGCATGCTGCGGATGGACCCACACGAAAGCCGGCGCGCCGGGGCCGCCGTTGAGGTACTTGTAGCCGCAGCCCACGGCGAAGTCGGCACCATCGCGGTGCAGATCGACCGGGACCGCGCCAGCGCTGTGGGCCAGGTCCCAGACCACCAGTGCACCGGCTGCATGGGCTGCCGCGGAGAGCGCCGCCATGTCGTGCATGTGGCCTGTGCGGTAGTTGACGTGGGTCAGCATCAGCACCGCGCAGCGGTCGTCCAGCAGCGAAGGCAGCTCTTCGGCTTCGGCCAGCAGCAGCTCATATCCCTTCTCGGCAGCCAGCGCCTGGGCGATGTACAGGTCGGTGGGGAAGTTGCTGCGCTCGCTCAGGATGCGCTTGCGCACTGCGCTGGTGTTGTCGGCGCTGCTGATGTGCAGCGCAGCACTCAACACTTTGAACAAGTTGACGCTGGTCGAATCGGCCACCACCAGCTCGCCCGCCTGGGCGCCCACCAGGCGCGCGATCTTGTCGCCCACGCGTTGCGGCATATCGATCCAGCCAGCGCTGTTCCAACTGCGGATCAGGCCCCGGCCCCACTCTTGCTGCACCACCTGCTGCACCCGCGCTGCGGTGGCCTTGGGCAGCACGCCCAGCGAGTTGCCATCCAGATAGATCAGATCGGCCGGCAGATCAAACAGATCACGCAGGCTGCGCAGCGGGTCTGTGGCGTCCAGCGCCTGGGCCTGGCTTCTTGGGGTGGGTGATGGCATGGGATTCACAGTGTGTGGCGCAGAACCGGATCGGTCAAAGACTGGACAGGGTGCGAAACGATGCACGGGCCTCGGCCACCACCCAGTCACGAAAGCGTTGCAAAGTGGGCAGCTCAGCTTGCTGCGCAGGGTAGCTCAGATGGTAAGCACGCGATGGGCACCAACTGGCTTGCGACAACCTGAGCAGGCGTTTTTCTGCCACTGCGGACTCGGCCACAAAGTCGGGCAACAAGCCCACCCCGATCCCGGCCAGTGCAGCGTTCAGAGCCATCGACAGCAGGTCGTAGCGTGCACCATCCCGCTCCTGCAGTCGCTCCACCCTGGCTGCCGACACGCCTGCAGCCTGAGCCCACATCGGCCAGCCATCGGGCACCGAGACGTTGACCAGCAAGGCCGCCGTCTCCAGCCAGGGCAGGTGGCGGCCTTTGGCCAGCGTCTGTGCCAGCGAGGGCCTGGCGTAGGCCGACAAACGCAGCGGCGCCAGCGGCACGCCCAGCGCCGGTGGCAGTGGGGCGGTGATGAAGGTGATGGCGGCGTCGACATCGGTCCGCGCAAAATCAACCGCGCCGATGCGGGTGGCGAAGTCCAACGTGATGTCCGGGTTGGCTTCTGTGAAGCCGGGCAGCCGCGGAATCAACCAGTGCGTGGCAAAGGTCGATGCCACCGACAAGCGCAGCCGGCCGCCCAGACCGCGGTGCGTGCGCAGATCGGCCACTGCGCGCTCCAGACCTTGCAGCAGCGGGCGCACCTCGGCCAGCAAAGTGCGCCCGGCGGGCGTCAGGACCAGGCGGTGGTGCTCACGCACAAAGAGTCGCGCCTGCACACGCTGTTCAAGTGCCAGCAACTGGCGGCTGACGGCCCCTTGCGTCAGGTGCAACTCGGCTGCGGCACGGGTCAGCGTGCCCAGCCGTTCGGCGACCTCAAAACACAGCAGCGATTGCATCGACGGCGGGCGTCGGAGGTGCGAATCAAGCATGACAAAAATGCATGGTCCCGTTCGGATTTGTCGATTGTGATGTCTGGGGCTGTGCTTGCAAAATTTGCTGCATCCACCATCCCATCAGGAGTCAAGCATGAAAAGCGCGCATCTCAACCGCCGTCGTTGGCTGGCCTTGTGTGGAATGGGCGGGATCGGCGTCTTGCCCATCTGGCCTTTGACGGCAAGTGCAGAGGCCTTTCCTTCAAAAGCCATCACGCTGGTGGTGCCCTTTGCAGCAGGTGGCCCGACCGACATCGTCGGCCGCATTTTGGCGCAGGCGCTTGGCGACCACTTCAAGCAACAGGTGGTGGTCGACAACCGTGCCGGCGCTGCTGGCCTGATTGGCGCATCGGCTGTTGCACGCGCAGCGCCAGACGGCTATACCCTCGGGCTGGTCACCGTCAGCACGCATGGGACTTTGCCCAATCTGACCGCCAAGATGCCTTACGACGCTCTGCGTGACTTCACGCCGATCAGCAACATCGCCGCCAGCCCGATGTCGCTGTCGGTGCACCCGCAAGTGCCTGCGCGCACGCTGCGTGAATTCATCGACCATGTGCGCGCCAACCCCGGCAAGTTGGCCTACAGCAATGCGGGCGCCGGGGGTATCGGAGACTTGGGCATGACCATGTTCTTGCAACGCATCCAGGGGCAGATGACCAGCGTGCCTTACCGTGGCTCTGCACCGGCGCTGGCTGATCTGGCTTCGGGGCAGGTGCAGGCCAGCTTTGACAACTTCCCTTCATCGTTGGCCATGGCGCGCGGTGGCCTGATCCGGCCACTGGCCATCACCGGCAGCACGCGCAGCGCTGGTTTGCCTGATCTGCCGACATTTTCTGAGGCCGGCCTGCCGAACTTTGATGTGCAAGCCTGGTATGGCCTGGCCGCCCCTGCCGGTTTGCCGGCGGCAGTGCGGCAGCGCCTGCACGCGGCCGTGGTCGCCGTGTTGGCCGACCCGGTGGTGGCCAAGCGCTTGACGGATGCCGGGGCTACGCCGGTAGGCAACAGCCCCGCCGAGTTTGGCACCCAGATCGAAGCCGAAGTCGCGCGCTGGAAGCAGGTGATTCAGGTCGCGGGCATCAAGCCGCAATGAATGGCCACCTGGCGGTGCATGGCTCTGCTGCAGGCGCTTGATGCTTGATGGGGTCAATCGGGTCATCGACGGGGTCATTGATTGCGTCATTGAAGGCGGCGAGCTGATCGACGGCAGCGGCAGCCCGCGCCGCCGTGCCGATGTGGCCATCGACGGCGGCCGCATCGTGGCCGTGGGCTTGCTGGGCAGGCCTGCAGCGCGCCAGCGCATCGATGCCAGCGGGCTCATCGTGGCACCGGGCTTCATCGATAGCCACAGCCATGACGACCAGTTGTTGCTGCAGCATCCCCTGCGCCATCCCAAGCTGTTGCAAGGCGTGACCACGGTGGTCACCGGCAACTGCGGCATCAGTCTGGCGCCTTTGCTGCTGCCTCAAGAAGCCACCCCGCCGCAGCCGCTGGACATCCTGCAGGGCCCGTTTCAGTACAGCAGCTTTGCCGACTACGTTGCTGCGGTCGAGGCCGCAGAACCGGCGCTCAATGCAGCCTTGCTGGTGGGCCACACGACCTTGCGCGTGGGCGCCATGGGTGACTTGAGCCGACCGGCCAACGCCAGAGAAGCGCAAGCGATGCGCCAGGCGCTGGAAGAAGCGCTGCAGGCTGGCGCCGTGGGCTTGTCTACCGGTGTCTTTTATGCCCCCGCGCGTGCCGCCAACTGCGAAGAGTTGATCGCGGTTGGCCAGCCGCTGGCTGGCGGGCGTGGCGTCATCGCGATGCACATCCGGGACGAAGGCGCGTACATCGACGAGGCGCTGCGCGAGGCCTTTGCGGTGGCGCGTGCGCTGGGCGCGCCGCTCATCCTGTCGCACCACAAGCTGCTGGGGGTGGCCAACCACGGCGGCTCCATACGCACGCTGGCGATGATCGAGCAGGCTGCGGCCCACATGCCGGTGTGTGCCGACTGCTATCCCTACAGCGCCTCGTCCACCGTGCTGTTGCCAGACCGTGTGGCGAGCAGCCGCGACGTGCTGATCACCTGGTCAGCGGCCGAGCCCGCAGTGGCCGGCCGCTCACTGAACGAGTTGGCACGCGAGCGTGGCATCGATGCAGCGGCGCTGGCGCGCCAACTGGTGCCTGGCGGGGCGATCTACTTCGCGATGAGTGACGAGGACGTCGACCGCATCCTCAGCCACCCGCTGACCATGATCGGCTCTGACGGCCTGCCCGCCGCAGGCTTGCAACACCCCAGGTTGTGGGGCAGCTTCCCCCGCGTGCTGGGCCACTATGTGCGCGAGCGGCGGTTGCTGGCGCTGGAGTTGGCGGTGCACAAGATGACCGGGCTGACTGCCTCTCGCTTCGCTCTGGCAGACCGGGGCCTGCTGAAAGTTGGCTACGCCGCCGACATCACCGTGTTCGACCCCGCCCAGGTGAGCGACCGTGCCAGCTACACACAACCGGCTGCAGAGCCGCAAGGCATCTGCTTCGTCTTCGTCAACGGCGAGTTGGCGGTGGCGCAAGGCGAGATGCGCCAGGCGCGTGCTGGCCAAGTCCTCAAAGGCCGCGGTTGGCGCTGAGCCCGCAGCCCTGGCCGGGCGCCAGCCCGTGTCAGCTCAATTCGCGCAGTGCACGCAGTACAGCACGCACCGGCGAGGCGCAGGCTTGGGTGAGCTTGAGCGGCAGGGCGATCAATTCATAGTCGCCCTCAGGCACCTCGTCCAGCACCAGGTTCTCCAGCACACGCAGGCCGCGTTCACGCAACACCTGGTGGCTGTCCAGCGTCTTGCTGCTGGCGGGGTCGACGCTGGCGGTGTCGATGCCCACCAGCAACACGCCCAGATCAGCCAGCCGCGAAACGGTCTGTGGCGCAAAGGCGGGCAGATCGGGATCCCAGCGGTCAACCGGCGCTCGCGCGTAGGTGCGCACCAGCACCCGCAGCGGCAGGTCCTTCAGCGCGTGTTGCAGGTGCTGCCACTGCACCAGCGGCCCGCAGCCGATGGCGTGGATCACGCGGCAAGGGCCCAGATACGGCTGCAGATCGACTTCGCCAATCGCAGCGCCTGCGTCGTCATAGTGCAGCGGCGCATCGGCGTGCGCGCCAGTGTGTGGGCTGAGCGTGAGTGTGCAGACGTTGACCGGATTGCCGGGGCCGATGCGGGCAACCCATTCGCTGCGAAAAGGTGTGTCGCCGGGGAACACGGGTGAGTGGGTGTTCAGTGGCGGCGAGATGTCCCACAGGCGGCGGTTGAAATCGTGGGCGTTCATTTGTTGCAATGAAAGTCGGACGGCATGCGAAGGATGATAGGGCGGGCCTGTGGAAGCAAGGTGGCTTCTCCCGCAAGCCCCAAAATGGGACCAAAGGCAAACCCATTTCGTTGACAAGCATGGCGGCTGATGTGTGGGCAAGCGGTTTGGCCGCTGCTTTGACTGGCACGGGTGGCGGCAAGGGTTGACAAGCACCGCATCGCACCCAAAGAATGCGGCGATGAAGCCAAGCAGCGACGACAGCATCCCCGGTGATCTCAGCGCCCGTACCGCCCGTGGCGCCCATACCGCTCATGGCGACACCTTCGCCCGCGACCGCCTGCCGCCGGCGGCTGCGATGCCCGAGTTGCTGTTCGAGGGCGCTGGCCTGCAGTTCGGCCCGCGGCTGAATTGCGCAGCCGCCTTGCTGGACCCTTGGGTGGCCAAGACACCGCAGCGCCTGGCGGTGCAAGGCCATCAGCATCGCTGGACCTACGCCGAGCTCAACACCCAGGTCAACCGCATCGCCCACGTGCTGGTGCAAGACATGGGGCTGGTGCCTGGCAACCGCGTGCTGCTGCGTGGCGCCAATTCACCGATGCTGGCGGCCTGCATGCTGGCCGTCATCAAGGCCGGGGGCATTGCGGTGGGCACGATGCCGCTGCTGCGCGCCAAAGAGTTGATCGGCATCGTCGACAAGGCGCAGATCAGCCACGCCTTGTGTGACGAGCGACTGGCCGAAGAGCTGGAAAAAGCGCACCCTGCTTGCCCTAGCCTCAAACACATGCTGCGCTATGGTGGCGAGTTTGGTGGCGAG
>JBBQIB010000139.1:0-11113 GCA_038324515.1 Burkholderiales bacterium
CGCGGGGGCGGGGCGCGGCGGGGCGCCACGTCACGGCGGAGCACCGGCCCTCGGGGGCCGGCCGGGGTACCTGCCCCCGGCGCCGCCCCCCGCCCGCTCGATCCCGCTCAGTCAGCAGCACGCATCACATCACTCGGCCGCACCGCGCCACACCCATCCTCACCCATGCACCGCCTCAGAAATGATCAGCCTGACAGCAATGCACATCGAGCCGACCACGATGGCCAGCGCAACGTTCTTCTTCTCGACGATCTCGCCCCACAGGTCGTAAGGCGTCAGCTTGTCGATGATCAAGAAACACAGCCAGCAGATCATCACGCCGATCAGCGCAAACAGCATCGAGCCGAAAAACACACTGGGCCGCAGCCACTCGATTCCCATCATGTCAGCACTCCTGTGTCGTTCTGCCTGTCGTCGTTCATGTGCCGTTCATTTGTGGCCACCCCCGCTGGACCATCCACCGAAACCGCCTCCGCCGGTTCTGAAGCCGCTGCCGCCTGAACCGGCGTTGCGCTGGCACTGAGCGTACTCCGTGCTGGCAGCGCCAAAGGTGCTGCGCACGTCGTCGCAGCCGTCGCCGCTGGCCAGGTTCATCAGCACCCCGATCACGATCAACGCCAGCACCAGCCAGAAGATGGTCTTGCTGGAGCGCGCTTGCCATCAGGCATGGCCGACAGCGGCGCCACATCGCGCCGCAGCGCCGCGCCATCGCTCAACCCAAAAGCCTTGACCAAAGTCGCTGCATCCAAAGTCTGGCCGGCACACCAGGTGACTTCGGTGCCGCCCTTCCTGCCCTGGCTGTCGGATGAGCGAGTCTCTTCACGCGACAACTTGGCATTGGCAAACTTGCCCTGCCCGTCGTCGTCGGTCACGCGGGCGCGTAGGTCGCGCTGCACACGCCAAATAAAACTCGTCTTGCACCCAGGTCACTTTGGCTTGGTAATCCCACTTCTTGCGGTAGTTCACCTCTTGCCACTGTGCCATGTCGCCGCGCATGAAAGGCACGCCGGTCAGCGGCTTGACCCAGCTCCAGCCCTCGTCGTGTTCACCAGAAAAGCGAACCCCAACTCGCGGTTGAAGAGCAAATACTCGCGCCAGAAACTGATCTCTTCTTCGGCATCTGTGGGGATGTCGCAGCGCTCTTGAAAGCCCACCACTTGCCACACAGCGGATGCGCCGCCCAGGGACAAGTTGCCGCTGCTGCCCACCGGAATGGCTGGCTCGCGCTGCGGCCGGCCCTGCTGGCGGTAGTGCGCCATATCGCCGCCCACACCCGCCGACACATCCACCACCGATTGGCAGTTGTGGCAGGCAATGCTCTTCGTGATTCGCAGCGTCACTGTCAGCGCCGCGCCGCAATTGGGGCATTGCAGGCTGCGGCCGCTCAAAGTCTTTTCGCTGCCTTCTCGCAGACCGCTCAGCGCCAACTCCGACAACAGCACCGAACGCCCCACAGCCCAGCCGATTCGAGCGGGCTGCAGGCTGTCCAGCGTGGCCACTTCGCCCACAAGCCCACGCCCTGGCGGCTGCCCCGCACGCCCAGTTGCAGCGGGCTGTGGTCGTCGAAAAGCTCTGCGCTCTCGCCGATGCGCCGCAGCTGCTCGCCTTCGCGCACCAAGCTGCTGCGGCAAAAGCTGCACACCGCGCTGGTTGAGGCCAGCGAAGCAAACTCCAACGGCGCGCCGCAGTTGGGGCAGGCGGCGCGGTAGACGCGTTGGGGTGACGTAGCCAGATCAGTGGCTGTGTGCCCGGCGGGGCTTGGCTGCTGCGGCCCGCCGGAGGGTTGTCATCTGTTGGGGTGCACCAGGTTCGTCAGATGAGCTTCTTCAGCAGTTCAGCTTTCTTGGTGCTGAACTCTTCGTCCGTCAGGATGCCTTTGCTCTTGAGTTCGGCCAGTTTCTCGATCGTGGCCATCACCTCGTCGGGTCGCAGCGCAGCCACTGGGGCGGCTGCGGCGGCGGCTGCTGCTGCTGCTGCGCCAGCCCCGCCAGCGCCTTGCAGACCCTGGCCGAGTTGCTGCGCCATCACCTGGCCCAGCGCCACGCCAGCACCCAGCCCGATCGCGTCGCCCACCACGCCACTGCCACCTCCGCCCCCAGCGCCACCTTCAGCAAACTTCGGGATCGCCTGCGCCGTCTGGTACTGCATGAACTTGCCCATATCACCACCGACCATGCCCATGCCGATCTTCTGGTCCATGATCTTCTGCAGCTCTTCGGGCAGGCTGACGTTTTGCATCGTCACGCTGGCCAGCACCAGGCCGAGCTTGACGAACTCGGGCGCGGTCACGTCCAGCAACTGCTTGGCAAATTCCACTTGGTTGGCCGCCAGGTCCAGGAAGGGCACGCCACTCTCAGCCACCGCGTCGCTGATGTGCTGCAGCATCAGGCCGCGCAGTTGCCCGTCCATGTCTTCGAGGGTGTAGCGGTCACGCGTGCCGCTGATGGTGGTGTGAAAGAGTTTGGGGTCGGCGATCGCGTAGGCGTAGTTGCCGAAAGCGCGCAAACACACGGCGCCAAAGTCCTTGTCGCGGATCGTCACCGGCTGCGTGGTGCCCCAGCGCCGGTCCAGTTGCTGGCGCGTGCTGAAGAAGTAGACATCGCTCTTGAACGGGCTTTGAAACAGCTTGTCCCAGTTCTTCAGGTAGGTCAGCACCGGCAGCGTCTGCGTCGTCAGCTTGTACATGCCGGGGCCAAAGACGTCGGCCACCTGGCCTTCGTTGACAAACACCGCCATCTGGCTCTCGCGCACCGTCAGGCTGCCACCATACTGGATCTCGTTGCCCGCCATCGGAAACCGCCAGGCCAGCGTGCCATCGCCTGCCTCGGTCCATTCCAGAATGTCTATGAACTGCTTCTTGATGAAGTCCATCAGCGCCACGCGGTTCTCCTTGCCGGTTGAAGCCGGCTGCCGTTCAGGAAGGGGGATCGGCCGCAATAATAAGGCTGCCGCAGGCTTCCCTGCACCCAACCGACTTGCAATCGGTACCGCAATTCAGTACCATTCGAACATGAAACGCCAGCACAGGCGCACGCTTGAAGCGGTCTTCGCTTACCCAACCAGCGCGAATAATCCCTGGAAGGACATCGAAGCCTTGTTTCAAGGATTGGGCGGCGAGGTCAGCGAGCGCGAAGGCAGCCGTGTGGCTGTCGTCCTCTTCGAAGAGGTTCGGGTCTTTCATCGGCCGCACCCTTCGCCTCACACCGACAAGGGTGCTGCGGCGAGTGTGCGCAGGTGGCTTGAGCAACATGGAGTGTCGCCATGAACGTGATGACGGTTGACGGGTACAACGCCAGGATCGAATACGACCCGGACACCGATCTGTTTCGCGGAGAAATCCTGGGGCTGACTGGCGGGGCAGATTTTTACGGCAAGAACCCGAAGGAGCTTCGCGCAGAGTTCAAGAAGTCGCTCGCGGTTTTTCTGCAGGTCTGTCGTGAAAAAGGCATCGAGCCGCGTCGCAGTTTTTCTGGCAAGTTCAACCTTCGTATCTCGCCGGAGCTGCACGAGCGTCTGGCCATCGCGGCGCAGGCCGAGGGCAAAAGCATCAACACACTGGCGCAAGAAGCGTTGCTGCAGCGCGTGGCAGCGTGAGGCTGCAGATGCCCTTCAAGCGAAGCGCCAGCCGAAGACCGCAGGGCAGCAAGTGACAAAAACAGCCTGGCAGATTGCAGTGGTGGGCGCTGGCCCCGTGGGTTTGGCGCTGGCGCTGCACGCTTCCAGGCTGTTGCCGCAAGCCAGCATCAGCTTGTTCGACGCCCGCACGGCTGAGCAAGATGTTGCGGCCGACCCGCGTACCTTGGCGCTGTCGTTGGGCAGCCTGCAGTTTCTGCAACAGCTGGGTGTGCCTTTGGCTGCAGCCGTGGCCGAGCCGATCCGCGAAGTGCACATCTCTCAAGCCCCACCGACAGGGCTGACGCCTTTCGGTCCCGCCGAGTTGCGGCTGCGCGCTGCCGACTTGAGGCTGCCGCAACTGGGTGCCGTGCTGAGCTACGGCGCCCTGGTGGGGCCGCTGCAGCAGCGCTGGCAAGCCGCTTGTGCAGCCGACCCCAATCGCCTGCGCAGCCGCTTTGGTACACCGGTGCGGGCATTGAAGCCGCTGCCTCTGGGTGTGGAAGTGGACGCCGGCATTGCCGAGCCCTTCGACCTGGCGGTGGTGGCCGAAGGCGGCGTGTTCAGCGACCAGGCCCGCAAAGCGGTCGTGCGCGACTATGGCCAGACGGCATGGGTGGGCACGGTTGAGTTGGAGGCCGATCACCGCGGAGTGGCCTATGAGCGCTTCACCCGCCACGGCCCGGCTGCCTTGCTGCCCTTGCCAATCGCGGCCAATGGGCAGCCGCGCGCTGCGCTGGTCTGGTGCGTCAACAGCCGTGAAGACCCGGTGCTTGCGCTCGACGACAGCCAGCGCCTGGCGGTGCTCAACAGCATCTTCCCTGCCGCTGCAAGCCGCTTGAAGGCGCTGGGGCCGCTGAAGTCTTTTGCCCTGGGCCTGAACGCCGAGCGCAGCCTGGTCAGCGGCCGCAGCGTGCGTATCGGCAACGCCGCCCAGACCCTGCACCCGGTGGCGGGCCAGGGTTTGAACCTGGGCCTGCGTGATGCCCATGCCTTGATCGAAGTGCTGCGCTTTGCCGACGACATCGACACTGCCTTGCAACGCGCCGAGTGGGCCCGCGCCCCCGATCGCTGGAGCATGATCGCCACCACCGACTTTCTGGCCCGCAGCTTCACCTGGCAGCTGCCGGGCGCGGCCAACGCACGGGGCCTGGGCCTGGGCCTGCTGCAAGCCGTGCCGCCGCTGAAGAACTGGCTGGCGCGGCGCATGATGTTCGGGCTGCGCTGAGGCGTGCACTCAGGGCGGCCGCAATGACTCAGCCAGCGCTGCTGAAGTACAAGCCCTGCTGGACCTTGGCGCCCACCTGCTTCGCCGTAGGGATGCCGGTGCGCTGCGTGTGTGGGCGGCGCGGCTGGCCATGCCTGTGCCTGCAGAGGTGGGCGCTCACCCGACCCGCGCCCAGGCCCTGGAGCTGGCCGGCGATCCGGCTGCCGCAGCAGCGCTGCTGGATGAATTGCAGGCGCCTTTTGACGCCGCCCTGTACCGATTGGTCGCTGGCGTTGCTGCGCATCCGGGCCCTTCGAGCCCTTCGAGCCCTTCGATCCATTCGATCCATTCGATCCATTTGGGCGATGCGGGCGATGCGGGCGACGCCGGCGATGCCGGCGATACGAGCCAAGCACACCCAGCCAAGAGCCTGCAAAGTGCCTTGACCGGATTTGACGCTTTTGGCGCCCAAGCCGGCGTGCAGGCCGCGCAGTGTCTGGCGCAGCAGTTGGGGCTGTCGCTGCAGCCGCCCTGCCAGAACCTTGGATTCTGGGCAACGACGAGTAGGCGGGGTGTTTGCTGGCAGCCTGGCAGGGGCCGCGCCACAGGACAAGTCCGGGCCCTGAGCAAATGGCGTCGAGTTGTCGCGCGCGCTGCTGTGCGGCTTGTGTGCGGCTTGTGTCGGCTTGCGCAACCAGCGTAAGCTCCAGGACATCAGCAACTGGCTGCCCCCCGTGGCCTTCGGAGCAATATTTGGACGAACTTGATCTTCTCCGCCGCATCGCGGCCTCGAAGCTCCCATTCAGGCTGCTCACAGCAGACGATTTCAACGGGGCCAAAGCCCTGATGGCACAAGGCTACGTGAAGGTTTCCCTGCCTGTGGTCCGCAACGGCAAGGCTGCCTACGGCAAGCAGGAGGATGCGCTTGTCTCGGCCATCACGCCAGCTGGAAAGCGCGCGCTCGTCGTGTAGCACCCGTACAAGGTCTGCACAGCCCGAAGCAAGGCACTGACTGTCGGGCGCTTGACTCGCCACAACCAAGGCTTGGTGCTCTTCAGATGTCAAACGCTTGGATATCGGGTTTGCGCAGCTCGACCGCATGACCACCGACCCGGGGCCGTCGCCGTCAATGACCGCATCTGCAAGAAGCGCCTTCGACATCACGCCCAGGCGAGTCAGCATTGGGGGTGCCAGCAGGGCTGAGCTTCGGGCTCGGCTTGCGGGTGCAGGGATCAAGCTCAATGCACTGGCGGAGGAGATTTTTGACGATGCGTGCAGCGACACCCTCGCCTTTGTCCGAGCCCAGAATGAGGGCTAACGCCCTCGATTACCCGCAGAGCCAACAGCATGCAACCGGACCCGGTCTGCGGCACGCTGCGTTCTTCACAAAATCGGCGCAGCTTCTTGTCGGGACCGTGAGGTTGGAGCGCCACCCGGAAGCTGTCGTTGGCTTGTTCGTCGGCGCGGCCGACTGCTTCCCCTGAATTTCGGCGGCAAGGCTCGACCCATCAGCGACATTCGCTGTCGCGAACTCATCGCCCCGAAGCGGCCGGTCGCAGAGACCGGCGCATGGCACACAGACGGCGGCGTACTTGGTCGACCACATCATCCCGCACGTGCCGGTGCGCAAGTGGGTGCTGTCAATGCCGACTCCCTGCGCCTGTTACTGGCCGTGCAACCCAAGCTGGTGACGCCGGTGCTGCAGGTCGTACACCGCGCCATCACGCGCTTCCTGCTCGATCAGGCGGGGCCGAGCACGCTGACAGCGGCGCGGTCACGCTGGTCCAGCGCTCTGGTTCGGCCGCCAATCTGAACATTCACCTTCACTGCCTGGTGCTGGACGGCGTGTACCGGTGCAACACCGAAGGCGAACCTGTGGTCGGCTGCGAACGGCGAGCCAGCGACGCCGTCGCATCATCAGACGCTGCGGGGGTGGGCCAGCTTCCGGAGCTCGAACTTCTGGATCTTGCCGGTGCTGGTTTTGGGCAGCTCGCCAAACACCACCGCACGCGGCACCTTGAAGCCGGCCAGGTGCTGCTTGCAGTGCGCGACGATGTCTTGCTCCGTGACCTGGGCGCCCAATTTCAGCTCGACAAAGGCACAAGGCGTCTCGCCCCACTTGGGGTCGGGCTTGGCCACCACCGCAGCAGCCAGCACGGCGGGGTGGCGGTAGAGCACGTCTTCCACCTCGATGCTGGAAATGTTTTCTCCACCCGAGATGATGATGTCCTTGCTGCGGTCCTTGATCTTGAAATAGCCGTCGGGGTACTGCACCGCGAGGTCGCCGCTGTGGAACCAGCCGCCTTTGAAAGCCTCTTCCGTGGCCTTGGGGTTCTTCAGATAGCCTTTCATGGTGATGTTGCCTTTGAACATGATTTCACCCATGGTCTCGCCGTCTTGCTGCACCGGCAGCATCGTCTCGGGATCGAGCACGCGCACATCGCGCTCCAGGTGGTAACGCACGCCCTGGCGCGCATTGAGCCGGGCGCGCTCGCCGATGTCGAGGTCGTCCCAGGCTTCGTGCTTGGCACAGACCGTGGCCGGGCCGTAGACCTCGGTGAGGCCGTACACGTGGGTCAGGTCGAA
The DNA here is from genome assembly GCA_038324515.1 of Burkholderiales bacterium. Classification (GTDB taxonomy): domain Bacteria; phylum Pseudomonadota; class Gammaproteobacteria; order Burkholderiales; family Burkholderiaceae_C; genus Rubrivivax. The sequence continues at coordinate 7,406 of JBBQIB010000139.1, forward strand.
GCCCATCTGCTCCATGCCTTCGATCATCGACGCCGGTGGCGCGGCACCCGCCACCATGGCTTTCACGCCGGCAGGCATGCCGGCCTTCATGTCGGCCGGGCTGTTGATCAGCAGGCCGTGCACGATGGGCGCGCCGCAGTAGTGGGTCACGCCATGCGCCCGCATGGAATCGAAGATCGCCTGTGCATCCACCCGGCGCAGGCAGACGTTGACCCCGGCGCGCGCCGCCACGGTCCAGGGAAAGCACCAGCCGTTGCAATGGAACATGGGCAACGTCCACAGGTAGACCGCGTGCTTGGGCATGTCCCACTCCAGCACGTTGCTGATCGCGTTCATGGCCGCGCCGCGGTGGTGGTAGACCACGCCTTTGGGGTTGCCAGTGGTGCCGCTGGTGTAATTGAGCGCGATCGCGTCCCATTCGTCATCGGGCAATTGCCAGACGAATGCCGGGTCGCCACCGGCCAGAAAGGCCTCAAAGGTGGTGCTGCCAACGGGCTGGGTTTGGCCGCTGAACAGCTCGTCTTGCACGTCAATCACCATCAAAGGCCGTTGCGATTGGCGCAGCGGCAGTGCCTTTTTCACCGTCGCCGCAAACTCCGGGTCCACGATCAACGCCTTCGCCTCACCATGGTCCAGCATGAAGGCGATGGTCTCGGCGTCGAGCCGGGTGTTCAGCGCGTTGAGCACCGCGCCTGCCATCGGCACACCGAAATGCGCCTCCACCATCGGCGGCGTGTTGGGCAGCATCACCGCCACCGTGTCGTTTTTGCCGATGCCGGCGCGCTGCAGGGCGCTGGCCAGGCGCCGGCACCGCGCGTAGGTCTGCCCCCAGGTCTGGCGCAACGCACCGTGCACGATCGCCGGGCGGTCCGGGTAGACCTCGGCGGTGCGCTCGATGAATGAGATCGGCGAGATCGGCGCGAAATTGGCCTCCACGCGCGGGAGATCCTGGTCGTAGATGCTGGTCATGGTGCTGTCTCCTTCTGGCTGAGGCCGGTGCGCGAGAATATTTCCGTGGTCTTCCCCCAGACCTTCATCCAGAAACTGCTCAACCGCGTGGATGTGGTCGATGTGGTCGGCCGCTACGTGCAGCTCAAGAACGGCGGCGCCAATCTGATGGGTCTGTGCCCGTTCCACGGTGAGAAGTCGCCCTCGTTCAGCGTCAGCCCCACCGAACAGTTCTACCACTGCTTTGGCTGCGGCGCCAACGGCAACGCCACCGGCTTCGTGATGGAGCGCGCCGGCATGAGTTTCATTTCCTTCTCATGCCCCTGTGCACATCCTCACGTACCCGCACTCGTCATGAGCCGCCCCCTGCGCATCGAATTCGAAGACGCGATCTGCCACGTCACTTCACGCGGCGACCGACGCGAACCCATCTACAAAGACGATGCCGACCGGCAAGCGCAGTTGACGGTTATCGCCCAGGCCATGGAGCGCTTTGACGCCCAGTTGCTGGCCTACTGCCTGTTGGGCAACCACTACCACCTGGTGCTGCATACTGGTGCCGGGCGGCAGCGCCGCAGTCGGCCCTCGCTCAGGCCTTCGGGACATCGGTTTGCGAAAGTCCTGGCCCTTGAAGAGCAGCGCTTCGCCCCGGCGCATGGCCAGTGCGTAAGCAAAGCAATCGCCGAAGTTCAAGCCAGCCGGATGCTGCCCTTTGCCAAAGCGTTGCCAGGCAGCGAAAGTGGTTTGCACCAACTCGGCATCCGCCGGCGCGACCAGCACCTCGGCGGCGTCGAGCAACTCACCCAGGGCCTGCACACCCGTTGGGCCGAGCCGGGCCGAGATGACCATCATCGCCTCCAGCCAGTTGGCCGCGCAGATCACCGGCCGCTTCGCGTTGGACAGCTTGATGGCCAGTGCGTCGAAGCCCGGCCCGTCCAGCAGGATGGCAACCCAGGGCCGAGCTGTCGATGACCATGCTCAGCCCGGCAAGCCGTCGGCGCCCAGCCCGAGGATCTCGGCCTCAGGCCGCGCATCCACGACAGGCATGCCGGCGGTGCTCAAGGCAATCGCACGAATGCGGGCCAGGCGCCGGTCGGCATCGGGCGGGCTGACGGTGCGGCCCCTCAAGGCATCCAGTTGAAGAATGACTTCTTGATTGAGCGAACGGCGGTGGGCGCCAGACTGTTGCTTCAACCACAGGTGCAATTCGGCCGGTACATCGCGCAGTGTGAGGTTGGGCATGAGCATCGAAAAAATGTCGAAGTGACATCACTGCAGCATCGATCTGGCATCAGCTGGCTCTGGGCGCGGCGCCAGCAAGCTGACTCAGATCCCTTGTTCGGTGACCCTGGAAGTTCGCGATGTCACAGCGCACGACATCAACCGCAGCCGATCAAGCCAAAGCCAGACGCGCCGCGAGGAAGTCGACAAAGGCTCGCACGCTGGCTGGCTGCAGCCGCGACGACATCACGGCGTGCACGGGTAACGGCGGCAAGGTCCACCCCTGCAGCACCTGCAGCAGCCGCCCGGCGTTCACCGCCTCGCGGGCAAGCGCATGCGACAGCACCGCGATGCCCAATCCGCGCTCGGCGAGCACGCGCATCAGTCCCTGATTGTTGGTAGCAAGGCGACCACGAACCGTGACCTCCATCGTGGCGCCGTCACGCAGCAAGCGCCATCGCGCCTCCCGCCCCGGCGCCGGAAGGTTGAAGCACTCGTGCTCGACCAGATCGGCCGGCTGCTGTGGCTCGCCATGCCGCTCGAGGTAGGTCGGGGCAGCGAACATCAGCATCTCGACCGTGCCGATGCGGCGCACGACCAGTTGGTCGCCCTTCACAGCGCCGATGCGGAGGGCCACATCGACATGCTCGCCCACAAGATCGCGGCGGCTGGGCGACAGGTCGAGTTCCAAGGTGATGCCTGGAAAGCGGCGTGTGAATTCAGGCAGCAACGGGCCGACATGGTTGACACCCATGTCGACCGGCATCGACACGCGTAAGTGTCCCGTCGGGCCTGCGGCGGACTCGCGCAGCGCCTCCTGTGCCAGACGAGCCTGGTCGACCAGATCACCGCAGCGCTCGAAGTAACGCCGTCCGGCATCGGTCAACTCAACCCGGCGTGTGGTGCGGTCGAACAGCCGCACGCCGAACTTGCGCTCCATCGCGGCCACGCGCCGTGACAGTGTTGCCCCTGGTACACCGAGGTTCGCGCTGGCCCGACTGAAGCTGGCCGTGCGCGCCACTTCAACGAACAAGGTCATGTCGCGTAGCGCTGAGAGATCGTCCATCGCTGGACAGTCTATTCCACTGATGGAAAAGTCTTTTCCGTCCCTGCCACTACCGTCGAATTCACGCGCAGCGCACCATGCGCCCCACTGAAGACCCACCACGAAGGAAGCGAATCATGAATCGACGCAGTGCATTTATCCGCAGCGTGACGGCGCTGACCGCAGCCATCGGGCTGATGTCCGGCGCTCAGGCCCAGAGCAAACCCGCTGCGCCAGCAGGAGTGACCATCGTCATTCCCCTCGCGGCGGCGGCCGGCAAGAGCCGTGACGAGGTGGTCAAGGCGATGCAGAACATCGTTGCCGTGATCCGCAAGCAGCCCGGCCTGATTGACGAGGTGCTGATGGAGAACAAGAACCCAGCCAACAAACCGACCCATGTCCATGTGACGCGCTGGCGCGAGATGAAGAACTGGGAGATGGTGTTTGCCAACGCCGATTTCCAGAAGGCGATGGCCGCCAACGCAGGCTTCTTC
>JBBQIB010000140.1:0-11081 GCA_038324515.1 Burkholderiales bacterium
CGCCGCCTTCTACCTTTGGGCCGGCCTGCCCGCCAGCCTGCCGCCGCGCATGCAAGACGATGTGGCTTTCGCGCTGGCGCTGTTGGCTCAATACAATGTCAATCTCCTGCCCGGGTCTCTGCTGGCCCGCCCAGGCCCCAGTGACAAGCACGGCGAAGGCCTCAATCCCGGTCAAGGGCGGCTGCGCCTGGCGCTGGTGGCGCCGGTCCAGGAGTGCCGAGAAGCCGCCTGGCGCATCGCTGCCTTTATTGAATCTCTCGAAGTCCTCCACACCACATGAAAAACGCACCTGTTGCTTCAATGCCTCGGCCCGAGCGCCGGGCCGCTCCCAAGCCGGGCCGAAGCCCCTTGGGGGATCGACCGACGTACCCGGCGGTCGAGGGGCAGACATGAATCCCCAGTTGCAATCCATCATCGATCTCGCCTGGGACAGCCGCAGCGAGATCACCGCGATCAACGCGCCCGAGGTTCGCCAGGCGGTCGAAGAAGTCATCGCCGAACTCAACGGGGGTCGCTTGCGCGTGGCCACCCGCAAAGGAGTTGGCGAGTGGGAGGTGCACCAGTGGGTCAAGAAGGCCGTGCTGCTGAGCTTCAGGCTCAACGAAAACCAGCTCATGCGCGCCGGTGACCTGGGCTTCTTCGACAAGGTCAAGACCAAGTTTTCACACCTCGACCAAGCAGAGATGGCCGCCACCGGCGTCCGTGTGGTGCCGCCTGCCGTGGCCCGGCGCGGCAGTTATGTGGCGCGCAACGTCGTGCTGATGCCCAGTTACGTCAACATCGGCGCCTACGTCGATGAAGGCACGATGGTCGATACCTGGGCCACCGTGGGCTCCTGTGCACAGATCGGCAAGAACGTGCACCTCTCGGGTGGCGTGGGCATTGGCGGTGTGCTGGAGCCGCTGCAAGCCAACCCCACGGTGATCGAGGACAACTGCTTCATCGGCGCCAGGTCCGAGGTGGTCGAAGGCGTCATCGTCGAAGAAAATTCCGTCATCAGCATGGGGGTTTACATCGGCCAGAGCACCAAAATCTACGACCGCGCCAGCGGGACTGTGAGTTATGGGCGAATTCCTGCCGGTTCGGTGGTGGTTTCTGGCAACTTGCCTGCTGCAGACGGCAGCCACAGCCTGTACTGTGCGGTGATTGTCAAAAAAGTCGACGCTCAGACCCGGGCCAAGACCAGCATCAACGAGTTGCTGCGCGCCTGAGTCCTGCGGACCCTGAGCGCCGGTCCATCGCCCAAAGAGAGCTCAATCATGGCCAACAACCTGGAACGCGTGTTGCGTCTGATGGCGGAAAAAAACGCCTCGGACGTCTACATGTCGGCCAACACGCCGATCCTGATCAAGATCCACGGCCAGATCCTGCAACTGTCGGATCAGCTGCTGACGACCAACCAGACACGCCAGTTGCTGGCCGAGTTGCTGGCGCCGCAGCAGATGGAAGAGCTGGACGATACCGGCGAGCTCAACGTCGGCATCGGCATCCCGCGCGTGGGCAGCTTCAGGCTTTCGGCTTTCAAGCAGCGTGGTTCGGTGGCGGCGGTGTTTCGTTGCATCCCGCACGACATCCCTGCGCTGGACAGCCTGGGCGTGCCGACGCTGCTGTCCAAACTCGTGGTTGAAAAGCGCGGGCTGATCCTGATGGTCGGTGCCACCGGTACCGGCAAGAGCACCACGCTGGCATCGATGCTGGAGTGGCGCAACCAGCAGATGAGCGGGCACATCCTGACCATCGAGGATCCGATCGAGTTCTTGTTCAGCAACAAGAAGAGCATCGTCAACCAGCGTGAGGTGGGCCGCGACACTCAAAGCCTGCAGATCGCACTGAAAAATGCGCTGCGCCAGGCGCCCGACTGCATTCTGATCGGCGAGATCCGCGACCGCGAGACGATGAGTGCAGCGCTGTCGTATTCCCTGTCAGGCCATCTGGTGCTCGCCACCATGCACGGCAACAACAGCTACCACGCGATGGGGCGCATTTTGTCGTTTTATCCGCCAGAGAGCCGGGGCTCGCTGATGTCAGATCTGGCTGCGGGCTTGCGTGCCGTGGTCTCGCAACGCCTGCTGCGCGCCAACGCGGGCGGGCGCATACCAGCGGTGGAGATTTTGCTGAATACCAAGCTGATCTCCGACCTGATCGAGCAAGGCGAGCTGGGTGAGGTCAAAGAGGCGATGGAAAAAGCGCTGGCCGAGGGCTCGCAGACTTTCGAGGCCGACATCGGCCGGCTGATCAACGAAGGCGTGGTCTCGCGCGACGAAGGCCTGGCCCACGCCGATTCGCCCACCAACCTGCTGTGGCGTCTGCAAAACGACCAGAGCCCGCTGTCCAGGGTCAGCGCGAAGAAAGAGGAGGTGGATACCGCCATCTTCACCGAGCTGAGTTTTGATGTGGTGGCCGAAGAACCGGTGCGCCAGCCACTGAGCAGGTTCCCCACGCTGTCGGACAACTTGGCCCGGCCGCCCAACCCGTCTCTCAACCCGTCTCTCACCCCGTCGCCCGTCACGCCGTCCGCGCAGCGGCCCGCCAGAGTCTGACCCCTGCACAGTGTCGAACACGCTGCGCCTGACCGAAGCCCTGATCGCCTGCTGCTCTGTGGCGCCTGGCGTTGGCAGCTTCCAGGACAATGCGGCGCAACACTTCGCCCGGCCATGAATCTGATGGCCTGCGTCGAGCGTTGTGCGCAACGCCTTGAAGCAGCGGGCCTGAGCTTCGGGCACGGCACCGGCAATGCTTTTGACGAAGCCGTCTGGCTGGTGCTGTGGCGCCTGGGCCTGCCGCTGGACGAGTTCGAAGAGCAGGCCGGGCGTGCACTGGCCGCCGAAGAAGAAGCGGCTGTCGAAAGCCTGCTGCAGCAACGCATCCAGAGCCGCCAGCCACTGGCCTATCTGACCGGCGAAGCCTGGCTGCAGGGCCTGGCCTTTGAGGTCAATGCAGACGTGATCGTGCCGCGCTCGCTGATCGCCGAGCCCCTGGCTGACGGCACGCTGGACAGTTGGCTGCCTGCAGCGCCTGCGCGCGTGCTGGACCTGTGCACCGGCGGCGGCAGCCTGGCTTGCCTGGCGGCGCTGGTGTGGCCACAGACCACAGTTTTGGGCACGGACCTGTCGGCGCCGGCATTGGCTGTGGCAGCACGCAACATCGTGCGCCATGGCCTGCAAGAGCGCGTGCAACTGGCCCAAGGCGACGGGCTGCAGGCTGCGCCGGTGGCGGTGCATGGCCGCTTTGACCTGGTGTTGTGCAACCCGCCCTATGTGCCCGACCGCTCGATGCGTCAACTGCCTGCAGAGTACCTGGCCGAACCCCGCCTGGCTTTGGCCGGCGGGCCCGATGGCATGGACTTCGTGCGCCAATTGCTGCAGCAGGTGGCGGATCACCTCAACCCGCAGGGCTTGTTGGTGCTGGAGATCGGCCACGAGCAGCAACACTTCGAGAACAACTTCAGGGGCTTGTTCGCACCCAGCCTTGGGCTGCGAACAGCGCGCAAAATCGACAAGCCCACCCACCAGACCCGCCGCGCCGGCCCGCCAGGCCAGCCCCCCACCACACAAGCGCTGGCGCAACCGATCTGGCTGCCCACCAGCAGCGGCGACGAGCAAGTGCTGATGCTGGGCCGGCCCAGCCTGGCAGCCTTGGCCAAACGCCGGTCAACATCCCGGCACCCACCCCCATGATCACGCTTCGCAACATCACGCTGCGCCGCGGCACCAAGGTCGTGCTGCGAGGCGCCGATCTGAGCCTGCAGCCCGGCGAAAAGGTGGGCCTGATCGGCCGCAATGGCGCCGGCAAGTCCAGCCTCTTTTCGCTGCTCAGCAACCGGCTGCAAGCCGACACCGGCGACGTCGAAATCCCGCCCCGCTGGCGCAGGGGTGAGGTGGCGCAGGACATGCCCGAGACCGAAGACGGCGCCACCGACTTCGTGTTGCAAGGGGATGTTTCGCTGATGCAAGCGCAGGCCGAGCTGGACGCTGCACAAGCCAGCGGCGACGGCGAAGCCATGGCCCACGCCCACATGCTGCTCGAAGAGGCCGGCGCTTTCGACGCACCCGCCCGCGCACAGGCCTTGCTGCTGGGCCTGGGCTTCAAGAGCGAACAACTGGACACCCCGGTCAACAGCTTCAGCGGCGGCTGGCGCATGCGGCTGCAACTGGCGCGTGCGCTGATGGCTCCCGCCGATCTGTTGCTGCTGGACGAGCCCACCAACCACCTGGATCTGGACGCGCTGGTGTGGCTGGAGGCGTGGCTCAAGCGCTTTGACGGCCTGATGGTGGTGATCAGCCACGACCGCGAGTTTCTGGACGCCATCACACGCGTCACCGTGCACCTGGACGACAGCCAGCTGACGCGTTACGGCGGCAACTACAGCGCCTTTGAAGAGATGCGCGCAGAACGTGCTCAGCTCGCGGCGGCAGCATTCTCAAAGCAGCAAGAAAGGGTCGCCCACCTGCAACGCTTCATCGACCGCTTCAAAGCCAAGGCCAGCAAGGCCAAACAGGCCCAGAGCCGGGTCAAGGCGCTGGCCCGCATGGAGCGTTTGGCGCCAGTGATGATGGACAGCGATTTCGAATTCGAATTCCGCGAGCCACAGAGCCTGCCCAACCCGATGTTGTCCTTTGACCGTCTGGCTTGTGGCTACCCCGCAGCCGCCGAGGACAGCATCGAATCCGGCGGCGAGAAACAGCCAGGCACCGCCATCGTCAGCGACTTCACGCGCAGCGTGCTGGCCGGCCAGCGCATCGGCATCCTGGGCGCCAATGGCCAGGGCAAGTCGACCTTGGTCAAAACCATCGCCGCCACACTGCCGCCTTTGGCCGGGCAGATCACCTCAGGCAAGGGTCTGGTGATCGGCTACTTCGCGCAACAAGAGCTGGATGTGCTGAGCCTGGACGATGGCCCGCTGATGCACATGGTGCGGCTGGCCCGCGATGTCGGCCCGCCAGCGCGTGAGCAAGAATTGCGTGACTACCTGGGGCGCTTTCGCTTCACTGGCGAGATGGCGCATCAGGCGGTGGGCTCGCTGTCGGGCGGCGAAAAAGCACGCCTGGTGCTGGCGATGCTGGTCTGGCAGCGCCCCAACCTGCTGCTGCTGGACGAGCCCACCAACCACCTGGACCTCAACACCCGCGAAGCGCTGTCGATTGCGCTGAACGAGTTTGAGGGCACGGTGATGCTGGTCAGCCACGACCGCGCGCTGCTGCGCGAGGTCTGCGATGAGTTCTGGCTCGTCACCGCAGGCCAGGTACAGCCTTTTGATGGCGACCTGGACGACTACCAGCGCTGGCTGCTGGATGTCTCGCGCGCCAACGCCAAAGGTTTGCCGCCACCGCCGCCGCCGCAGGCCCAGCCGGTGCTTTCCGCAGCCACCGCGGCGGCTGCCGTCACAGCGGTGGCGAGCAAGGCAGCCGCGGCAGAAGGCAAGGCAGCCGCAAGCCAAGCCAAGCCCAAACCCAAACCCGCAGCGCCGCAGGTGGCTGCAGCGCGCCCGGCCCAGCGCGACGACCGCCAACAAGCCAGGCAAGCCCGCGCCAAGCAAGCCGAAGCGACGCGCCCGTTGCGCAGTGAGCTGCAACAGCTCGACCAGCGGCTGAGCCGGTTGGGTAAAGAGAAAGCCGAAGTCGAACGCACCCTGGCCAATTCCGCCACCGCACCCGAGTCCTTCGCAGAACTGGGCCGAAACCTCAGCCACATCAGCGCCGAGATCGCGATGCTGGAAGAGCGCTGGCTGGAGCTGCAGACCGAGTTGGAGAGCCTGGACGCTGACTGAGCGCGGGGAGCGCCAGGTCCAGCATCAATTCAATGCGAGCCTGAGGCGGCGTCAGCGGGCCATACGACGGTAATTGCGCAGGCCCCGACGTGCCCACCACGCCGCCTGACGCACAGCGTGAGCTGCGCATCACCAGCACACCCGCTGCGGTGGCCCGCTCGGCCGCTGCTTGCAGGCTGTGGTGCACGCTGCCGTTGCCGGTGCCGGCAATCACGATGCCCTGCGCGCCTGCAGCCACTGCAGCTTCCAGCAAGCGCCCACTGGCTCCTGCATGGCTGGTCAGGATCTCCACTGCCGGCCAACTGGACATCGCCAGCAAAGCTTGCGCCTGTGGATGCGGCTGCGTCTCGGGCCAAGGCCTGAAGCAGCGCAAGCTGCCGTCTTCCAGCACCGCCAGCGGGCCAGCATCGCCCGAGCTGAAGGCGTCGACCCGGTAGCCGTGCAGCTTGCGCAACTCTGAGCCTGCATGCACACGGCCGGCCAGCACCACCAGCACGCCGCTGGCGCCTTTTGTGCCGGCCACCGTCACAGCGTCCAGCAGGTTCTGCGGGCCGTCGGCAGAAGGCGCCGTGGCCGGGCGCATGGCTGCTGTCAACACCACCGGTTTGTGGGCCGCCCAACGGGTGGCCTGGCCAGCTTGTACGCCCGCACCAACACCCACGCCAACGCCCCCATCAGTAGCCATATCAACACCCGCAAGCAGACCCATCTGCAAGCTGCGGTGCAAAAAATAGGCAGTTTCTTCCAGCGTGTCGGTGCCGTGGGTGACCACCACGCCGGCCACTTCGGGCCGCGCCAGCTGGGTTTGCAAGCAGGCGTGCAGCGCCACCCAGGTGGCGTGGTCCATGTCCGAACTGTCCAGATCGGCCAGTTGCAACGCCTCCAGCGGTTGCTGGCCCAGCAGCGGCACCGCGGCGATCAGGTCTTGCACTTTCAACGTGCCTGCGGCGTAACCCAAATGGCCTTGACCATGGGTCGGCTGGGCGGCGCCAGCGATCGTGCCGCCGGTGCCCACAACCACCACCCGACCGCCCGAGACCGGATTGCTTTGCTTTTTTGGCATTCTGGATGAAAATACAGTTACTGGATGAATGTCCAGTCGAGTTCAGTCGAGTTCAGTCGAGTTCAGTCAAGTTCAACCTGAAAGCTGCGCATGCCCGACCTCCCTGGCCCCCCAGGTCCAAGCCTGACCAAGGCGCCCAAACTGACCAGCCGCCAACAGCAGATCCTGGAGTTGGTGCGCAGCGCGATCGAAAACACCGGCTCGCCACCCACGCGGGCAGAGATCGCCACCGAATTGGGCTTTCGCAGCGCCAATGCCGCAGAAGAGCACCTGAAGGCCCTGGCCCGCAAAGGCGTGATCGAGCTGATCGGTGGCACCTCACGCGGCATCCGCCTGAAGTCTGACACATTGCGTGAGCTCAACGCCTCCAGGCTGTCGCAGCTGGGCGAGTCCTATCTGCCGCCGAGCTACCAGGTCGCCCACTTGAGCCTGCCGCTGATTGGCCGCGTGGCTGCAGGCAGCCCGATGCTGGCGCTGGAACATGTCGAACAGACCTACCTGTTGGACGCCTCGATGTTCACCAGCAAGCCCGACTACCTGCTCAGGGTCAAAGGCATGAGCATGCGCGACGCCGGCATCCTGGACGGCGACCTGCTGGCCGTCAAACAAGCCAAAGATGCCAAGGACGGCGAGATCGTCGTGGCCCGCATTGGCGACGAGGTCACCGTCAAGCGCCTGAAGCGCGGCAGACACGGCATCGCGTTGATGCCCGAGAACCCCGATTTCGCGCCCATCATCGTCGGCCCCGAGAGCGAAGAATTTTCCCTCGAAGGCATCGCTGTGGGCCTGGTACGCCACAGCTTTGGCCGCTGAACTGCGATGCACTCCCAGAACCGGCCTCTGGCGGTCAGCCCAGCAACGGTGGCCGCAGTGCCCACCCAGCTCAACCGGCCTCCCAAAGCACCACCGCCGCGCAAGGCCGCTTGTGCCGACGAGTGCCAGCGTCTGGAGCAACTGCCCAACATCGGCCCCAGCATCGCCGCCGACCTGCGCCGCATCGGGGTGCTGAGCCCCCAGGCCTTGCGCAACGCAGACGCGCTGGCGCTGTATCGACGCCTGTGCCAGGTCAGCGGCAAGCGCCAAGACCCTTGTGTGCTCGACACCTTCATGGCCGCCACCGACTTCATGCGCGGCGCAGCACCGCGCCACTGGTGGACCTACACCGCGCAGCGCAAGGCCAGCTGCGGCGAAGTTTGAGCGCGGCCTGGTTGCAGCTGAAGTGCGCGGATTTGAAACAGTCGGGTGATGGCCCCTTTGTTCGGACTTTCGTTCACGGCCAGTCGAGCGAGCATCAGGTCTCAATTTGCAACAATCGTGTCCGATATCACTGCCATCATGTCGACGCAACAACTCAGCCCCAGCAGCCGGTCGCACGCGGCCCGCCCGTCGAAGTCGGCACGCCCGTCACGGTCGGCACGCCCGTCGACCTTGTTGTCCAGCTCGGCCTTTCGCGTCGAAGTCCAACCGCCTTCACTGCGGCACACGCCTTGTTCTTTCTGGCAGCGCATCTTGTTTTGGCTGCTGGCGCCCGCGCCCCGCGACGCCGCCCCACCGCTGAACCGCTTGCCCAGCGTACGCCAGGCTTTCATCCACACTTTGCTGGACATCGACACCGAGCCGGCAACCCAGCTGCGGTGGCGCATCCACAAGGCCGCCTCGCTGCGTGATCTGTGGCACCTGCGCTCGGAGGTGTACGGCGTGGTGGGGGTGGCACGATCCGAATTCGAAGCTGAGCAGCGTGTCTCGCAACTCAATGAGCACTTTCCGACGCGCGCACCACGGCCGCATTTGCGCGGCCGCTGAACCCCCCGCCAAGCCATGCGCTCTCGCTCCCGAGGCAGCAGCGGTTTCTTGCAAAGCTTGATCGGCCAATTTCACGTTTTTCGCGCCATCCCCTCTTCTGCTGCCACCGAATCAACCCATGCACACCGCCACCTCACCGACCTTGCAGGCCAAGCCCAAATCAGGGTCGGTCAAGCAATCCCTGCTGATCCCACCCTGCGACACTGGGGCCCATTTGGCCTTTGAAGCCTTGAAACTCAGCTTTCTGCATGTGCTGGAAGGCTTGCCGGCGCAGGCCCAGTTGCAGGGCCGGGTCGCCAGTGCACAAACGCCACAAGCCTTGTGGCATTTGCGGGCGCATGTATTTTCTGTGTTGTCGGGCACTGAATGCGGGCAAATCGGCCGCCGCCAGCTGCTCAACCGCAGCCTGGAGTCGATGCAGGGTTACCTCGAAGAGCCGGCCCACAGCAGTTTGAGGCAGTAGGCAGGCGACCACGGGGTACTCACCCCTCCCAGCCCTGTCGCGCATGAATGAACTCGTACTCTCCCTCGGCCTGGCCGAATGGAAACCTTTGGCCACCACACTGCTGCTGCCACCGGTCCCTTGGTTGCTGCTGGTTTTGTTGGGGGGTTGGCAGATCAGCCGGCGCCTCTGGCTGGGGTGGCTGACGCTCTGGACAGGGGTGCTGGGCATCTGGCTGTGCAGCACCACCGCAGTGAGCGATGCACTGACCTTGCATCTGCTGCAAGCGCCGCCCGCGTTGAGCCAGAGACAGCTGAACGACCTGAAGTCCGAGGCGCCTTCATCTCCGCAGGCGAAAGCACGCACAGCCATCGTCGTGCTGGGCGGTGGCCGACGCGACACCTCAGCCGAGTACGGCACCACGGTCCTGCTGCCAAGGTCAGTTGAGCGCTTGCGTTATGGCCTGTGGCTGAGCAGGCGCACCGGCCTGCCCGTGGCCTTCAGCGGCGGCATCGGCCGCGGCGGTACCGGTGGCCCCACCGAGGCCGCCTTGGCTGCGGCCATTGCCCGCGACGAACATCAACGGCCGCTGCGCTGGCTGGAAGCAGCTTCGCGCGATACCCGCGAAAACGCCATCAAGACGGTGGCCATGCTGCGCGCCGATGGCGTTGAGCACATCGTGCTGGTGACCCACGCCACCCACATGCGGCGGGCGATGCGCCACTTCGTCACCGCGGCTGCAGGCAGCGGCTTGAAAATCACCGCCGCGCCGACGGGGCGCCCCACACCAGGCTCGCAGCAACTGCATGACTGGTTGCCCTCGCAGCGCGGCATGGAGGACAACTGGCTGGTCTGGCGCGAGTGGTGGGGATGGCAGTTGGGGGCTTGAAAACGCGGCGCCAGGCGAAGCCGCGCGGCGCCAGGCAGCGCCAAACGGTTAAGAAGACGGCAACTGACTTCTGATGACTGCCAACGGCTGCTCAAAGGCTGCTTGAACTCTGCTTGAAGGCTGCGCCGAGTCTTCACCCTGCGATTCAGAATACCAGCGCTGCCACAAAGATGCCCACCATGATGCAGGCAAGCACCACCTTGGCCAGCAACCCCAACATGATGCCGAGCCAGGTGGCAACGCCCACCTGCACCGCTTTTTGACCTGCGGCCCCGTGCGCCACACGCTGTCCCCGGCCTCGCTGTTTGACCGTGGCGCCCGATTGGGCAGCGCCATCAGCCATACCTTCAGCTGGCACAGCAGAAGCAGGCAAGGCGGAGCCACCCGGCCCGGCACCCGAGCCAAAACTGCCATGGCCCTCGCGTTGCGCCAGGTACTCGCCCACCGCTGCGCCCACAAGCGGCATGAACAGCACACCGATCAGGCCCATGAACAAGCCCACCACGGTGCCCAGTGCAGCCCCGATCAAGGCATATCTGCTGGCACCGGCGCGTTTGGCGCCCATCAGGCCAGCCACATAATCCAGCACCCAGGCCAACACCGCCAGCACGGCGATGACGATCAGGGTCGGTACGCTGACCCGGGCAAAGCCATCGATCCACGCGCCCAGCACGATGCCCGCCAGGATCAGGGCGGTGCCCGGCAATGCTGGCAGCACCGTGCCTGCCAATCCGACGACGATGAGCAGCACAGACAATATCCACCACAGGGTTTCAGTCACCGGGATCCTCTATCCTTGGCGCTGCGGCCAGGGCCTGTTGAAATGGTGCCGACCCCCCCATCTATCAAGAGCAAAGAATGAAGGAGGGGCCAGAGCGATGACATTGCCTCGCACCATGAAAGCTGAGCCTGCGCCGGGTGACAGCAATGCACCCACAGTGCACCCACTGCGGTCATGGCTTTAGCATCATGGTTCAAGAAGATCAGTTCTTTGGCCGACACTACCCAGTGAAGCTGAGGTTAAAACCATCCTTGGTAGGCAATAGATGTACCGGACTCCAAACTTTCTGAAGGAAATTTGAGCAATGAAACACTGGCTGATTGGCGCCTTGGCAGT
>JBBQIB010000141.1:0-11054 GCA_038324515.1 Burkholderiales bacterium
GGGGTGGCCGAACTGAACCTGGACTTCAGCAAAGGCAGCCAGATGGACAACGGCAACCTGCTGGGACTGGTCGGCGGCTACACGAGGTCCGACGGCAGCGAGCACGCCATGGTCGACGTCTGGTTTGCCAAAGCGGCAGAACCTGCACCCGTCCTGGGCGACTTGCTGGCAGCCCCAGCGCAGGACCTGCTGGGCGGTGCCGGCGACAGCCAGGCGGCACGCCAGGTGGCAGGCGGCCGCAGCAGCCCGGCGGCCATGCTGATGCAGCGTGACCGCAGCGACGACGATGTGCTGAGCGCGTCAACGCCGATCATCTGATCTTCAGGCAGGCCCCGGAGGCGCCACCGGGGCGCCCTGCCATGCACAGCCCGACACAGTTCGGGCTGTGCTTTCTTCTCAGTCGCTGCGCGCTTCTTGCAGCGCGCATGCAAAGGGCTCAGGCAGCTGTCAGGAGCCTCAGCCGTCCGGGCTCGGGCAAGCCTTCGATGCGCGCCATCTCGGCTCGCAGCGGGGCGATCCAGTGCTGCACCGAGTCGTCGCGCTCGTCGTTCAGGTCGTGCTTGTCCCACCAGCTGTCGGGCCGCACATAGGCTGCCCCGGCGTCTGCTGCGCCAGAGGTCTGCTTGCATGACTTGAAGAACTCGCGGCTTTGCGTCACATAGTGGTTGATGCGAAAGCGTGTGGTGCTGGGCGGGTGGGGCGTATGGCCGGCCAGCACCTCGCGGCCCAACTCGTCGCGGGTGCCCCAGGGGGTCTGAAACAGGTGCGAGTTCTGGCCCACACGCGTGGCCTGACGGCCGCGCACGATGCTCTTGATGTGGCTGTTGATCGACCAATCCAACGGCGGGCGCCGACGGTAGTTGTGCAACACCAGCCCGGCGGGTTCCTGCAGGTGGCCACTGCTGCCAAAACAGGCCCAGTAAACCCCCAGCGCAGAAATGCGCTGGTAGTGGTAGTCCGCCAGCGCTTCAGAAACGGTCGCCGCAGCGGTGGGGAACAAGAACTCGTCACCATCGATGAAGGCCAGCCAGTCGCACTCGTGCCCGAAATGCTCGTAGGCGTGCTGGTAAGCCTTGAGCTGGATCTGGTTCTCATGCGTGTTCAGCGCAAAGGCCTTCAGCTCATAGCTCTGGGCCAGCCTGGACAGCAGCTGCTGGCTGCCGTCGTCGCAGTTGTGGGCATAGACGTAGAAGTTCGAGAAACCCACCAGGTGGTGAAAAGCCACCCACTCGTGCAGCCAGGGTGCACGGTTCTTCTGGATCGAGACCAGACCGACCTTCATCGCAAGCTCTCCTGCTGGGCTGGCGCTTTCTCGCGCAAAGGCATCCACGCCAGCTCCGGCTTGGGGACCGCCTGAGCTGCGGGTGGTGCTGTTGCTTTTGCTGTCGCTGTCGCTGTGGCTGTGGCTGTGGCTGTTGCTGCCTCGGCCATCACCACATAACGATGACCCAGCCCGACGTCGCTCAGGCTGCCATTGAGCAGGCCCTGACACAGCAGATGGCTGTGCAGCCTTTCCAGCAGGTAGCCGGCGACGCGCATCTGGTAGCCCTGACGCCGCACTTCGGCTGCTGGGGCATAGGCCTGCCAGACGGCACGCAGCAGCCGCATGTGCTGCAAAAACAGCGCCGTATCGACCAAGCAGAGCGCCGGGGAAGGCAACAAACCCCTGAAGCTGGCAAAGCGGCGAACCTCAGCTGCGCCCATGCCGGCGGCATGCAAGCAACCAGCAAAGCTGACCAGGTCGTCAGCCACATGCACCAGCGCGTAGTTTTGCGCCACCGAACTGCCCAGCTCGAACATCGAACCCACGACCACCGCATGGGGTGCAGCCAGCAATTCGTCTGGGCTGGGCATCAGCGCCGGGGCCTGCAGCGCACTGCTCATCCTGACCCAAGGTGCGGTGGACGGCACGCCGCCCTCTTTGAAGCCGATGAACTTGCGGTACTGAAAGAGGTACAGCCGGTCGGCCACCACCTCGCCGGCTTCCAGCATGTCTTGCAGGCCGAAGAGCTGCGAATACTCGGCCAAAGCCGCACCATCAACGCTGGCGCCAAAGCGCTCGTCTGCCAGCACGATCTCACCCGGCAAACCCAAGGGCCGTGGGCAAAGCATCGTGAACGGCAAGGCTGGCTCGAAGATCGGCGCCACATGGCCAACGCAGAAGGCCCGCAGCGTGGGCGGCGCACTCACGGCATTCTCCTGGACCGGGTGCTGCTGCCAGCTTTGCCATGCCGGCCTGCGAGACGCCTCTGAGTCACTGGATGCGCAGCGCCCGGTTGCGCACAAACAGCGCATCACCATGGTGGTGCTGGTCGAAGTTGACGTTGTTCAGCGTGAAGCCCTGCGGCTCCAGATAGGCCATCAGCTCGCCGAGCACCGGTGCACCGTCGTACATGCGGTTGCGGGTGACTTCGGTCAAGACGAAGTTGATGCGATCCAGCACTGCGCCAGCGCCTTTGAGAACCTGCAGCTCCGCGCCCTGCGTGTCCATGTACAGCAGGTCGAGACCATCGCAGGCACCGGTGTGGCCATGCTTGTGCACAAACTCCACCACATGATCGAGCCGGTTGGTCACGAGCTCGATCGGATCATCGAAACGCACAAAGTCGAACTGTTGCAAATGGTTGGCCGGCTTGAGCATGCTGCTGCTCATGCCGCCGTTGCTCGCCACATGGAAGCTGACACGCTGACCGCTTTCTGCACCGCACAGGGCGTTGACGGCGACGAAGTTGGCGCGCATCCGACACGACTCGGAGAGAACACGAAAAGGCTCTGCCAAAGGCTCGATGAAGACACCGCCCTCGATGCCGTTGTCGATGAACCACTTCATCTCCTGGCCGTAGCTGGCACCCACCTGCAGCACACCGCGCGGGGTCGGCAGGCCCAGGTCGCGAATGGCTTGAAAAAGCTGGAAAGGCATGGTGTTCGCTTCAAACAGGTTGTAGATGGAGGGGGTTGAAACAGCGGCTCAAGGCTTGCGCATGGTTGCAACTCAGCGCAGCCACTCGTTGACGCCGCGCCCCATCGACACCAGATTGGCGTTGAGCTGCTGCAGGTCATGCAAGGCGTTGACATAGGCCACACGCAATCCGTAGTGCTCGACCTCCGAGGACATCACGTCAAAGAGGCTGCGACGGCCCAGTTGTTGCCATTGTTCGAGCGTGGAGTTGCGCACCTGGTCGCTGCTTTGCAACAGTGCAGCCAGCCGCCGCGCGCGGTCCATCGCCGAATCGGCCTGCTCGAAGACTTCCGTGACCCTGAAGCGCTTGAGCTCCAGCACCTCCAAGCGCTGCAAGTTGGCTGCTTGTGCGCGCAGGCGCGCGCCCTTGACGCCGGCGTCCAGACCTGGCGTCAACAGCGGCAGGTTGACGGTGAAGCCAAGCGCATAGTTGCCATTGGCTTCATTGCCGCTGCCGTTGTTGCTGCTGCTGCGGCCCACGCTCAGCGCAGTGCCTGCAGAAAGCTGCCAACTCAACTGCGCTTTGCCGTTGGCTGCATTGGCGTCAGCCAGGCGGCTGGCGGCCGCCGCTTGTGCGCCCAGTTGTTCGATATCCAGCGAGCGGTCCACATCGGCCACCAAGGTCTCGAGCGGCGGCATGTCAGTGAACAGCGTGGTCATGCCTTCGGTGGGCGGCAAGCCGTCACCCACCAACCTGCGCAGACGGATCTCGACCTGGCGCAGCTGTGAGCGCGTCTGCGCCATCGCCAGATCAGCCTGCTCCAGTGACTTCCGGGCCAGCACCAGCTCGCTGGCGCGGCCGCGGTCGGCATTGACGATGCCCTGCAACGCCTGCACCAGGCAAGCCATCTTGCGCAACTGTTGGCTCGACACCTGCACCTGGCTGCGGTAGCGGCTGCGCTCGACCGCCAGCGACACGGCGCTGAGTGCCAACTGCTCTTGCAGGCTGAGGTTGCCCAAGCGCGCCGACTCGAAGAGTTGCTCACGCCAGTCGACCAGCTTTTGCGTACGGCCGCCGTCCAGCAACAACTGGCTGAGGTTGACCGATGCGCGCAACTGCGCTGCTGAGCTGTCATTGACGCCGTTGCTGCGGCTGCCGCCCGGGCCGACACCGAAACTGGCGCTGGCCTGCATCGATTTGGCAGCACGCGCTTCGTCGATGTCCTGCATGGCGGCCGAGGCCAGCATCTGCGCGGCGCCGACACTGTGGCTGCGGTGCAGCGCTTCTTGCACCATCAACTGCATCTGTGCCCGTGGGTCTGCACCAGCCACTGGCGCGGCGGCCTCGCGTGTGAAGGCCTGCAGGCTGTCTTCGTCGACACAGCGCGCCGATGCACCCGCACTGCACAGCGCAACTGCCAAGGCCAGCGCCACAGGTGCAAGCAGCCCGCGGGAAGGCAAACAGGATGGCAAACCTGATGGCAAGGCAAGTGGCATGAGACAGACTCCAGGCGCTCGTGCACTGCTGGGTTGGCAGTGCTGCGCAATGGCGAAGAGTCTGGCGCGACCCGCTCAAGCGCGATGGGCCGATCTCAAGGCACTTTAGGGCATTGTTTGCGGCCTATGCCACGGGGCCACGGCATGGGGACCCGCTGGATGTGGGAAAGGAATGGACGAAAAGAATGAGCCGGAAGCCCTGGCGCGACCTCCTGCCAAGGTGCATTTCAAGCCATCTTGACTGCGGTGCCGCTTACCGCCACCAGCATCATGCCGTTGTTCTCGCCCATCACGGCGTAGTCAAAATCGATGCCGATGATGCCGTCGGCGCCCATCTCCCTGGCAGCCTCGATCATGTCCTGCAGCGCCGCATCCCGGGCACCCGACAAGGCACGCTCATAACCGCCGGCGCGGCCGCCGACGATGTCGCGTACGGACGAGAACACGTCTCTGAAGATGTTGGCGCCAATGATCGCCTCGCCATTGACCACGCCCAGGAAACGCGACACACGCGCTGCGTCGTGGTCGGCGATCACGGTGGCCAGAAAAAAATCAGCGCTCGACTTTGAAAACCAACCCATGGTGTGCTCCTTCTGCGGTGGACGGGCCCTCAGGTCAGCAACCAGCTCAACGCGGTGAAGCTGACAAAGGACAAGACGGTGCTGCTCATGATGATGCGGGCAATGCGGCCATTGTCTGCGCCGTAGCGCTCGGCCAGCAAAGACACGTTGCTGGCGCTGGGCAAGGCCGCAGCCAAGGTCAGCACCAGAATCTCGAAGACCCCCAGCGGTGCCCCCAGGCTGCGCGCAGCAAAGCCCAGCAGCAGCACGAGCAGGGGGTGCAAGAAGAGTTTGATCAACGCCACCGGCAAATAGTCGACCACCAAGGTGCGCCCCGCTGCATGCTGGCTGGCCCGCCACAGCACGGCACCGATGGTGAACAGCGCCACGGGGGTGGCAGCATCCGCCAACATGCCGACGATTCCTGCCAGGGGACCGGGCAACTTCAAACCCGTCAAGGCAAAAGCAGCCCCGGCAGCGATCGACCAAGGCAGTGGGTTGGACAAGGCACCCCGCAAGGCCCGCCAGGCCGCGACGCGCGCCCGGCCGGTGCCCGATCCAACCCCTGCCGCTGCGCTTTGCGCCAGCGCGATGCACAGCGAACTGGTGATGAACAGATCGGTCAACATCGAACTCATCACCGGCCCCGCTGCCGATGGCCCCAGCAGCGCCACCAGCAGCGGCACACCCATGAAGCCGGTGTTGGGGAAAGCCGCCACCAGCGCGCCAAAGGCGGCGTTTTGCAGGTTGACCCGCGCGTTCCAAGACATGGCGACCGTGAAGAACACCAGCAGCAGGGCGCTGAACAGGTAGACACCGATCACGGCCGGGTTCAGCAGCTCCAGCAGAGGCGTGTTCATGCCAAAGCGAAACAGCATGCACGGCAGCGCAAAGTACAGCACAAAGGCGTTGAGGCCCGGGATGGCGCTCTCAGGCAGGACATGACGCCGGGCGGCCAGGTAACCACACAACACCAACGCGAAAAAGGGGACCGTCACGGCCAGAATCGATTGCATCGGGGGCGGAGTATCTCAGGGCCTGCAGTCCTCCACGATCCCCGGGCCACGACCAAGGTCCGGCTGCGCTTCAGCGCCGCTCATCGCGCGCGATGCTGCCGTCGATCAGCTCGACCACGCGGTCGCACTGGTCAGCCAGGCGCGGATCGTGCGTGACGATCAGGAAACTGGTGTGCAGCTCGGCGTGCATGCGGCGCATCAGCGCAAAGACCTCTGCAGAACTGGCGGTATCCAGGTTGCCGGTGGGCTCGTCAGCCAGCACCAGCGGCGGGCGCAGCACCAGCGCACGTGCGATGGCCACGCGTTGCTGCATGCCGCCTGAGAGCTCACCCGGGCGCTTTTGCAGGGCGTCTTGCAGGCCCACCTCGGTCAGCAATTGCTGCGCCTGAGCCTTGCGCTCGGCGCTGACATGGCCCTCTTGCATCAGCGCTGGCAGGCAGACGTTTTCAAGAGCACTGAAGGCCGGCAGCAAGTGGTGAAACTGAAACACGAAACCCAGCGCTCGGCCCCGCAAGCCCGTGATGGCTGCATCGTCCAGCGCCGAGGTCTCCTTGTCCTGCAGCTTGCAGCTGCCTGCCGTGGGCCGCTCCAGCAGCCCGATGATGTTGAGCAGCGTGCTCTTGCCGGAGCCTGAAGGGCCGATCAGCGCCACAAACTCGCCCACCGCCAGATCCAGATCGATGCCGTGCAGCACCTCGGCCTCATTGGGCTGGCCCAGGTTGTAGCTCTTGCGGATCTGACGCAGCTGCAGCAAGGGTTGCGCGGCGGGTGCGCCAGCATCGGCGTCGTTGACAGTCACCGCATTCAAGGCTGTCTCACTGAGCGTCGCAGACTGGGGTTGGATGAGCGTAAGGAATTCGGCACGGCAGTGCGCAACCCTACATGCGAATGGCTTGCGCCGGATCCAGCGCAGCCGCGCTGCGCGCCGGCAGGACTGCCGCCAGCACGCCGCAGGCGGTGGCGAGTGCGGCAATGCGCAGCGCCAGCAGCGGCTCCAGCGTGATGGCAAACAACGGCAAGCCGTCGCTGCCGCGCACAAAGCTGGTGAAAAGGTAGATCAACAGCACCGCCAGCAGCACACCCAGCGCCGAGCCGAGCGCGCCGACCACCGCGCCTTGCAGCAAGAACACCCGCAACACCTGGCCTTGAGTCGCACCCATCGCCCGCAGGATGCCGATCTCGCGCCGCTTCTGCACCACCGATACCACCAGCACACTGGCGATGCCCAGCACCACCACCACCATCACCACGGCGCGGATCAACGCGGTGCTGACGCTCTGCGCATTGAGCGCCGAGACCAGGTTGGCGTTGGTCTGTTGCCAGCTCTCGGCCTTCACTGGCCAACGCTGCGCCAGGGCGCGGGCCAGCGTCTCGGCTTGCCACACATCCAGCACGCGCAAGTCGATCTGTGTCACCCCGCCCGGCAGCCCAGCCAGACTTTGCGCGGTGCGCAGTGGCACCAGCACCGTGCGGCGGTTGAGCTCGCGGGCGCCCAGATCGACCAGAGCTGTGACGCGTACAGCATCGCTGACGTTGCCGCTGCCTGATGCTGAGGCTGTACTGAGTGTGATGCGGTCACCCACTTGGACCCCCAGGTCAGCGGCCAGCTCGCGGCCGATGATGGCCTCACCGGGTGCCAGGCGTGCCTGGCCGGCAACGACTTTGGCACGCAAGCCAATGATGCGGTCGTAGCTGTCCAGATCGACCCCTGCCAGCGCGATCGAGCGTTGCGCCTGACCTCGCAGCGCCAGGCCGGCGCTCGCCACCATGGGCGACACGGCAGCCACTTCGGGCATCGCTTGCAGCAGTGGCAGCAGCCCTTGCCAATTGACGATGCTGCGGGCACTTTGGGCCCGCGGTTGGGTTTGCACCAAGACAGCGCTGCCCGGGGCTGCCTGGGCCGCCGGGGCTACGACGTTGTCCAGGGGGCTGATGGTGATGTGCGCCTGCGCACCCAGGGTCTTGTTCAGCGTGTTTTGCTGCAAGCCCGCGATCAGCGCCGAGATGTAGGCCACCACCGCGACGCCGGCGGCCACACCGACGACGATCAGCAGCGTCTGCCTGCGGCCCTCGATCAAGAAGCGCAGCGCCACGCTGCGCTCGAACTGCAGGGTATTCAAACGCCACTTTCTTTTGCGCGGGCTCGTTGCTGGCGCGGTCAGCGCTGCAGGCTGTGTGGGCATGGGCTTGGCGAGTCAGCGAGTCAGCAAGTCAGCAAGTCAGCAAGTCAGCAAGTCAATTGCGTATCGGCTCAGCGGCTCTGCGTCTCAGCGGCCCATGGCGTTGCTTAGCGCCGGCCCCGCGTCACTGCTGCCGGTACGGTTGCCGGTGCCGGTGCCGGTGCCAGTGCCGGTGCCCAGTGCAGCGCTGCCGCTCAGATTGCCAGAGGGGGGCGCCATCGGCTGCGCCCGCACCCTGGAGCCAGGCGGTGGCGCTTCGCCCACCAGCACCTGTTCGCCGGCTGCCAGCCCGTCGAGCACCTCGGCGGCCTGCAAGTTGCGCAGCCCCGTGCGCACTGCTCGGGCTTCGACATGGCCGTCTTTCACCAGCCAGACAACGGCCTGGGCGCTGTCGTTGCGGCCGTTGGCTTCCGGGGTGGCAGCGGTACTTTCTGCACTTCGGGCTGGGCCGCTGCCGGCCGCAGACCTCAGGGCCGCCAGCGGCACCAACAACGCACGCTCTCGCTGGCCCGTCACCACCTCGACCGACAGCGTCATGTCCTCGCGTAGACGCTGGCGCAAGGCCTGCAAAGCCTCTGCGGGCTCGCTGCTGACCTGCAGCTTGACCTCGACCGCGCCCCGCTGTGCATCGACCAGCGCAGCGATCGACAGCACCTGGGCGCTGAAGGCCTGATCAGGAAAGGCATCGGCCCGCACCTGCGCCGACTGACCCAACTGCAGTTGCTGCAAGTAGCGCTCATCGACCAGCGCCACCAGTTGCAGTGGCCCCTGCAGCGCCAGGCTGAGCAAGGCGCGGCCGGGCTGCACGATCTGGCCCGGCTCGACAGCGCGCAACAGCACCCGGGCCTCGGTAGGTGCCGTGATGCGGGCTTGCGTCAAACGCACGCGGGCGGCTTGCGTGGCAGCGCGCGCCAGCGCCAGTTGTGCCTGTGCCTGGGCCAGCTCGGTGCCCTGGTCGCCGAGCGCTCGAGCCTGCGCGCGTGCAGCGTCCAGCTGCGCCTGCGCCACCGCCAAAGCGCGCTGGCTCTCATCCTGCCGCGCTGGGCTCAAAAAGCCGCTGTTGACCAATTCACGGGTGCGCTCGGCCTCGGCCTTCGCCGCCAGCCAAACCGACTCGGCCTGCGCTGTGGCCGCCAAGACACTGCTGCGGCCGGTGCTGCGCAAGCCTTGCAGGCGTGCCGCAGCCTGCTGCTCGCCAGCCAGAGCTTGCGCCACTGCGGCTTGCAGCTCGGCGTCTTCCAACAGCAGCAACTCCTGGCCAGCCGTGACCCACTCGCCCTCCTGCACCCGCACGGCCTGCACACGCCCGGTCAGCGTGGCACCGACATCGACTCGCGAGCGGCTGGCAACGCGGGCTGAGAACTGCAGCGTGCGCAGCAGCAGTTGCGCCTGGACTTCCGCCACGGCAACCGCCGGCGCGCGCAGTTGCCAGTAGGCGCCTGCCCCGACCAACAGCACAGCAGCCAGTGCAATCCACCACCAGGCTCTTCTTTTCATCCTGACATTGTGACGGCCAAGAGCGGCAGATCGCCTGCGGGGTCAAGCCGCTTCTGGGGCACCCTTGATCAGCATCAGCCCGCTGCGGCTTGGCCAGCAAGGTGCCGAGACTGGCCGGGACAGGCTGAACCAGGCGAGAACAGGGGAGAGCAGACGAGAGCAGACGAGAGCAGACGCTAGCGCTTCAGCGCCGGCGGCTTGGCCAGGTCATCCATCTGTAAGCCTTGCGCCTTGAGCAGACTCTCCAGCGCCGGCAGCAACGGCCCCAGCTTTTCTTCGATGGCCTCGCGCACGGTATCCACAAAGACTTGGGTGCCACGTTCGATCTCGATGTTCAGCACCGCGCCCACTGCCTTGTCGCCAAAAGTCGTCATGCGCAGGGTCTCGGGGATCAGCCAGACTTCGAACCAGCCGCTGCCGCCGGGCTCGCGCCCGGCTTCGGCCACCGTCAGGCTGGCGCCGTTGACGGCGATGTAGCCTTTGGCGAAGACATAACGCATCCACGGTGCGGACACTGCCAAGCGCAGCACATGGTTGTTCTCAGGGCGCTTGACAGCCACCACTCGGGCCTGGAAGTCGATGTGGCCAGACAGCGGGTGGCCGCCGATCTCTGCGCCGTCCTTGGCCGCACGCTCGACGTTGACACGGCTGCCCGGCACCAGGGCGCCCAGCGTGGTCAGGCTCAGGCTTTGTTGCATGACATCAAAGTCAGCGGCCCGGTCACCCTGCAAGGCCGTCACGGTCAAACAGACGCCGTCCACCGCCACGCTGGCACCGATGGCCAAGCCCTGCGCAAACGACGGTGGAAACTGCAACCGAAAACTGCGCAAACCCGGCTTGTCGACCAGCGACTGCAACTCGGCGATGCCTTGAACGATGCCTGTGAACATGGCTGAAATCTACCGCAGACAGTGATCAGCGGGCTGAGCCGGCCACAGCCTCCATCAAAGCCACCATCTTGACCAAGACCCACACCGATGTGCCGACCTGCAAGCCCAGCTCTTGCACCGAGCGCCGGGTCAGCCTGGCCAGTACCGCCGGGGGCTGATCATCTGCGCCACCTGGGGGGCCTGCCTGGGCCTGCAACTGCACCTTGACCAGCATCAGCGCAGGGTGCTGGTCTGGTGCCATCACCACCACCGTGCCCGGCAGTTGGTTGCCGATGCTGCTGCCGCTCTGCGGCGAGATGGCCAGGCCCACATCGCGCGCCAATAGTCGCAGGCGCACAGGCTGCTGCAAAGCATGGCCTTGATCGCGCGCCCATAGAGTGCAGGCGCTGCCCTGCAGTGCCAAACGCACCAGTTGCCAGCTCGGGTCGCGCTCAGTCACCCTCGCCTGCAGCACCACACCGGCTTCGTCTCCAAAGGCTTGCGGCAAGTCCACCCGCGACAACACGTCACTCAGC
>JBBQIB010000142.1:0-10992 GCA_038324515.1 Burkholderiales bacterium
CATCTCCATCCTAATGGGCTCCTCCAGCGATTGGAGCACGATGTCGCATGCGGCTTCCATCCTCGATGAGTTTGGAGTCGATTACGACAAGCAGGTGATCTCAGCGCACCGGATGCCGGACGACATGTTCAAATATGCCGAGCAGGCTTGGGATAAAGGTGTGCGTGTGATCATCGCCGGGGCGGGTGGCGCTGCGCACTTGCCAGGCATGTTGGCGGCCAAGACCCTGGTGCCGGTACTGGGAGTGCCTGTACCAAGCAAACAATTGCACGGTCTGGATTCGTTGTATTCGATCGTGCAGATGCCTAGAGGTATTCCGGTGGCAACTTTTGCGATCGGGCCTGCAGGGGCTGCCAATGCGGCCTTGTTTGCAGTGGCGATACTGGCTGCGCATGATTCGGCCTTGCATCAGAAAATGCAGGAATTTCGGGCCCGTCAAACTGCTGCGGCACGCGCCATGACACAGGATTTGCAGTGACCCTTCAAGCGCTGACAAAAACCGCAGCAGTGGCGTCCACGCCAGGCTTGCTGGTGCCGGGTCAGATGCTCGGTCTGCTCGGCGGTGGGCAGCTCGGACGCATGTTTGTACACGCCGCCCAGTCCCAGGGCTACTCGGTGATGGTGCTTGATCTTGACCCGGCCAGCCCGGCAGGACGGGTCGCTGACCGGCACCTGGTGGCCGCCTACACCGACCCCGAGGCGTTGAACCTGCTGGCCAGCCACTGCGCCGCGATCACGACGGAGTTCGAGAACGTGCCGGCCCAAGCCTTGCAACGTCTGGCCGCCCAGCGGCCCGTGACACCATCGGCCGAAGCGGTGCAGATCTGCCAGCATCGGGGCCGGGAGAAAGCGCTGTTCACCCAGGCGGGCGTACCTTGTGCCCCGCATGCGCTGATCACCACCGATGCGGATCTTCGGCTCGCAAGCCTGCACAGCTTGCTGCCCGGCATCCTGAAGACGGTCAGCCTGGGTTACGACGGCAAGGGCCAGCGGCACGTGGCAGGGCTGAGCGACCTGCATACGGCCTGGCTAGAGCTGCGCAGCGTGCCGTGTGTGCTGGAGAAGCGGCTGCCGCTGCAGCACGAGATCAGCGTCATCCTGGCGCGCGCGGCTGACGGCAGCACCGCACACCTGCCGGTGCAGCAGAACCTGCACCGCGACGGCATCCTGGCTGTGACCCAGGTGCCTGCGCCCGACATCGATCCAGCGACCGCTGCGCAGGCGGTTCAGATGGCACTCCGCCTGGCGCAGACCTTGTCCTACGTCGGCGTCTTGTGCGTGGAGTTTTTCGTCTTGCGGAACGGCCAACTGATCGCCAACGAGATGGCGCCCAGGCCTCACAACTCCGGCCACTACAGCATCGACGCCTGCGACCTGTCGCAGTTCGATCTGCAACTGCGCGTGCTGACAGGCATGCCACTGGTGAAACCGCGCCAACATTCGGCCGCCGTGATGCTGAACCTCTTGGGTGACCTGTGGCTGGCGGATGGCATGGTGCTCGAGCCTGATTGGCGCAGCGTGCTTTCGCTGCCCGGCTGCCACTTGCACCTGTACGGCAAAACACAGGCACGCGCGGGGCGCAAGATGGGCCATCTGAGCCTCACCGCGCCAACCGCACTTGAGGCCCGTCAAAACGCCTGGGTGGCTGCAGCAGCACTGGGCATGCCAGGTTTTTGAAGCAGGTCTTTGAAGCTGCCCAGCACCCGATGTCGGCCGATCTGAGACCCCCCGCTGCAGACCGCACGGCTTGCGCCGCGCCGCAGGTGGATCAAGTGGAGCAGGTGGAGCAAGCTGCACAGCGGCTGGCAGCAGGCGCGCTGGTGGCTTTCCCCACCGAGACGGTCTATGGCCTGGGTGCGCGAGCCGACGACGACGCAGCTGTCGCGGCCATCTTTGCCGCCAAGGGGCGCCCGGCCGATCATCCACTGATCGTTCACCTGGCCCGGGCCTCGATGGCCGCAGAGTTTGCCCAGTCGCCCAACGAAGATGCACGCAAACTGATGGCGGCTTTCTGGCCCGGGCCGCTGACGCTGATCGTGCAGCGCAAGCCGGGCTGCGGCCAGGCTGCTGCGGGTGGCCAGGACAGCATCGGTCTGCGCGTGCCCTCGCACCCCCTGGCGCTGGCGCTGCTGGCGCGCGCTGCTGAATTGGGCGTGCCTGGGGTGGCGGGGCCCAGCGCCAATCGCTTCGGCCGTGTCAGTCCAACGACAGCCGCCCATGTGCGGCAGGAGCTGGGCGCCCGTCTGCTGGTGCTGGACGGCGGGCCGTGCCAGGTGGGCATCGAGTCCACCATCATCGACTGCACGCGTGATCAGCCGGCGCTGCTGCGACCGGGCCAGCTGTCGATCCAGCAATTGCAATCCGTGCTGGGCAAGGCCTTGGTGGCAGCGGGTGCGGATGCGCCGCGCGCGCCCGGCACGCTGGCCTCGCACTACGCGCCAGGCGCCAGGCTGCATCTGCTCGCCACCGAAGCTTTGCGGCTGCGGTTGAAAGAAGCAGCGCAGTCTGCTGAGCCGGAAATCATCGGGGTATATTCACGCACCGCTTTTGCTGAGGAGACGCTGGCACTGCGACAGGGCCTGGTCGCCAAACGGACCGAACACGCCGCATTGCCCGTGACCCACCCGACAGCGCCCCGTTGGCCTTTTGTTTTCAAGCGGATGCCCGCAGACGCCGACGAGGCAGCGCATGTGTTGTTTGCGGCGCTGCGCGATTTCGACCTGGCGGGTTCAACCCAGATCTGGGTTGAAGCGCCACCCCCGGATGTCCGCTGGGATGGTGTCAGAGACCGCTTGCAGCGCGCAGCAGCCTGATGACTGCTCACTGAAGCCGGAACTGTTTCTTCCTGATCCGGCTCCACATCACCACGCCCAAACTGGCCAGACGCTACCCTTCCAGCCACAGACCCCGCTACCGGAGCACAGATGACTCTTTTTTTGACGGCCCGTTCAAGGCGCCGCGCACGCAACCAGACAGTCGCAACGGGTTGGCGCCTGGCACTCCAGGCCAAACTGGTGGTGGGGACCTTGGTTTTGCTGGCGTCATGTGGCGGCGGCACTTCGCAGTTCGAACCCTTTGCGCCACAGCGGCTGGTGGTTTTTGGTGACGAGCTGAGCACACTCACACCTGACGGCCGCAAGTACGCTGTCAACGGGCTCAATGCGCTGGGCGGCATCGACTGCAGCGCAGAGCCGCTGTGGGTGCAGGTGCTGGCCAATTACTACGGCTTTGTGTTTGCCGAATGCAACCCGACTGGTGCCACCCGGATCACCGCCGTCATGCGTGCTGCGCCGGGCGCCAAGGTGGCTGAGGTCGCGGCGCAGGTGGAAGCCCAGAATACAGCCACGGGCTTTCGCAGCAACGATCTGGTGCTGGTGATGGCCGGCATGAACGACATCCTGGCCTTGTACGCGCAGTTTCCGCAGCGCTCCGAGGCCGCCCTGACCGAAGAAGCGCGGGCCAGCGGCGAGCGCATGGCTTTGACTGTCAACCGCCTGATCGATCTGCAAGCCCGCATCATTGTCTCGACCTTGCCGGACCTGGGCTTGTCACCCTTTGCACGCGCCGAAGCAGCGGCCAACCCAGGCCGCGCTGGCTTGCTGACGCGTCTGAGCACCGCTTTCAATGAACGCCTGGGCGTCAAGGTGGTGCTGGATGGACGCTACGTAGGGCTGATGCAGACGGATCTGCGCTCGCAGTTGCTGGACCGTTTCCCAGGCAGCTTTCCGCCTGTCAACAACATCACGCAAGCGGTGTGCACCGCCGCATTGCCCAATTGCACCACCGCCACGCTGGTGCAGGGCGGCAATGCCTCGGCGTATTACTGGGCCGACGGCACCCGGTTGTCCACCGGCGGCCAGTCGCAACTGGCCCAACTGGCGCTGGAGCGCGCGCAACGCAACCCGTTCTGAGTGCCCGGCCAGCCAGAACACCACCTCTGCCTGGCCCGGACTGGGGTTAGTCCTGGGTAGCGGCACCAACCAGCTGCCTATATTCCCCCCGTACAGTGGGCCCTTTGGCGATAGCCACGGGCCCCAGGGCCCCAGGGCCACGGGGCCACTGGGCCTTGAAGCCCGTCCCGTCAAGACAACAGGAGACAACAGCCATGGTCCGTATCCACCACATCGCCATCGCCTGGGTGGCGGCCGCCACGCTGGCCGCCTGCGGCGGCGGCGGCAGCGACACGACGCCCCGTACCGAAGTCACGCAGCTCAAGGTCATGGGCGACAGCCTGGCCGACGTGGGCACCTTCGGCATCAAGTTCACCTTGCAGGGTGCGGACATCTATCCAGAGCGCATTGCCCAGAGCTATGGCCTGAGCAAGGGCTGCAACTTCTACCGTTTCACCGGCCAGACCTTTGCTGCCAACCCGACGCCCGGCTGCCTGAACTTCGCCATTGGCGGCGGCGTGATCAACGGCGCCAGTTCCAACCTGAATGCGGCCGACCCACGCATCATCTCTGTGCAGCTGGCCACCGCCGTGGCTGCCGGCAACCACCGGCCTGGCGACCTGTTGCTGATCGTCGGGGGTGGCAATGACGCGGCTGCGTTGGTGACCGCCTACTTGCGCGCCGGGCAGCCTGCGCCCGCAGGAGACGGCGGCGCGGCTTACGCTGCCCTGCTGGGCACGCAGCTCAGCGCGGCTCAGGTGGGCGCAGCAGTCAGCGGCGGCGCCAACGGCCTGGCCACTGCGGGTGGGCAGTACATGACTGCGCTGGCCAACACCTTCTTTGACCAGATCAAGGCCCAGGCGCTGGACAAAGGGGCGCAGCGCGTGGCCTTGCTGAACATGCCGGGCATCACCAACACGCCGCGCTTTCAAGCCGTGCTGGCGGGTATTGGGGCAGCAGCAGGCTCGGCAGCACGCACGCAAAGCGAAGCCCTCTTCAAAGGCTGGGTCGAGGCCTTCAACAAGCAACTCGCCACACGCGCAAGCGGCAACAGCGCAGTGGCGCTGGTGGACTTCTACACCTCGTTCAACGACCAGGTGGCCAACCCGGCGCAATATGCGCTGACCAACGTCACCGTCCCGGCCTGCCCGGTCACAGGTGTGGGCGCCGACAGGCTGCCGACCTATACCTTCCCGACCTGCTCGGCTGCCACCTTGGGCGCTGCAGTACCGCCGACGGGTGCGGTTGGCGCAGGCTGGTGGGAGAGCTGGGCTTTCTCGGATGGTTTTCACCCCACGCCCTACGGCCACCAGTTGTTGGCGCAGTTGATCTCGCGCACCCTGGCCCAAGCGGGCTGGCTCTGAACACAGCAAGCAGGAGACAACAGAATGAAAATCCATACTCCACCTGCAGCGACCCTGGTGCTGGCTGGGCTGTGTTTGACCTGCACGAGCGGCGCTTTTGCTCAAAGCGCAGGCAGCCTGCTGGGCCGTATCAGCGGCACCCAGATTTCACACGAAAAGAGCGATGGCGCGCTGACGCCCCCCATCTTTGCCGACACCCGGGCGACCGTCAAGGACGACACGCGGCCCACGGCTGGCCTGACCTACATGGTCAACGACAACATCGCAATCGATGTGCCTCTGGCGCTGGGCTTCAAGCATGACATCGAAGGCGCGGGCGCCATCGAAGGCGTGGGCAAGATCGGCGAAGTCAAGGCCTGGCCAGTGACCTTGATGGTGCAGTACCGGTTTTTTGATGCCAGCAGCCCGTTGCGTCCTTATGCGGGCATCGGCCCGACCTACGCCAAGTTCTACAAGGCGCGCAGCACGCTGGCGCTGACTTCGCTGACGGGTGGCAACGCGGCCAACCCGACCACGTTGTCGGTGGACTCCAAATTCACCTTCACGGTGCAAGCCGGGCTGATCTGGCAAGTGACGCCGAAATTCTTCGTCGATGCGGCGGTGATGAAGACACCGCTGAAAACCCGCACCACCCTGTCCACTGGCCAGACTCTGGACGCCAAACTCGATCCGGTGTCGGTTTCAGTGGGCGTGGGCATGAAGTTCTGAAGCTCAACGGCGGCGGCGGTCCTCGATCAACTTGACCGCCAAAATGGTCGTCGCCAGCACCAGCGTGATCGCATTTGCCACGACGATCGGCCATTCGCCCAAAGCCACCCCATAGACCAGCCACAGCGCCACGCCCACGGTAAAGCTGCTGTACATGCCCAGTGAGATGCCACTGACATTTCGGGTGCGCAAGGTCAACCAGGCCTGCGGCACAAACGACCCGGTGGTCAGGATGGCGGCCAGATAGCCGACCGTGTCTTGCAAGCTCATGGCTTTGGCCTTGGTTTGGAATCACTCATCGGCTGGGCGCATCACGCAACACCCACTGCACCAGGGCATCCAGCGCTGGCCTGGCCGCTTGCGCCTGGGCATGGTGGATGCCGGCCACCACGACATAACGCCGGCCGCTGTCGGACAACACATAACCCGCCACCGCTGTCACATCACGCAACGAGCCGGTCTTGAGATGCGCGCGGCCCGGCGTGGCGCGCGAGCGGCGCAGTGTGCCGTCAACGCCGGAGATCGGCAGCGAAGACATCAACTCGCTCATCACCGGGCTGTCATAGGCCTGCTGCAACAAGCGCGCCAGGCGCTGCGCTGAAATGCGCGTGTGACGCGACAGGCCCGAGCCGTTGTCGATCAACAGCGCGGCGGTGTCTCCGGGCTCGACGCTGTCGGTGGTCACCTCGCCCGTGCGCGCCAGGATCCAGTGCGTCATCCAGGCGCGGGCAGCGGCGGGCGTGGCCACGGCGTTGGGCGCATCCTGCAGCGCCAGGCTCAGAAACAATTGCTGCGCCATCACGTTGTTGCTGAACTTGTTGATGTCGCGCACCACTTCAGCCAGCGCCGGTGACTTGAACTCGAAG
The DNA here is from genome assembly GCA_038324515.1 of Burkholderiales bacterium. Classification (GTDB taxonomy): domain Bacteria; phylum Pseudomonadota; class Gammaproteobacteria; order Burkholderiales; family Burkholderiaceae_C; genus Rubrivivax. The sequence goes on from JBBQIB010000142.1 coordinate 6,829, forward strand.
CTGGGCGCGCTGTCTGCCGGCGCGGCGCCGGCGCGCGCCGAGCCGCTCAGGCGGCCCCCCATCTCCGCCCACAGGGCACTGATCAAGCGCTGCTCAAAGCTGTTGGGGTCGGGGTCTGCCACCAGCCACCAGCGCTCGCCACAGGCTGCCGGAAAACGGCCGCTGAAACGTGTGGCTCCGGGCTCGAAGGCGGCCTTCAGCGTGGCTCGCCAGTCGCCACAGCCACCGGGAGCGAGCGGCACACTGCGGTCCAGCTTCAGCCCGGCCAGCCCGGGTTCGGCCTGCACCCGCGCCACGCCGGCGGCCAAGTCAGGCACAAAGCGGTAGGCCACCGATCTGAAGCTCATCAACAGCGCAGCAGGCTTGACGTTGTAGGGGCGCAAAGTCTCGCCGTCAAATTCGCCCGGGGCCTCTTCGGACGCAGAAAAAGCGCTGTTGTCCAACACGATGTCGCCCCTGATCTCGCGCACACCTGCTTGCTGCAACTGACGCAGCAGCAACCAGACCCGCTCAAGCACCAGGCTGGGGTCGCCCTGGCCTTTGATGTACACCGAGCCTTCCAGTACACCGTCCCTGATCTGGCCACTGATCCACACCGGGGTGGACCAGTTGAAGGCCGGGCCCAGCCGCTCCAGCGCCGCCATGGTCGTCAACAGCTTGGTCAGCGAGGCCGGATTGAAAGCTTGCTCAGGCTGCCAGCGCAACAGCGCGCGCGGGTTGCCGACCTCTTGCACCACCACCCGCATGCCGCTGTCCGGCACGCCGGCCCGTTGCAGGATGCTCTTCACCTCGGTCGGCAACGTCTGTGCTGCATGCACGGGGGCGCTGCCCCACACCAACATCAGCCCACAGAACAGACACGGCAGGAAGCTTGAACTGCCACGGCACCACTTGCGTCGCCTGGCAATGACAAACCCAACGACCCCCTCGCTAGCCAACACTGCCCGCACCTGATCTCGCCTCCGAAACAGCCACACATGAACGGATTGGCGCGCCCATCGGCGCAGCCTTCGGCGCCGATGATCGCACGGCTAAACTGCTGCCATGTCTTCCGTTTTGGCAAGTCAGCCCGCTTTGCGCAGCCCCGCTTTGGGCAACCCTTGTGTGCTGGCCTTCGACACCTCCACCGAAGTGCTGGCCGTCGCACTGGCTGTTGGCCAGCGCCAGTATGCGGTGCAGGTGGCAGGCGGCGCGCAAGCCTCGGCGCAACTCTTGCCGCAGGTGCATCGCTTGTTGCAGCAGGCGGGCTGCACCCTGGACGCACTGGACGCCATCGGCTTCGGCCAGGGTCCGGGCGCTTTCACGGGCTTGCGCACCGCTTGCTCGGTGGCACAGGGTCTGGGCTTGGGTTTGGGATTGCCGCTGCTGCCGATCGACAGCCTGCTGATCGTTGCAGAAGCAGCGCGCGCGCAACGCCAGCCCGGCGCCGGCCTGTGGCAGATTGCGGTGGCCATGGATGCCCGCATGAACGAGGTCTATGCCGCTCGCTATGCCTGGCAAGGCAGCCGGTGGCAGACTTTGCAGGCGCCGGGCCTGCACAGCCTGACCGACTTGTCCGAGGACTGGGCGCAGCAGCGGGCCGATGCAGCAGGGGGCTCTGCGCTGCCAGCTTTTGGCGAGCGCCTGCTTTGGCCGACCGGCGTCGAGCAGCGTTTTGCGGATGAAGCCGGCAGAGCCTCAGCCTTGCTGCGTCTGACCTTGCAGGCCTACGCCCAAGGTCAGGGTGTGGATGCCGCTGACGCCTTGCCGCTCTATCTGCGCGACAAAGTCGCACAAACTACTGCGCAGCGCCAAGCGCAACGAGCGCTGGCGTTGGAAGCTGCAAAGTGAAGCCCGAGTCCACGCAAACCGCGCCGGCTGAGCCCACCCTGCGGCGGCCGATGCAACTGGACGATCTGCAGTCAGTGCTTCGCGTCGAAGCGCTGGTCTACAGCCACCCCTGGACGCAGGGGCACTTTGCCGACTCGTTGCGCGCGGGCTACTTCACCGAACTGTGGCTGGACGAAAATGGGCAGCCGCTGGCCTATGCCGTGGCGATGGTGGGCGTGGATGAGTTGCATCTGCTGAACCTGAGCGTGGCGCCGCCATGGCAAGGGCAAGGGCATGGACGCGCGATGGTCGAGCGGCTCCAGCAATTCGGTATCCACCAGCGCTTGGCCAGCCTGTGGCTGGAAGTGCGGGTCAGCAACCAGCGGGCGCGCCAGTTGTACGGCCGGCTGGGCTTTTCTGAGGTGGGCCTACGGCCGGCCTACTATCCAGCGGCCAGTGGCCGCGAAGACGCGCTGGTGATGCGCTGCCTGCTCGGCCCTGAGCCGTCGCTTGAGCCGTCGCATGAGCTTAATCCGTCGCATGACCCCGACCGGCAGCAGCGGCCACCAGCCAGCGATGGCAGCCTGGTGACCTGCATTGAACCGTCGCGAAGTTTTGCGCCAAGTTCGACGTCAAGTTCGCCGGCAGGCACGCGATGAGCTGGACCGAGCGCCAACGCAGGATGCTGCAAGCGATGGGTTTGCGCGTCTGGGCTGCAGTGCCGGCCGCCGAGGACTTGCAGTCTCGCCCGAGCCGCCCAACTGCGGCATCGCGGCCCAGGCCCCGACCTCCTGCCTCCGCGCCATCGCCGGGATTGGTGCCGCCCGACGCAACCCGCCTCTTCAAGTCCGGCGACGACAGCACCGTGGCGGGGCTGGATTGGCCCGAGTTGCGTGCAACGATCGCCGCATGCAGCGCCTGCAGCCTGTGCCAGACACGCCGCCAGACCGTGTTTGGCAGCGGCAGCACGCAAGCCCACTGGATGGTGGTGGGCGAGGCGCCGGGTCATCAGGAAGATTTGCGCGGCGAACCCTTTGTAGGCCCCTCGGGCCAGTTGCTGGACCGCATGCTGGCGGCTCTGCAACTCAGCCGCGAAGACGACCCTGCGCTGCCGGCGGCACGGCGTGTCTATATCGCCAACGCGCTGAAGTGCCACCCGCCCCGCGACCGCAACCCGAGTGCGGATGAGTTGGGCAAATGCCTGCCCTTCTTGCGTCGTCAGGTCGAATTGCTGCAGCCGCGCCTGATTTTGGCCTTGGGCGGCGCTGCGGCCAAGGCCTTGCTGGGCAGTGAGGAGCCGGTGGGCCAACTGCGTGGCCGCGTGCACGCTTTTCAAGGGGTGCCGCTGATCGTCAGCTACCACCCGGCCTATCTGTTGCGCCAGCCGCTGGAAAAGGCCAAAGCCTGGCAAGACTTGTGTCTGGCCCAGGTGACGATGCAAAAGAGCGCTGCGCTGCTGGACAACTGAAACAATTTCCGTGCCAGCCGTTTCACTTGTCTGCCGCCTTGGCGGCCTTCCTGGGCCTTTGCCAACCCGCCAAAGTCGTCTGGCGCGCCCGGGCCACCGCCAGTTGCCCTGCAGGCACGTCCTTGCTGATCGTCGAGCCGCCGCCAATCGTCGCCCCATCCCCCAATTGCACCGGTGCTACCAGCACGCAGTTGCTGCCTACGTGCACATCGTTGCCGATCACCGTGCGGTGCTTGTTGGCCCCGTCGTAGTTGGCGGTGATGCTGCCGGCACCGTAGTTGACGCGCTCGCCCACGGTGGCGTCGCCCAGATAGGCCAGATGGTTGGCCTTGGCCCCGGCAGCCAGCGTGGAGTTTTTGACTTCGACGAAGTTGCCGATGTGCACCCCCTCCCCCAGCACGGCACCCGGCCGCAAGCGGGCAAAGGGGCCGATCAGCGCGCCCGCCCCCACTTGTGCACCTTCGATGTGCGAAAAAGGATGGATCACCGCGTGCGGGCCGATGTGGGCGTCGCGGATCACGCAGTGGGCACCGATGCGTGCACCGTCATCCAGGCGCACCTGGCCTTCAAAAACGCAGTCGATGTCGATCTCGACATCGGCTCCGCACTGCAACTGGCCACGCACATCAAAGCGTGCAGGGTCGGCCAGGCGCACGCCGGCTTCCATCATCTGCACGGCCAGCGCACGCTGGTAGCGCCGCTCCAGGTCGGCCAGTTGCACGGGGCTGTTGACGCCCAGCACTTCGGTTTCGCTGGCAGCCTGCGCGCTCAGCACCGGCAAGCCTTCGGCTACGGCAGCGGCCACCACGTCGGTCAGATAAAACTCGGCCTGTGCGTTGTTGTCTTTGAGTGCCGTCAGCGCGCGTTTGAGCCACGCCGTGGGCGCA
>JBBQIB010000143.1:0-10899 GCA_038324515.1 Burkholderiales bacterium
CCCAGCGACAAGATCGGTACCGCCAAGGTTTTTGCCATTTACGGCAAAGGTGGCATCGGCAAAAGCACCACCTCCAGCAACCTGTCGGCCGCCTTCTCGAAACTGGGCAAACGGGTGCTGCAGATCGGCTGCGACCCCAAACACGACAGCACCTTCACGCTGACCAAGAAGATGCTGCCCACCGTCATCGACGTGCTCGAAACCGTGGACTTCCATTCTGAAGAGTTGCGGCCTGAGGACTTTGTCTTCCCAGGCTACAACGGCGTGATGTGTGTCGAAGCCGGCGGCCCACCGGCCGGCACCGGCTGCGGCGGCTATGTGGTCGGCCAGACCGTCAAGCTGCTCAAAGAGCACCATCTGCTGGAAGACACCGACGTCGTCATCTTCGACGTGCTGGGCGACGTGGTGTGCGGCGGCTTTGCAGCCCCGCTGCAGCACGCCGACCGCGCCATGATCGTGACGGCCAACGACTTCGATTCGATCTTTGCGATGAACCGCATCGTGCAAGCGATCGGCGCCAAGGCCAAGAACTACAACGTGCGTTTGGGCGGTGTGATCGCCAACCGCAGCAAAGACACCGACCAGATCGACAAGTACAACGCCAAAACCGGCTTGAGGCTGTCAGCGCACTTCCCCGATCTGGACGTGATTCGCCGCAGCCGGCTGAAGAAGAGCACGCTGTTCGAGATGGAGTACAGCCCCGAGCTTGAAGCGGTGCAAAAAGAGTACATGCGGCTGGCAGCATCGCTGTGGCTGGGTTCTGACCCACTGCCATCGGTGCCGATGAAAGACCGCGACATTTTTGATCTGCTGGGCTTTGACTGAGCCGAGCCAAACCGTACATAAGCCAGAGCTGTCTCCATGACCACACGCACCTATGCCACCCGCCGCAGCGAGCTTGAGACCTACTTCGACCGCACCGCAGCCGATGCCTGGGCCAGGTTGACCTCCACCGCGCCTGTGGGCCGCGTGAGAGCCACCGTGCGCGCCGGCCGCGACCGCATGCGCAACACGCTGTTGTCCTGGTTGCCGCAGGACCTGCAGGGCCAACGCATCCTCGATGCCGGCTGCGGCACCGGCGCGCTGGCGGTTGAGGCCGCCCGGCGCGGCGCTCATGTCGTGGCCATCGACCTCTCGCCCACGCTGGTCCATCTGGCCCGCGAGCGTCTGCCCGAATCGCTGGTCAGCACCCCGGGCTGGGGGTCGATCGACTTCCGCAGTGGCGACATGCTCGACCCGGCCCTCGGAGAGTTCGACCATGTCGTGGCGATGGATTCGTTGATCCACTACCGCGAGACCGACATCGTGGCCTCGCTGGCGCGCCTGGCCGCGCGCACGCGCCACTCGATTGTGTTCACCGCCGCCCCGCGCACGCCAGCCACGATGCTGATGCTGGGCATGGGTCGCCTGTTCCCGCGCGGCGACCGCTCGCCGGCCATCGAGCCGGTTTCGCCGCAGGTACTGCGCTGGCTGATGGCCCGCGACCCAGCTTTTGAAGGCTGGCAAACAGGCCGCTTCGAGCTCATCACAGGCGGCTTCTACAAGAGTCAGGCCTTGGAGTGGAAGCGGGCATGACAGCCAAGCTCTTCGGCAAGGTGGCGCGGGCCCTGCCCGCAGAATGGTTGCCGTTTGCCGACGTCGCCAGCCCCGGCCTGCCAATGTCGCGCCTGCTGCGCCTGTCACTCTTCAAGGTGACGATGGGCATGACCACCGCGCTGATGGTGGGCACGCTGAACCGCGTGATGATTGTCGAGCTTGGCCTTGCCGCCTGGCTGGTGTCCTTGATGGTCGCGCTGCCGTTGCTGGTGGCGCCGTTTCGTGCGGTCACCGGATACCACTCGGACACCCATCGCTCGGCCTTCGGCTGGCGGCGTGTGCCGTTCATGTGGGGCGGTACGCTGGTGCAGTTCTTCGGCCTGGCCGTGATGCCCTTTGCTCTGCTTGTGATGTCAGGCGGCAATGCCGTTGCGGTGCCCGACTGGTTCGGCCCGGCGGCTGCGGCAATCTCTTTCCTGATGGTGGGCGCCGGGCTGCAGACCTCGCAGACAGCCGGCCTGGCCCTGGCCACCGACCAAGCCAGCGAAGACACCCGGCCGCGCGTGGTGGCGCTGATGTACATCATGCTGTTGCTGGGCGCGGTGGGTGGCAGTCTGGTCTTCAGCTTCTTGCTTGCAGAGTTCTCGCCGCAGCGACTGGTGCAGACCGTGCAGGGCTTCGCTCTGGTCGTCTTGGTGCTGAACTGCATCGCGTTATGGAAGCAGGAGCCGCGAGATCCGTTACGAGCGGCAGCGATGAAGAAAGAAGCGCCCCCGCCGCCCTTCCGTACCGCGTGGCGAAAGTTCATCGCCAACAAGCGTTCGCGTCGCTTCCTGTGGGCCACCGGGTTGGGCACGATGGCGTTCCAAATGCAGGACATCATCCTCGAGCCCTACGGCGGAGAGATCCTGCACTTGAGCGTCGGTGCCACAAGCGCCCTGACTGCCTTGATGTCCGGCGGCGCGCTGATCGGCTTCGTGCTGGCAGGCCGGCAACTGGCGCGGGGGGCGGATTCCCTGCGCTTGGCGGCCTACGGGGCCCTGGCCGGGTTGCCTGCTTTTTCGGCCGTCATTTTTGCAGCACCGCTGGACGCCGGCTGGCTGTTTCGAGCCGGAGCCTGGGGTATTGGCTTTGGCGGTGGCCTGTTCGCGGTGGGCACGTTGTCGGCTGCCATGCGCATGGAAGAAGGTCGGTTCGTCGGCATGGCTTTGGGCGCCTGGGGCGCCGTGCAGGCTGCAGGTGCCGGCTTGTCCATGTTCGTCGGCGGCAGCGTGCGTGATGTCGTGTCTGCCCTGGCCACCGAAGGTGCGTTGGGCACCGCGCTGGCCAACCCAGCCACGGGCTACAGCGTCGTGTACCACCTCGAGATACTGCTGTTGTTCTTAACCCTGGTTGCCATCGGTCCCCTCGTGGGCCGCCGCTCGGCAGCCCCACTACCCCCGCGCAAGTTCGGCCTGGCCGAATTGCCCGGATAACCGTTTCCCGCAAGACCCGTCGGTCTTTCACCACCGCAAGAGAGGAGCGTTCCCCATGCAATTCGGCGCCATCACAGGTTATGTCGACCTGGCACAGATTCTTCTGTACGTGTTCTGGCTGTTCTTCGCCGGTCTCATCTACTACCTTATCCGCGAAGGCCACCGCGAGGGCTATCCGATGGTGAGCGACGGCCTCAGCCGCGAAGTCCAGGGCTGGCCCGTGCCTTCGTCCAAGACTTTCAAGACCGTGCACGGCGACGTGGTCGTACCCGATCCGAGGCGCAGCGAACCGGAGTATTCCGCCGCCGACACCTATGCGTCGCCCGGTTCGCCCATCGAGCCGACAGGCAATCCGCTGTTGGCCGGCGTAGGCGCAGGCGCCTGGTCTAACCGCGCCGACGTGCCGGACATGATGCACGCCGGCGGACCCAAGATCATCCCCCTGCGTGTGGCCTTGGCCTACAGCGTGAGCAAAAACGACACCGACCCGCGCGGCCTGGACGTCATTGCTGGCGACTTCAAGATCGCAGGCAAGGTCGTGGATGTCTGGCTCGACCAGGCCGAGATGATGTTCCGTTACCTCGAAGTCGAGACGCTCGCAGCAAGCGGTCCGCGTCGTGTGCTGGTACCGGTGCCGTTCACGCGCATCGGCAGCACCAGCGTGCAGGTACTGTCGATCTTCTCCCACCAGTTCGCCGACGTGCCGGGCCTGAAGAACCCGGATCAGGTGACCTTCCTGGAAGAGGAGCGCATCAGCGCCTATTACGGCGCTGGCACTCTGTACGCCGAGCCCACCCGTGGTGATCCCCTGATCTAAGCCGCTGACAAACGCTTGCAAAACGCTTGCAAAACGCTCGCAAAACGCCTGCAAAGCGTCTGTCTCAAGAAGCCTGTCTCCCCATCGCACCCGAGATCACACCATGCCCATCGAAAGCCACGGTCACGAACACGAACTCGAACCGCAGTACGGGCTGCCCGAACTGCTGCCGGCCAATGAGAAAATCCTCTGGCAGGGTTCGCCAGACTTCGGCGCGGTGGCGCGGCGGATCTTCCACCTTCGCAAGGTGGCGGCGTACTTCGCGCTCATGCTGGGCTGGAAGGTGGCCAGCACCATGGCCGACGGCGGCTCGTTCGTCGACGGCCTGATGTCGATCACGGTGCTGGGCGCCCTGGCCGTGATGGGCTTTGCCGCCCTCACCGGCCTGGCCTGGGCCACGGCACGCACGGCGGTCTACACCCTGACCGACAAGCGCATCGTGATGCGCATCGGCATCGCCCTTACGCTGACCTTCAACCTGCCCCTGCGCCTGATCAAGTCGGCTGGCGTGCGCCAGCACAAGGACGGCTGCGGCGACATACTCATCGCCATGGGCGGAGAGGACCACATTGCCTGGTTGCACCTCTGGCCACATGTGCGCCCTTGGGTGCTGGCCCGCCCTGAACCCATGCTGCGCGCGGTGCCGGATGCCGCGCATGTGGCCGCGCTGCTGACCCAGGCCTGGTCGGATACCATGGGCGCGGTAACAACCGCCAACACAGCCGCAGGCGCTGCCGCCCCCACGGCACCCGGGCCGGCACCGGCGACGCCAGGGCCGGCACCAGCGACGCCAGGCCCGCGTTGGCAGACCAGCCCGACCTGACCACGCATCCGATCACATAACGGCGACCCTGCACCATGACCACCGTAGTCCATAAGCCTTCGACGCGCGCGCCCGACAACTTCCCCCGCTGGGTTCTGATGTGCGCAGGTGGCGTGATCGCCTTCTCACTCATCAGTGTGGGGCTGGTGCGCCTCACCGGCAACGGGCCCGATCAAAAACCCGCTCCTGGCACCATGGAACGTGCCCTGCGTTTCGAGGACCGGCCCGACGGCAGCATCGCTGTCATCGACGGCCGCACCGGCGAGCTCGTGCGCTCGTTCCAAGGCGAGCAGGGATTTCTGCGCGGCACGTTGCGTGCGCTGGCGCGCGAGCGCAAGTCCCGCGGCATCGGCTCGGAACTGCCGTTCCAGCTGATTGCGCGCACCGATGGCGGGTTAACACTCTTCGATCCGGTGACCCAAAAGCGGGTTGATCTGGAATCATTCGGACCAACAAATGCGGGTGCCTTCGCACCGCTGCTGACAGCGGTACCGGCTGCTGCGCAGAACCCGGTCTCTCCCTCCACCAAGCCTTGAAGTCTAAGGAACTCGCTATGCAAGCAACCAACTCCGCAACAGCCGTCGCAGGCCAGGCTACCGCCCCCACCGCTGCGGCGGCCGAAGGTATCAACAGTTCAGACGATGCCGCGCGCAGGGCCAAAACTGAATCTCTGCTGAGCCCACGCTTCTACACCACCGATTTCAAGGCCATGGACGCCATCGACGTCTCGCCGCTGCGTGCCGAATGGGACACCATGCTGGCCGAATACGAAGGCGACAACAACCACGACCACTTCCAGCGCACGCCCGAATTCGCCGCCGAAGTGGCCCAGGTGTTTTCGCAGGTCTCGCCCGAACTGCGCCAGGAGTTCCTCGACTTCCTGATCAGTTCGATCACCAGCGAGTTCAGCGGCTGCATCCTCTACAACGAGATCCAGAAGAACGTCACCAACCCCGACATCAAGGCCCTGATGCGCTACATGGCACGCGACGAGTCGCGCCACGCCGGCTTCATCAACCAGAGCCTGCGCGACTTCGGCCTGGGCCTGGACCTGGGCGACTTGAAGCGCACCAAGGCTTATACCTACTTCAAGCCCAAGTACATCTTCTACGCCACCTACCTCAGCGAGAAGATTGGCTACGCACGTTACATCACCATCTTCCGTCAGCTCGAGCGCAACCCGGACAAGCGCTTCCACCCGATTTTTCATTGGTTCGAACGCTGGTGCAACGACGAATTCCGCCACGGCGAAAGCTTCGCGCTCATCATGCGCACGCAGCCTCACCTGCTCAAAGGGGGCAATCTGCTGTGGATCCGCTTCTTCCTGCTGGCGGTGTACGCCACCATGTACGTGCGCGACCACACCCGGCCGATGCTGAAAGCGGCGATGGGGCTGGACCCGACCGCATACGACTACGAGGTCTTTCGAATCACCACCGAGATCAGCAAGCAGGTGTTCCCGATCTCGCTGAACACCGACAATCCGGCCTTCCGCGCCGGCCTGGCGCGCTTGTTCACGATCCAGACAAACATGGATGCGGCAAAGAAGCGCGGCGGCATCGTCGGCAAGCTCAAGCAGGGCCTGTGGGCGGCCGCAGGCGCAGCCACCTTCGTGCGCCTGTACCTGATGCCGGTGCATCGCCACGATCTGCCGGCCAACGTGCGCATGGTGCCGGCCTGGTAGGGCGCCGCTTTCAACCCGAGCCCCGTGCACTCAAGTCCTGCGAGCCAGCCTCCCCATGTCTGACACCGCTCTGGCCGCGCTGTTTGCGGTGTTCATCTGGTGGTTCAGCACCGGCATCGTGCTGCTGCTCAATGGCATGCAGCGGCGCGCCTACAAGTTCAGCCTGTTCACGTCGTCGGCCTTGGCCGTGGCGGCGCTGGTGGCGCTGAACCACACCGCCCAACTGACCACGACCGCAGCCACCTACTGCGCTTTCACCTGCGCGCTGTTGATCTGGGGCTGGCACGAGTTGAGCTTCCTGACCGGCTGGATCACCGGGCCGCGCACCACGGCGCTGCCGGAGGTCTACGCCCAAGGTCACGAGGGGCGGCGTTTCATCGAGTCAGTTCGCGCCATTCTCTGGCACGAACTCGGCATCCTGGCAGTGGGCGTGCTGATCATCGCCATGACCTGGGGCGCGCCCAATCAGGTCGGCACCTGGACCTTCATCGTGCTGTGGTCCATGCGCACCAGCGCCAAGCTCAATTTATTCCTGGGCGTGCGCAACCTGAGTGAAGAGTTCTTGCCGCCGCACCTGGTCTATCTCAGCAGCTTCTTCCGCCGGCGTGCGATGAACCTGCTGTTTCCGTTCGTGGTCGGCGCGGCCAGCCTGGCGCTGGCATGGATGGTGATGCGCGCTCTCGATCCCACCGCCGATGCCAACACCGTGCTGGGCCTGACGTTGGTCGGCACCATGCTGGCGCTGGCCATCGTTGAACATTTGATGCTGGTGTTGCCGGTGTCCACGACAGCCCTGTGGCGCTGGGCCATGGCCAAACGCCAGCCGGTGCCAGGCAGCATCGCGCCCCTGGCCCCAAGCTCACCCGCCCATGCTCAACCAGCCACTGGCGGCCAAACCGTTGGACAACGATGAACAGTTACTTCACGCCCGCTGAAACGACTCCGACCTTAGCCGCGACCTCCACAGGAACCGGCCCGCAGGGCGCACCCCGTGCACTGGTCATCGGCAGCGGTTTTGGCGGCCTCGCCGCAGCGATTCGCCTGGCGCTGCGGGGCTGGCGCGTGGAAGTACTGGAAAAGCTGGACGCCGCCGGCGGCCGCGCCTACGTCTGGCGCCAGGACGGCTACACCTTTGACGCCGGCCCGACCATCATCACCGCGCCCTTCATGTTCGACGAACTGTGGGCGCTGGCAGGCAAGACCTTCAGCGACGATGTCGAGCTGCGGCAGATGGACCCCTACTACCGCATCCGTTTCGACGATGGCACCTGGTTCGACTACACCGGCGACGCCGAGCGCATGCGCGCAGAAGTCGCCCGCTTCAGCCCCGAAGATCTGGAGCGCTACGAGCAATTCCTGGAAGAAGCCGCCATCTGCTACCAGAAGGGCTTCATCGAACTGGGCGGCATTGCCTACAACACCGTCGGCGACCTCCTGCGCGCCGTACCCAAGATGCTGCAGATGCGCGGCTGGCGCAGCATCCACCAGATGGTGTGCAGCTATTTCAAGAACCCCAAGCTGCGCATCGTGTTCAGCTTCCACCCGCTGCTGATCGGCGGTAACCCGCTGTCGGTGACCTGCATCTACAGCCTCATCAACACGCTGGAGCGGCGCTACGGCGTGCATTCGGCCATGGGCGGCACGGGGGCCATCATCGCCGCGATGGTCAAGCTGCTGCACAGCCTGGGCGGCCGCATCCGCTACAACGCCGAGGTCGCGCGCATCGACGTCGAGCCGGCCCGCGCAGGCAGCGACAAGCTCGGTCGAACCACCGGCGTGATATTGGCCGGTGGCGAGAAGCTGGGCGCAGAAATAGTGGTTTCCAACGCCGACACGATGTGGACCTACCGCCACCTGATCGAGCCGCAGTACCGCCGTCGCTGGACCAACAAGCGCATCGAGAACAGCCGCCATTCGATGAGCCTGTTCGTCTGGTATTTCGGCACCGACAAACGCTATGAAGACGTGCCGCACCACATGATGGTGCTCGGGCCGCGTTACGACGAACTGCTGAAGGACATCTTCAAGCGCCACAAGCTGGCCAAGGACTTCAGCCTCTACCTGCACCGGCCGACGGCCACCGACCCGTCGCTGGCGCCAGCCGGTTGCGATGCCTTCTACGTGCTGAGCCCCGTGCCGCACCTGGCCAGCGGCACTGACTGGGCAGCACACGCCGAACCCTACAGGCAGGCTGTGGCCGAGGCACTGGAGCGCACCGTCCTGCCAGGCCTGCGCCAGCACATCACCACTTCGCGCGTGACGACGCCACAGGACTTCCAGGACCGTTTGCTGTCCTACCAGGGCGCCGCCTTCGGGCAGGAGCCGTTGTTGCTGCAAAGCGCCTGGTTCCGTGCGCACAACCGCAGCGAAGACATTGAGAACCTTTTTATGGTGGGTGCAGGCACCCACCCCGGTGCTGGTATTCCTGGCGTGCTGATGTCTGCCAAGACGCTTGAACAGGTGCTTCCCGATGTCAAAGCCTTTGCTTGAAGCCGCTGGGGGCGCGAGGCTGGCGCCGGTTGCCGACTGCGCTGCCGTCTCGCCCCAGGTCGCCGCTGAGATCGACTACGACCTGTCCGCTTGCCGCAAACTCATGCGCGATGGCTCAAAAACCTTCTTTGCCGCTTCTCTGCTGCTGCCGGCGCGGGTGCGTGCCCCGGCCAGTGCGCTGTATGCCTACTGCCGTCTGGCTGACGACGCCATCGACCTGGGTACCGATCCGCTTGCCGCCATGGCCATGCTGCAAGCGCGCCTGGACGCCATCTACGCCGGTCGTCCCGGCAGTGCCGATGCCGACCGCGCGCTGTGTCGGGTGGTGCACCGTTTCGCCATTCCGCAGCTCTTGCTCGACGCTTTGCTCGAAGGCTTTCTGTGGGACGCGCAGGGCCGGCGTTACGAGACGCTGGCCGACCTACACGACTACGGCGCCCGCGTGGCTGGCGCCGTGGGCGCGATGATGGCACTGGTGATGGGAACCCACAGTGCGCAGGCGCTGGCCCGCGCCTGCGAACTGGGCGTGGCGATGCAGCTGACCAACATTGCGCGTGATGTCGGTGAAGACGCCCGCAACGGCCGCCTGTACCTGCCGCGCCAGTGGCTGCGCGAGGCTGGCGTCGACGCTGACGCCTGGCTGCAGGCGCCGGTGTTCACCCCCGCCATTGCGCAGGTCACGCAACGGCTCCTGGACGCAGCCGACGTGCTGTATCAGCGCGCAGAACAGGGCATTGCCGAGCTGCCTCGCGACTGCCGCCCGGCCATCCACGCAGCGCGGCTGGTGTATGCCGAGATCGGTCATCAGCTTTCGCGCAACGGGCTGGACTCGATCACCCGGCGTACCGTGGTGCCGCGCAGCCGCAAGCTGGCACTCATTGCCCGTGCCACCGGCGCTGCCTTGATTGCGCCTGCGGGCCAGTCAGAGGCGCTGGCACCGCTGCCGGCCATCAGCTACCTCGTCAACGCTGCTGAAGAGCCGTTGGTCCCAGCACTGCAACCGCGCCGCAGCGCGTTGTGGCGCAGCTTCGATGAGCGCATAGCCCGGGTGGTGGAAATGCATACCCGCCTGATTGAACACGACCGCCTGTCTCGCTGAGAGACACCCCCGCGCTGCACCGCGCTGGGGCCACAGACCGCTCATGTCCCAGACCAATCTGCTCAAGCTACTGGAGGTCGGCGCGCTGATCTTGGCGCTCGGCCTTTTCGTCTGGTGGCAAATGCGCGACCTGAAAAAGGCGCGCGATGCCACGGCACGCCAGCGCGCGATCGAAACGGCATCGGCTGCTGCCAGCGACCCGCTTGATCCGACCGTTCCGTCCCGGAATCCACCCTCGTGATGAGCAACACGCTCAAGACCATCCATATCCTGAGTGCTTGCCTTTTTCTGGGCAATGTCATCGTCAGTGGCACTTGGGCAGCGCTGGCCGAGCGCACGCGCAATCACCAGATCATCCAGTTCAGCAACCGCATGGTGTTGCTGACCGATCTCCTCTTCACCGTCAGCGGTGCGCTCGGCCTAGTCATCACCGGCCATCTCATGTCGGTGCGCTTCGGTGGCAGCGATAGCCACAGCTGGATCAGCTGGTCCTACATACTGTTCGGCCTGTCGGGGCTGATTTGGCTGCTGGTGCTGGTGCCGATCCAGTTCAAGCAACGGCAGCTGCTGCGCAAGTACGACCACATCACGTCAGAATACCTGCGCCTGTCGCGGATTTGGCAAATCGCCGGTGCCGTGGCCACGGTGCTGCCGCTGCCCATCCTGTACCTGATGATCAACAAGATCGGCTGAAAGTCTGACGATCGTTCCAACCCGCCCTCCACCTTTACGCGGCCAAGTCATCCTGATCACGGGTGCCGGCTCGGGCATCGGTGCCGCGACCGCGCTGGAACTGCGGCGTCGCGGCGCGCTGCCGGTCTTGGTGGACCGCGACGCCGCGAATGTCCGGACCGTTGCACACGGTCTGGGCGCCGACGTGCTGGCGCTGACGGCCGATGTGACCTTGATGGCCGAGTGCGAGGCCGCAATCTCATCAGCCTTGGCCCGTCACGGCCGCATCGACGTGGTCTGGGC
>JBBQIB010000144.1:0-10814 GCA_038324515.1 Burkholderiales bacterium
GTTCGCCAACTCGGCTTCCAGCGCCTTGTCCAGCTCGGGCGTGGCGCCGCGCGGGCGCGTGCCTGCCAACGGACGAATGGTGATCTTCTGGCCCTCGGGGGTGTGCTCTTGCCGCACCAGGATCTCGGGGCTGGCGCCGACGATCTGAAAGTCGCCCATGTCGTAGAAGTACATGTACGGGCTGGGGTTGAGCGAGCGCAGCGCGCGGTACAGGCTCAGCGGGCTTTCGGTATAGCGCTTTTGCAGGCGCTGGCCGATCTGCACCTGCATCATGTCGCCGGCGGCGATGTACTCCTTGCTGCGCGCAACGGCCTGCAGGTAGCTGGCTTTGTCGAATTCACGTTGGACCGCGTACGAAGGGCCGCGTCTGACGGGCGGCGCGGTGACGCTGTAGCGCAGCTTGTCGGCCAGCTCTGAGAGCCGCTTCTTGCTGTTGAAATAGGCCTCAGGTTTGGACGGATCGGCATAGACGATCAGATACAGGCGGCCCGAGAGGTTGTCGATGACGGCCAGCTCTTCGCATTGCAGCAGCAGGATGTCGGGCGTGCCGATGCCACCGGGCTTCCAGGTCTTGGACAGCTTGGGTTCGATGTAGCGCACTGCGTCGTAACCAAAATAGCCCGCCAGGCCGCCGCAAAAGCGTGGCAATCCGGGGCGCAGAGCCACCTTGAAGCGGTTTTGGTAAGCGGCGATGAAGTCCAGCGGGTTGCCCTCGTCGGTCTCCACCACTTGGCCGTCAGTCAACACCTCGGTCTTGAACGCCTCGCAGCGCAACCAGGTGCGGGCGGGCAAGCCGATGAATGAATAACGCCCAAAACGCTCGCCACCCACGACACTTTCGAGCAAGAAGCTGTGGCGTGCGCCACCCGCCAGCTTGAGGTAGAGCGACAGAGGGGTTTCCAGATCGGCGAAGGCTTCGCTGATCAAGGGAATGCGGTTGTAGCCCTGGCTGGCCAGGCTCTGGAATTCGAGTTCGGTGATCATGGGCGGGACCTGTGCACGTGACTGGCGACAAGTGTTTGTCGCTCAGTCGGTATCGGAGGGGCGGACCTGAGTTCAGGCCCGACAGAGCTGCCAGCGGGGCAACTCTGCGCAGCTCAGCGGTTCTTGTGCGGCGGGCGCCAGGGCCAGGCTCCCTGGCCGCCGAAACGCAGCCTGGCAGCACGGGGTCGGCTGGCGATGGGGCGCCCGATGCGCCAGGCGCAATCGGGCAGGAGACAAGGGCAAAGAGTCACAGCCAAAGTCTATCAGCGGCCCGGGGTCTCCCAACCAGGGTCGCTCAGGGCCAGGTTCCCCGAGGCCGGTGCCGATCAGCTTGCCTGCAGCAGGCCGGGCACCTGGTCCAGCCTGTCCACCAGCAGGTCTGCACCCGCCGCTTCTATCGGCTGCCCGTGGTTGTAGCCGTAGCGTACCAGCACGACCGCCATGCCTGCAGCACGGGCTGCTGCAGCATCGTTGCTGCTGTCGCCAATCATCAGCGTGTTGGCGGGATCGATGCCCAGCGCATGGCAGGTCTTCAGCAGCGGCAGCGGGTCGGGCTTCTTGCGCTCGAAACTGTCGCCTCCGAAGCAGTGCTCGAAGTACCGGGTCAGGTCCTTTTGCTGCAGCAACGGCTGCGCAAACGCCTTGGGTTTGTTGGTCAGGCAGGCCAGCTTGAGGCCCAGGTACTGCAGACCCTGCAGGCCCTGGATCACGCCTTCGAAGACCTGCGCATGCTGGCCATTGACGGCCAGGTAGTGGTGCTGGTAGCGCTGCCACATCTGCTGCTGCAACGCGGGCGGCGCGCCCACTTCTGCCAGCGCGCGGCTGATCAGGTGTTCAGAGCCTTTGCCGATGGTGCGCAGCACGAAATCGCGGCTGACCGCCGGGTAGCCCAGATCGGCCAGTGCCAGCTTCAGCGCCACCAAGAAGTCGCCAGCGGTGTCGACCATGGTGCCGTCCAGGTCGACGATCGCGGCCTGAAAGCGGCGGCCACGCAAGGAGTTTGTGCTCACGACCTGGGCGGCCCGATGTAGCGCCGTGCCAGCGCCACCCGGTCCAGCCGGTAATGCATGGTGCTGGGCGCGGCGTTGGTGCCGCCGTGGTAGACATCCAGCCAGATGCCTTGCACGCCAAACTCGGCGTGGCGGCGCCAGCGGTAGTCAGTGCTGCTGTAGGCTTTCAGGCCGTTGAGCCAGACCTCGTAGGCGCCGTCCGGGTTGGCGGTGCTGTAGTTGCCCAGGGCATCCTGCACGCCGCTCATGCTGTTTTGCTTGACCCGCATGTCCACGCAGTACCACTGGCCTTTGCGGATCATGATGTTGGGGAACACGGCGCCTTTGGGGAAGGGCCCCACCTGGTCCAGGTTGTAGGGGTAGATGCCGATGCCGAACCAGCCTTCATAGGGATCCCCGTCGCCCGCCTGCGGGGCGATCCCGGTCAAGAAGCGAACGCTGTGGCCCTGGTACTCGAAGTTCTTGTTGGGCCCGTTGTCCACCTTCAATCCGCTGCCCGGGCTGCCGCCGTTGCCGGTGGTCTGCTGCCAGTAGCCCACCGGGTTCCAGTAGCCGAACTGCAGGCCCATGGCCGGGATCTTGACCGCGTCTTCGATGGCGGTGCCGAAGTCTTCTTCCAGGTACAGCCAGTACTGGCCGAAGAGTTCTGGCACGACCACGTTGGGTGTGCCCCGGTTGCCCGCACCGCTCGAGACCTCGCGGCGCAGATCGGCGCTGAGAAAGCTGCCCTTAGAGATGGTGCCGCGGGCGTAGATGGTGCCCGTGGCGGGGTTGAGCTGACGCGTGGCGGCGGGCGTGAAGCCACGGTCGAAAGGGCCAGGGCTCTCAAAATCGTCGGCGAAGATCAGATCGGGGTGGGCGCTGGACTTCAGAGCTGCAAAGCTCTGGAACTCTGCCGCCAGCCCCAGCGCGGGTTGGCGGACGGTATCCGGAGAGATGAGTGGCGGCGGGTCGGCTTCGAAGACTTGCACGACCTGGCCGCGCCCGCCGCCATTGGGGAAGGCCTTGACCTTCAAACGCAGCGTGGCACTCTTGAAGCTGCCGCTGACGCTGGCGAGATCGAAGCGCAGCACCGCCACCAAGCCGCCGGCCGACAACTGCCACTGCGCCGCTGAGCCGCCCGCCCGGTAGGAAGAATTGCTCCAGTTGGCGTTGGCCAGCGCGCGCAGGCTGTAGCTGCCGGTGCTGGTGAGCAACAGCAGTTCAGGCGTGTTGGCGGGGTTGGCGTCGGCGCGGCCGTAGAACATCACCGGCCACAGCGAGGGTCGGGTGCTGGCCAGCAGATGAAAGCCGCGGTTGGGCTCGCCACCCAGCCAGCGGCTGACCAACGGGCCGACGTTGGCGCTGATCCATTGTTCGGGCTCCGAGGCGCCGTCGGTGACACCGTAAGCCAGCGTGCCCTCGGGCCGTTGTGCGGTGTCGCGCCAGTTGCCCAGGCCGTACAGCGGGTGGCCTTCCGGATACAGCCGCGTCCAGCTCACGCTGAGCCGGTTGTGCCAGTGCTCTCGTGTCGGGCCGCTGCAGTTCATGCCAGCCGGCGCCCGACCGCCGTCGCTGGTCAGGAACTGCAACGGCAATGCGCCTGCGGTCGGTGCGCCTGCCGGCGTCGTCTGGGGCGGGCTGGCTGCAGGCGGTGGCGGTGGCGGTGGTGGCAGTGATGGTGGTGGTGGTGGTGGTGCATTGGGTGCTGCAGGGGCGGCCGCAACCGACTGTGCAGCAGGTGCAGCAGGTGCAGCAGGTGCTGCAGGTGCTGCAGGTGCTGCAGTCGGGGGGGGCGTAGATGCTTGCGCCACTGCCGCCGAAGACCCGCCGCCGCACGCACCCAGACCAGGCATCAGGCTCAGGCCGGCGATGGCCTGGCTCAGCCACTGGCGCCGCGTGGGCGGACTGGTTGCGGCCGGCGCGTCAGGCCAGGCGGTGCTGTCGTGGGGCGCCGATCGGTCGGCCGCAGAGGGATTTTTTTTCATGGGGGCTCGCTCAGGGGTCGCAGGGCGACGGGGGAGCTTTTTTGGGGCACCCGTCTCGCACTCAGGTGCCTCTGGGTCTGTAGACATAGACGGTGTCGTCGCTGGCCTGCGCGCTGGCCAGCGGCATGTAGACGATGGCGCGCAACTGCGGGTTGTAGCTCCACTTCTTGTAGGTGGTGCTTTGTGCGAAGGCAATGCGCTGGCCTGCTGCGAAGGGCGCGCGTTCGACTGGCCAGGGGTCGGACAGGCGTACAGGGATCTTTATTTCAAAGACGGCGGCGTTGTCGGCCAGCACATCGCCGACCAGGATACGGCCGTTGTCGGTGCACCAGCAAGCGCAAGACCAGCCCAGGTCGATGTCCAGCGTGCGGCTGAAGGCGACGCCAGCGTTGTCCCACGAAGGGTCGGCGTTGTTGACAGGGCAGATGCGGGCCCGCAACTTGCCGCCGAAGCGGTCCATGAAGATCAGCAATTCACGTTCGGGCACGTGGAACAGGATGCCGTTGTCGGGCCCGTCCGCGTCGGCGGTGAGCCCTGCGCCACGGCCCTCTGCGTAGCTGCTGGTCGTGAGATCGAACCAGCGCTGGGGCCGGCTGTTGCGGGTGGCGTAGTAGACGCGGCCTTGGGCAGGCACAAATGCCGACCATTGCGGCGGACCGATGTTGTTGAAGGCCGCCATGTTGAATGCCGCGCCTGACTTGCGTGCCACGCGTTGCCATTGGTAGCCGGGGTTGGGACCATTGGCCTCGCCATCCAGGCGATTGAAGTCCAGCCGGTGAGCCGCTTCTGCAGCAACCCCGCCTCCGACGCCACCCGCGCCGGAAACCACCCGCATGAAAGTGCCATGCTCGGCGCCGCCGTAGCCTGGTCCCAGGATGTCCCCACTGCCATAGGAATGCGGTGAAATCGGCCGTTGGTCGACCACGGCGTCGCCCCAGCCGTCGTTGGCAAAGGCGGTGCCGTTCTCGAAAATGTTGGCCATGATGGTGGCCTCGTCGGTACCGGTGCCTTTGATCGGCGAGGGATCCACCAAACGGACGAAACGCGAGCTCTCACCCAGGATCAAACCCACCACCGAGTTGTCATTGGTGGCGGCATGCCCGCCGCCAAAGAAGACCACCATGCCGTAGTCGCCAAACCAGGGGTTCAGGAAACTGCTGTTGTAGTCGTTGACGATCTTGGCAAAGTAGAACGGGTTGTCGAAGTAAGGCGCTGCTTGCTGGTTGAAGCGGTTGCTCAGTCGGCCGTTGCTTTGCGTCAATACGCTGACCTGCCCCGGCTCGGGCACCCAACTGGGCAGAGTGGCCGGGCGGGGTGGGTACAGGGGGGGCGGTGGTGGTGGTGGTGGCGGCGGCGGCGGCGGCGGCGGCGGTGGTGGAACAGGCGCAGAGTTTGGCGCAGGACGGAACGCAACTTCGGTTGCAAGTGCCACTGAACTGGCAGCGGCAGAGCCGCCGCCGCAAGCACTCAGCAATCCGGCGGGGCTGAGCACGAGAGCGGCCGAGCGCATCCACGATCGACGCTGCGGGTCAGGGACGCTGGTGGGAGCCTTGCCAGCGGGCGTGTTCCGGGCTGTGCGGGCTGTGCTCTCGGGCATGTCCTGGCTACCGGGTTCCACGGCAGCAGCAGCAGGCCGCTGGACGCCATCGGAAGGAGGAGTTTGCGGGTTTCTGGGTGACATCAAAGCAGGGTGTGGGGGCTGTTTGCCGAGCAAGAAGTCAGGCAACAGCAGTATTGTCCTGCGCAAACCCGCAAATGACAGCCCCACAGGCGTAGGAGTCGTCAGCCTTTGCAACGGGCCTTGCATCGATATGCGTCATATTCCCGACTCGGCCGGCCTGTGTTTTGCTGTGATCTCTTGGGCCAGGCCGCCGACTTGCGCCGCGAAAGCATTGGCTTGGGCCCGCCCGCGCAGGCAGACGCAGCAATTGCCACAGCCGATCCACATCCAATGCGGTCAGCCTGCGCGGCGAAGCGGCAACAGACTTTCGCGTCATGCACCGAGTGCGACGCAACAGATGCCGACAGATGAGTCAGATGCAGGTCAGATGCAGGTCAGATGAAGGCCAGAGGCAAGATCAGAGGCCGGTCAAAGGCGCTCGCTGGCTTCGAAGTCCAACTCCACTTTGGCGCCATTCGGGTCGTGGCTGAACAACTGCCAGGTACCCGAGCCAATCTGTTGGCGCAGGTCGTAGGGAATCGCCGCCGCATCGAAGCGCGTTTTGACCGCCCTCAGGTCGCTGGCGCTGAAAGCCATGTGGTCGATCACGCCCGTGCGCAACTCCGGCATTGGGCGGTCCCAGTAGATGTGGAGCACGGCTTGGGTCTGGCCTTCGGCATACAGCCAGGCGCCTGGGAAACCCAGGTCCGGCCGCTGGCCTTCGCGCAAACCCAGCAGGCCGCAATAGAAGCCCAGGGTGGCCTCACGGTCTTGCGCCGTGATGGTGAAGTGGTTCATGCCGAGAATCATCTGGGGTGCTCTTTGTGCGGTTATGAGGCTGGCATATGGGCTGCCAGGAAGCGCTTGCCGGCTGAGGCGGCAGTGTTTCACGAATCGAGGCGTTACCCTGCATCAGCAGGCTCAGGCCAACCATCTCAGGCCAGCAACACCAGCGAGCCCACCGATTGCCGTGACTCCAGCCGCTCATGGGCCTGGTCTGCAGCGTCCAGCGAGTAGCGCTCGATCATCGGCTGGCGGATGCTGCCGTCTGCCAATGCGGCCCACAGCCTTTGGCAACGTCGCTGCAACTGCTCGGCCTGCGTCAGATAGGCAAAGATCACCGGCCTGGAAAAACTCAGCGACTTCTGCACCAGCCAGTCGGGGTGGACCGGCTGCATGGCACCACTGGCCTGGCCCAGGCTGACCCAATGGCCGCAAGGCGCCAGGGCCTTGTAGTTTTCTTCACGCGCTGCGTCGCCCAGGCCGTCGATGACCAGATCGGCGCCGCCGCACAGTTGTTGTACCGCATCGGCAAACTGGTAGTCGCGCGTGACGATGACATGCTGGCAGCCATGTTCGCGGGCAATGCGGGCCTTTTCTTCGCTGCTGGTGGTGCCGATCACGGTGGCGCCCAATCGGCTGGCCCAGGCCGCCACCAACAAGCCGACGCCGCCCGCTGCGGCATGCAGCAGCACCCGCTTGCCTGGGGTGCCGCCTGCATTGCTGCTTGCATTGCTGTTTGCATTGCCGGCTCCACTGCCCATCTGGCCCAGGTCACGCAACAGCATGTCGGCGGTCAGCCCCTTGAGCAGCAGTGCTGCCGCCGTGTCGTCGTCCACCGCCGGCGGCAGCCGCACCAACCACGCGGCTGGCACACAACGCACACTGCAATAAGCACCCGGTTGCGGGCCCAGGTAAGCCACACGCTCGCCGCTCATGAAACCGGTCACGCCTGCGCCGACGTCCAGCACCGTCCCGGCAGCTTCCATTCCCAGCACACCCGGCAGCGGCAGCAGCTCCGGCATCCAGCCCTTGCGCAGATAAACATCAAAGTAGTTGACGCCGATGGCGCGCTGGCGGATGCGCACTTCGCCAGGCCCAGGGGCAGCGACGTCGATGTGCTCGGCCTGCAGCAACCCCGCGCCGCCGTAGTGGCGCAGGCGGGCGCAGCGGGCCGCCACCGGCAAGGCAGTGGGCATCGGTGCCGCGCCCGGGCTGCGCAGGTCGGCACCGCGTGCCAGATGCTGCCGCAGGCTGGCAAAGCCGGCCTCATAGACGCCTTGCGCCACCATGTCGCGCAATTCGCGCTCTTGCCCGGGGGGGGTGCTGAAACTGCTTTGCCAATGCCAGAAAGTGCGGTTGCCGTCGGTCACAGGCTTCAGCGTCAGCGTGGCGACATAGCGCTGCAACGGCACGGTGGATTCGACGATGCAGTAGGTGCTCTTGTATTCGCGGTCGTCCAGCGTCAGCAACTGCTCGCGGATGCGATTGCCGTCCTTCAGCGTGAAGCTGCGCACACAGCCTGGCTGGTCACTGCGGTCCGCGCCTTCGATGTGGCTGGACGCGATGGCCGGGTGCCACTGGTCGTGACTGTTGAAGTCACGCAGCACGGCCCAGACGCGCTCGATGGGCGCGTCGATGATGGTCGAGCGTGTGACGGTCTGCAGCACGGTGGGCCCTTCAGCGGCGGCCGAAGTGCCGTTTGAGCGCGTCAAAACCGGCCTGGAAGACACCGGTGCCGATGCTGCGAGTCAGCTCTTGCTCGCGGCCTGGGGCGCACTCAAACTCTGCGCTCCATTCGGCAAAACTGCGGCCACCGTCGGTCACAGGTGTCAGCTTCAGCGTGGCCACATAGTCGGCCACGCCCATCGGGCTTTCCAGGATCTCGTAGGTGCAGCTGAATTCGTAGTCGCTCAAGGCCAGCAGGCGCTCGCGAATCTTGCCGCCGTCGCGGGTGTGAAAGTGCCGGATGCAGCCCACACGGTCTGCAGGCTCGCTGTTTTCGATGCGACTGTCGGCAATCGCCGGGTGCCACTGCGGCAGCGCGTTGAAGTCGCGGATGCGCGCCCAGATGTTGTCGGGTGCAGCGTCGATGACGCTTGAGACATAGACCTTGATCAAGTCTTGTCTCCCCTGTCTTTCGCGCCGCTGCCACCGTCCCCTTTGGCGGCGGCAGAGGGCAGGGCCGCATGGGTGTGGGTGGCACCTGCGGTCAGCCGCCCCAGATCGCTGGCGTCCAGGCCGATCTCACGCAGCAACTGGTCCACCAGGGGCGCCTGGGCGCGAAAACGCAGCGCAGAGTTGACCATGCCGTCGGCAAAGCCGACGCCGTTCATCGAGTCGCCGCCCCCGCCGCCGCCACCCCCAAAGCCGTCGACCTGCAGGATCTTGATGCCCTCGATGCGCTCCATCGGCTTGACCGATTCGCGGATGATGTCCTGGGCTTTTTCGACCAGCCGCATGCGCAGCGCCGAGGTCCGGGCTTCAGGCGTCAGCATGTTGTGCGACTCGTTCATCCAGCGCAGTGCTTCGGCGTCCACTTCAGCACGCACACGCACGGCCATCGCGCGGATGCGGTCGGCATCGGCGTCAGCGGTGGCCTGCGCGCGCACAGCTTCACCACGGTCAGCGCTGGCCGCCCTTTCTGCAGCGGCTGCGTGGGTCAAACGCAAGGCGTCTTTTTCGGCCGCCTGGGCTGCGCCGATCAAGTCGATGGCTTTGCGCCGCTCGGCCATTTCGACCTCGCGCGCGGTGAAGACTTTTTCTTCAGCGGACACCGCCTGGGCGCGGGCTACTTCGGCTTCGGTCTGGGCTTCGCTCTGCGCCTTGCTCTCGCGCGCCACGGCGATGGCGCGCTGCTGCTCGGCCAGTTCCAGCGACATGCGGCGTTCGACTTCCGCGCCTTGAATGGCGCGCTCTTTGCCGATGCGGTCTTGCTCCAGCGTCTGGTCAGAGCGGATGCGTGCCGTTTCGATGGCCTGCTTGGCGGTGATCTGCGCGCCCTCGGCCTCCTGCTCGCGCTGCGCACGTTCGGTGCTGACATCGGCACGCTGACGGGCACGCGCGATCTCGACTTCGCGCTGCTGCCCCAGGCGCGCATATTCGCTTTCGCGGTCGATGTCCAGGCTGAGTTTTTCGGCCTCGAGATTCTTGTTGCGGATGGCGATCAGCGTGTCTTGCTCGACGTCGTTGCGCTGCTTCTTGCGGCGTTCGATCTGCTCGGTCAGGCGTGTCAGGCCCTCGGCGTCGAAGGCGTTGCTGGGGTTGAAATACTCCATCGCCGTCTGGTCGAATTGCGTCAGCGAAGCCGCTTCGAGCTCCAGCCCGTTTTTGGTCAGGTCCTCAGCCACGGCATCGCGCACGCGCTTGACGTAACTGCCTCGCATCACATGCAGTTCCTCCATGGTCATTTCAGCGGCTGCCGTGCGCAAGGCGTCGACGAACTTGCCTTCGACCAGTTCGCGCAGCTGATCAGGCTCCATGGTGCGCAGGCCCAGGGTCTGCGCGGCCGTGGCCACGGCCTCGGGCGTGGCCGCCACGCGCACATAGAACTCGGCAATCACGTCCACGCGCATGCGGTCTTTGGTGATCAGCGCCTTGTCGCGGCCGCGCATCACCTCAAGCCGCAGCGTGTTCATGTTGACCGGGATCACGTCGTGCACGCTCGGCAGCACGAAGGCACCGCCGTCCAGCACCACCTTCTGCCCGCCCATGCCGGTGCGCACAAAAGCGCGCTCTTTGCTGCTGCGCAGGTAGAGCCAGTGCAGCAGCCACACGCCGATGGCGATGACGATCGCAACGACGATCAGGCCGAGGATGAAACTGCCAAATTCAGCGCCAGTCATGGGGGTCTCCAAACGGTCTAGGTCTTGCCGCTGCGCGCCACTTGGCGCTTGGCATCGGCGGTATCGAAAACGGAACGCAGGTGCAGGGTGGCGTCTCGGGGCGAGCCCGAAAACGCCAGCCACAGGTCCAGCGTGGGCGCATACAGCACAGTCGGCGACGCCGGGTACAGCGACGCCAACTCGCCGCCGCCCACGCGCACGAAGGCCCGGCCGCCCTGCGCAGTGAGGCTTAGCTGGCCCCAGCCCGGGGCGCTGTAGGTGCCGGCCCAGCGCGGCAGGTCCTTGGTGGCGATGCGCACGGGTTCGCCCACCGGCTCAGGCGCAATGGCCCGACCGTCCAGCGCAGCCACCAGATCGCGTGTCAGGGCTGCGCAGCGCCAGGCCGGCAGGCTGCTGTTGCTGACGTAAGCCACGACCTCGCGCCGTGCGCGGTCAAAGTAAACCTGGGCAAAGAAGCCGTTGTACTGGCCCGTGTAGTGGCAGCGCTGCTGGCCGCCAGCGCAGTACCAGCTCAAGCGGCTCAGCCGGCTGTCCATGCCGCTGTTGAGCATCGGCTCACTCAGTCCGG
>JBBQIB010000145.1:0-10746 GCA_038324515.1 Burkholderiales bacterium
GAATGGGTGGTGCCCAGGTCGATGCCCACCGCGATACGCCGCTGGTGCGGGTCAGGTGCCTGGCCGGGTTCGGAAATCTGCAATAGAGCCATGTTGTTCTGAATTTGAATGTCTGCGGTGGCATTGCGCCTGCCCTGAGGCGATGCCAGCCGCTTGAGGAATCAGCGTTGCGGGTCCAGCCGATCCAGGCTGCGGTCGATGTCTTGCCTGAAGCGGCTGACAAACATCAAGGCCCGCAAGTGCGCTGCTGCCGCTGCGTGATCGTTGTCATGATCCAGCAGAGTTGCCAGCCTGGCCAGCATCAGGCTTTGTTGCTGGGTCACCGCAGCTTCCAGCGCCCGCACTTCAGCGGCCGTGCTGGACTCTTCAAGCGACTCGCGCCACTGCATCTGTTGAATCAAAAACTCTGCCGGCATCGCCGTGTTGCGCTCCGCATCGACGGCCTGCCCATGCAATTCGCACAGATAGGCGGCCCGGCTCAACGGGTCTTTCAACCGCCTGTAACCTGCGTTGACACGCATGGCCCACTGCGTGGCGAGCCGTTGCGCGGCAGACCCATCGGCTGCAAAGCGGTCAGGATGAACCTGGGCTTGCAGTGCGCGGCGGCGGGTGTCGAGCTCGGCCTCATCCAGAGCAAAGCGCCGCGGCAGCTCGAACAGCTTGAAATCGTCGTCACTCAGTTGCATCGCAGCTCAGCTCTGATCATCCGACCTGCTCTCACAGCGGCGCACAACACAGCAGGGGTGAGCATTCACAAGGCCTTGGCATAAAACAGTGACAACCCGTTGTCTGGATAACCGCCAAATGCGGCCCGCTGCACGAAGCCGCAGCGTTCGTACAGCGCCACTGCCGCATGCTGGTCACTGCCGGTTTCCAGCAGTGCCAGGCCGATGCCTGCGCTGCGCAACTCGGCCTCCAGCGCCGCCAACATGCGCCAGCCAATGCCTTGGCCACGGCAGCTGGGCAACACCATCATGCGTTTGATCTCCCCGTAGCTTTGCCCATCGGTGGCAGGTTCACCGCGCACGCTGCGCACTGCGCCCGTGGCCACGATCTGCGCACCCTGCCGAGCGACAAAGAAGCTCACCTCAGGGGCAAGCAAGGCTTGCACATCGAGGATGTGGTTGTCCTCCGGCGCGTACAGCGAAGCCAGGTACCTGTCCAGCTCGTCGAGCAGGGCCACCACCTCTGGCTGGTCGGGCCGCTCGCGCAAGATCTGCACAGCGGGCCTGGAGCCAGGGCGCACTCAGACGCGAAAGGACTCGCCGCAGCCGCAGCGGTCTTTCTCGCGCGGGTTGCGGAACTTGAAGCCCTCGTTGAGGCCTTCGCGCACGAAATCCAGCTCGGTGCCGTCCAGGTAGGGCAAGCTTTTTGGGTCGATCAGCACCTTGATGCCTTGAACTTCAAAGACCACGTCTTCAGGCGCTTGCTCGTCTGCGTATTCCAGCTTGTAGGCCAGGCCGGAGCAGCCGGTGGTCTTGACCCCCAGCCGCACGCCCACGCCCTTGCCACGCCGCCCGATGTAGCGTGTGACGTGCCGCGCGGCGGCTTCGGTCAGCGTGACTGCCATGGTCTCGGCCTCAGTGCGTCTCAGCGGCGGTGGCCAGCGCGGCCACCACGCCGTGTTTGGTCTTGTAATCCTGCACAGCTGCCTTGATGGCGTCTTCGGCCAGGATGCTGCAGTGGATCTTGACCGGCGGCAACGCCAGCTCATGCGCGATCTGCGTGTTCTTGATGGTCATCGCTTCGTCCAAAGATTTGCCCTTGACCCACTCGGTCACCAGCGAGCTCGATGCGATGGCCGAGCCGCAGCCGTAGGTCTTGAAGCGTGCGTCTTCGATCAAACCCGTGGTCGGGTTGACCTTGATCTGCAGCTTCATCACGTCGCCGCAAGCGGGCGCGCCGACCATGCCGGTGCCCACGCTGTCGTCGCCCTTGTCGAAGGAACCGACGTTGAGCGGGTTTTCGTAGTGCTCGATGACTTTTTCGCTGTAGGCCATGGTGTGTACTCCTGAAGTGTCAAAACAAATTGTCAAAAGAAAAGGGGACCAGAAAGTTCAGGCCCGGATCAATGCGCCGTCCACTGGATGGCACTGATGTCGACGCCGTCCTTGAACATCTCCCAAAGAGGCGAGAGGTCACGCAACTTGGCAACTCTGTCATGCAGGGTGCTGACGGCATAGTCGATCTCTTCGGCCGTCGTGAAGCGGCCGATCGTCATGCGCAGGCTGGAGTGCGCCAGCTCGTCGCTGCGGCCCAGGGCGCGCAGCACATAGCTGGGCTCCAGGCTGGCGCTGGTGCAGGCCGAGCCTGAAGACACCGCCAGGCCCTTGACGCCCATGATCAACGACTCGCCTTCGACGTAGTTGAAGCTGGCGTTGACGTTGTGCGGCACGCGGTGCTCCAGGTCGCCGTTGATGAACACCTGCTCGATGCCGGCAATGCCGTCCAGCAAGCGCTTTTGCAGCATGCGGATGCGTTCGATCTCGGTGCCCATCTCAGCCTGGGCGATGGCAAAAGCAGTGCCCATGCCGACGATCTGATGCGTAGGCAAAGTACCGCTGCGCATGCCACGCTCGTGGCCGCCGCCGTGCATCTGCG
This sequence comes from Burkholderiales bacterium, assembly GCA_038324515.1. Classification (GTDB taxonomy): domain Bacteria; phylum Pseudomonadota; class Gammaproteobacteria; order Burkholderiales; family Burkholderiaceae_C; genus Rubrivivax. The sequence continues at coordinate 2,602 of JBBQIB010000145.1, forward strand.
CTTCCAGCCGCACGCGGGGCTTGCGCCGCACGTACAAGGCGCCCATGCCTTTGGGGCCGTAGGTCTTGTGCGCCGACATGCTCAGCAAATCGATCGGCAGCGTCTCCATGTCGATGGTGATCTTGCCGGTGGCCTGGGCTGCATCGACGTGGAAAATGATGCCACGCTCACGGCACATCTGGCCGATGGCTTGCACGTCTTGGATGACGCCGATCTCGTTGTTGACCACCAGCACCGAGGCCAGCACCGTGTCTTTGCGCAACGCGTCCTTGAAGCGGTCCAGATCCACCAGGCCGTTTTCTTGCACGTCGAGATAGGTCACGTCGAAACCCTGACGCTCAAGTTCGCGCATCGTGTCGAGCGTGGCTTTGTGTTCTGTCTTCAGCGTGATCAGGTGCTTGCCGCGCGAGCTGTAGAAATGCGCTGCACCTTTGACCGCCAGGTTGATCGACTCGGTGGCACCGCTGGTCCAGACGATTTCGCGCGGGTCAGCGTTGATCAACGCAGCGACCTGGGCTCTGGATTTCTCGACCACTTCTTCGGCTTCCCAACCCCAGGCGTGGCTGCGTGACGCCGGGTTGCCGAAATGCTCGCGCAGCCAGGGCACCATCGCATCAACAACGCGCGCGTCACAAGGCGTGGTGGCGCCGTAATCCATGTAAATCGGGAAATGTGGGGTCATGGTGTCAAAACTGTCCGATAGAAAGATGGCAATCGAAAAAGGTCGCAGCGGGCTCGGTCTCCCGGCGCTGGCCTGACGTCGGCTGCGCCGACGTCGATGGTCTCAGCAACCTCACTTGCTCATGGCCGCACCCAGCGCAAAGACCGAATTGGGTGCGGTGATCTTGATCGGCTTGACCACGGGCACGCTGGAAATCGCACGCTTGACCGGTGGCTCGACGATCGACACGCCTTTGGCGAGTTGATCGTCAACCAGCTTCTTGAGCGAGATCGAATCCAGATACTCGATCATGCGGGTGTTCAGGCTGGCCCACAGGTCATGCGTCATGCATTTGCCGGCGTCTTCGCCCATGCAATTTTCTTTGCCGCTGCAGCCCGTGGCGTCAATGGGTTCGTCGACGGCAACGATGATGTCGGCCACGCTGATCTCGGCCAACGAACGTCCCAGCGAATAACCGCCGCCTGGGCCACGTGTGCTTTCCACCAGCTCATGCCGGCGCAGCTTGCCGAACAGCTGCTCAAGGTATGACAAGGAAATCTGTTGGCGCTGGCTGATCGCGGCCAAAGCCACCGGCCCGGTGTTGGCCCGCATGGCCAGATCGATCATCGCCGTGACGGCAAAGCGGCCTTTGGTGGTTAAACGCATGAATCTCTCCTGTATGGCACCCGGCTGGATTGGGCAAAAAGTCCCCAACCGAACCGCAAACGATCTTGCGGCTTGTTCCCGAGTGATTTAGTCAAGTATGCCAGAAGTTGAGTGATTTAGTCAAGCATTGCTTCAGCCAAACCCCAGCGGTCACACCCTGCTCGACCCCGCCCGCGTGCTCCACGTGCTCCACGTGCTCCACGTGCTTTCAGTCTGCATCCAGCCGCCTCAAGCCACTTCAAGCCGCAGTCGTGCCACCCAGCCCTCGCAAGCGTCTTCGACCAGGTCCAGCACCCTCTCGAACCCCGCCGGGCCACCGTAGTAGGGGTCCGGCACTTCTGCCACGCCGGTGAAGCGGGTGGCAGAGTCCATCAGCAAACCCATCTGCGCGCATGCCCCCTGCGGCCGACGCTGGCTCAGCCAGCTGATGTGCCCCTGGTCCATCGCCAGCAACCAGTCAAAGCGCTGAAAGTCGTCCATCCCCAAGGGCCTGGCGCGCAGCGTTGAAAGGTCATAGCCGCGGCGCGCGGCAGCAGCCATGGCACGCGGATCAGGGGCCTCCTCGGTGTGGAACCCATGGGTGCCGGCAGAGTCCACCGCCACATCCAGAACACCCGCGCGCTGCAGTTTCGAGCGCAAAACAACTTCTGCCGTGGGTGATCTGCAGATGTTGCCGCTGCACACCATCAGCACCGACAGCCGCGTCGGCACTGGCGACGGCGTCTGCGCCAGCGCTGCAGCCGATGGACGTGGCCCCACCTGAGCCAGCCGACGCAGCCGGCTCCACATCAGGTCTTGCCCCTCAAGGTGTTGGCCGTTGAGATGGGGACGATCTTGGCTTCGGCATCGTCACCCCTGGCGCCAAACACTTGCTCACGCAACATGGCAAGTTGATCGCGCACGCGGCCAGCCTTTTCAAACTCCAGATTGCGGGCGTGCTCGAGCATCTGCTTTTCAAGCAGCTTGATGCGCCTGCCCAGGTCTTTCTCGGACATCGCTTCAAATTCTGCAGCGGCCTGCGCTGACTTCAGTTCGTCTTTGGCCGCTTTGTCCGAGACCACGCCGTCGATCAGGTCGCGGATGCGTTTGGTGACGCTGCGTGGCGTGATGCCCATGGCCAGGTTGTGGGCGATCTGCTTGGCGCGTCGGCGCTCGGTCTCGCCCAAGGCCGCAGCCATCGAATCGGTGACGCGGTCGGCGTACAGGATGGCGCGGCCGTGCAAGTGCCGGGCCGCGCGGCCGATGGTCTGGATCAACGAGCGCTCGGAGCGCAAGAAACCCTCTTTGTCGGCGTCCAGGATCGCCACCAGGCTGACCTCGGGCAGATCCAGCCCTTCGCGCAGCAGGTTGATGCCCACCAGCACGTCGAAGGTGCCCAGCCGCAGATCACGCAGGATCTCCACCCGCTCGACGGTGTCGATGTCGCTGTGCAGGTAACGCACCTTGACGCCGTTGTCGCTGAGGTATTCGGTCAACTGTTCGGCCATGCGTTTGGTCAGCGTGGTGATCAGCACACGCTCGTGGGCCTGCACACGGATGCGGATCTCTTGCAGCACATCGTCGACCTGGCTGGTGGCAGGCCGCACCTCGACTTCCGGGTCCACCAGGCCGGTGGGCCGCACCAGTTGCTCGACTACCTGGCCGGCATGCTCTTTCTCGTAGTTGGCAGGCGTGGCGGAGACGAACACGACCTGGCGCATCTTGCCTTCGAACTCTTCAAACTTCAGCGGCCGGTTGTCCAGCGCGCTGGGCAGCCTGAAGCCGTATTCCACCAGCGTGGTCTTGCGCGCCCGGTCGCCGTTGTACATGCCGCCAAACTGGCCGATCAGCACATGGCTCTCGTCGAGGAACATCAGCGCATCGGCCGGCAGATAGTCCACCAGTGTCGAAGGTGGATCGCCGGGTTTGGAGCCGCTGAGGTGGCGCGTGTAGTTCTCGATGCCTTTGCAATGCCCCACCTCTTGCAGCATCTCCAGATCAAAGCGCGTGCGCTGCTCCAGGCGCTGGGCTTCGACCAGTTTGCCGTTCTTGACAAACTCGTCCAGCCGCGTGCGCAGCTCGTCCTTGATCGTCACGATGGCGTCGACCACCCGTTCACGCGGCGTCACGTAATGGCTGCTGGGGTAGACCGTGAAGCGTGGGACCTTCTGCCGCACGCGGCCCGTCAGCGGGTCCAGCAGTTGCAGCGTCTCGATCTCGTCGTCGAAGAGCTCGATGCGCAGCGCCAGCTCGCTGTGCTCGGCCGGGAAGACGTCGATGGTGTCACCGCGCACCCTGAAACTGCCACGCCCGAACTCGATCTCGTTGCGCTTGTATTGCATGCGGATCAGCTGCGCGATCACGTCTCGCTGACCCATGCGGTCACCCACCCGCAACGTCATCACCATCTTGTGATAGTCAGCCGGGTTGCCGATGCCGTAAATGGCGCTGACGCTCGCCACGATGATGACGTCGCGGCGCTCCAGCAAGCTCTTGGTGGCCGACAAGCGCATCTGCTCGATGTGCTCGTTGATCGCGCTGTCTTTTTCGATGAACAGGTCGCGCTGCGGCACGTAGGCCTCGGGCTGGTAGTAGTCGTAGTAGCTGACGAAATATTCGACTGCGTTGCGCGGAAAGAACTCGCGAAACTCGCTGTACAACTGCGCCGCCAACGTCTTGTTGGGCGCAAAGACGATGGCGGGTCGGCCGGTGCGTGCGATCACCTGCGCCATCGTGTAGGTCTTGCCTGAGCCAGTGACGCCCAGCAGGGTCTGAAAGCTCAAGCCATCGGCAATGCCTTCCAGCAATGCCGCGATCGCGGCCGGCTGGTCGCCTGCGGGCTCAAAGGGCTGCAGCAGCTGAAAAGGCGAGTCGGGAAAGCTGACAAATTCACCGGGGTGCGCCTCGGCGCTGCCCATGGCTGCGTCACTTCCCTGCTGCGCAATGCCGGCGGCAGCGGAAGCTGCAGTGACTTCTGCAAGGCGACTCATGCAGGTTTCTCCCTGGCTGACAACTAGAATCCGTCAGCCGTGAAGGCTGATCGAAAAACCAAAGAACCGACAAGTGAAACCATCACGCTGATCCGCTGTTGTAACCCGCTCAGGCGGTGTTCCAGAGACCCAAACCAGGTTGGGCCATCTGGGGTAACCCGCAAGGGTAGCGCAGCCGGCGACAGTCTGCCCGGCCCGCACCCACTTCCACCCTCACCACCCCCGACAAGGATTCTGCATGTCAGCCTCTGCCTTCAGCGCCGTCGAAATGGCGCCTCGCGACCCCATCCTCGGCCTCAGCGAGCAGTTCAACGCCGATACCCATCCGAACAAGGTCAACCTGGGCGTGGGCGTTTACTTCAACGATGAGGGCAAACTGCCGGTCCTGCGCTGCGTGGCCGAAGCCGAAAAACAACTGCTGACAGCCCCCAAGCCCAAGGCCTACCTGCCCATCGACGGCATCGCCGCCTACGACCTGGCAGTTCAAGGGCTGGTCTTCGGGGCAGACAGCCCGGCGTTGCGCGAGCGCCGCGTGGCCACCGTGCAGACCCTGGGTGGCACTGGCGGGCTGAAGGTCGGCGCAGACTTCTTGCAGCGCCTGGACCCCGCAGCCGCCGTGCTGATCAGCGACCCCAGTTGGGAGAACCACCGGGCGCTGTTCACGCAGGCCGGCTTCCATGTGGCCAATTACCCTTACTACGACGCCGCCAGCCGCGGCATCCGTTTCGACGAGATGTTGGCCGCCTTGAAGAGCGCCCGGGCCGGCACCGTGGTGGTGCTGCATGCCTGCTGTCACAACCCAACCGGCTGCGACCTGACAGAGTCGCAGTGGCGACAGGTTGCACAAGCCTGCAAAGACCACAGCCTGATGCCCTACCTGGACATGGCCTACCAGGGCTTTGGCAAGGGCATCGAGGAAGATGGAGCGGCCGTGCGGCTGTTTTTGTCGATGGGCCTGAGTTTTATGGTCGCCACTTCTTTTTCCAAAAGCTTCTCGCTGTACGGCGAACGCGCCGGCGCACTGAGCGTGGTTTGCCGCAGCGAGGCCGAATGCGCCCGTGTGCTGTCACAACTGAAAGTGCTGATCCGCACCAACTACAGCACACCGCCCACTTTTGGGGCGCAACTCGTCACCACCGTGTTGAACGACCCCACACTGCGCCAGATGTGGGAAGAAGAACTGGCCGGCATGCGCCAGCGCATCCGCGACCTGCGCTCACAACTGGTGGCTGCGCTGCAGGCCGAGGGCGTCAACAGTGACCTGAGCTACATCACGCAGCAGATGGGGATGTTCAGCTACTCGGGGCTCAGCACGCCACAAATGCACCGCTTGCGCAGTGAATCGGGTGTCTACGGCCTCGATTCAGGCCGCATCTGCGTGGCCGCGCTGAACAGTCGCAACCTGGCGCCAGTGGCCAAGGCCATCGCGCAAGTCATGTAAAGCGCTCTCACGGGGCCCTTGAACGCGGGGTAAACGTCGGGTGAATGGGGGGTTTTTGCGCGTTTCAAGCGTTACCAGCCTCAAGCATGATAGGCAAATGCTTTCCATTAGTGCACAATTGTTGCAGTGCAACAAAATGCGTGGCAGGTCGATTCAGCAAGCTGAAGCCGGTCGTCCAACCTGATGCTGCGACCCCGACTTCTACTGAATTGATTGGACTCAAGCCATGCTGTATCAGCTGTACGAGACACAACGGGCCCTGATGGCGCCGTTTTCGGAATTCGCCAGCGCCAGCGCCAAGCTGTACGACCATCCGCTGTCGCCGTTTGCCCAGATGCCCATGGCGCAACGTGTTTCGGCCGGTTTCGATCTGCTGCACCGGCTGGCAAAGGACTACGAAAAACCCGAGTTCGACATCAGGCAAGCCGCCGTGGGTGGGATCGATGTCGCGGTGCAAGAGCAGGTGGCGCTGGAAAAGCCCTTCTGCCGGCTGCTGCGCTTCAAGCGCTTCACCGATCAGCCAGAAGCGCTGCAACAGATGAAGGCACAGCCCAAGGTACTGGTCTTTGCACCGCTGTCCGGGCACCACTCCACCTTGCTGCGCGACACGGTCAACAGCCTGCTGCAGGACCACAAGGTCTTCGTCACCGACTGGACCGATGCGCGCATGGTGCCCGCCAGCGTGGGCCCGTTCACGCTGGACGACTACGTCGGCTATGCACAGGAGTTCATGCGCCATTGCGGCCCCGATGTGCATGTGATCTCGGTCTGCCAACCCACCGTGCCGGTACTGGCTGCCGTTTCATTGATGGCCAGCCGAGGCGAGACCACGCCCTTGTCGATGACGATGATGGGCGGCCCCATCGACGCCAGCAAGTGCCCCACAGCGGTCAACGATGTGGCGGTCAACAAGAGCCACAGCTGGTTTCAGAACAATGTGATCTTCCGCGTGCCACCCAACTTCCCGGGTGCGGGGCGCCAGGTCTACCCAGGCTTTCTTCAGTACTCGGGCTTTGTGTCGATGAACCCGGATCGCCACGTCAGCAGCCACTACGACTATTTTCTGGATCTGGTGCGCGGTGACGACGAGAGCGCCGATTCGCATCGCAAGTTCTATGACGAATACAACGCCGTGCTGGACATGCCGGCTGAGTATTACCTCGACACGATCAAGACCGTGTTCCAGGACTTTGCGCTGGTGCGTGGCACCTGGGTGGTCAAAGGCGAAGCCGTCAGGCCGCAAGACATTACCCGCACCGCGTTGCTGACCATCGAAGGCGAGCTGGACGACATCTCCGGCGCCGGCCAGACGCGCGCGGCGCACACCCTGTGCACCAGCATCCCGGCCAGCCGCGCTGCCCACTTCGACGCCTTGGGCGCTGGCCACTACGGCATCTTCTCGGGGCGCCGCTGGCGCGAGAAGGTCTACCCGCGCGTGCGTCAGTTCATCAGCCAGTTTGACGCCAAACCAACGGCCAGCGAGACCACTGCTCAGACCTCCAACAGCAGCAACGTCACACCGCTCAAACCGGTCACGGCAGGCGCTGCAGCCAAAAGCGTTGCAGCCACCGGCGCGGCAAGCGCGACGGCAAGCACCGTGGCAAGCGCGACTGCAAGCACCGCTGCAAGCACCGCCGCAAGCACGACTGCAAGCACCACTGCGGCAGAGAAGACCAGCACGGCTGCGCCACCAGCAGCCAAGCGCAAGCGCGCGGCAGCCTGATAATCGGCGGGTGAGCCAACAAGCACTGATCGAACAGCTGGACGCGGCCCTGCCGCAGACACAGTGCACACGCTGCGGCTACCCGGACTGCCGCTCCTACGCTGAGGCAATCGCCACCGTCGACCCTTTGCATCGCGCCGACATCAACCGCTGCCCACCGGGCGGCGCAGAAGGCATCGAGCGACTGGCCGCCATCACCGGCCGTGCCGTCTCGCCACTGGACCCCCACCATGGCGAAGAAGGCGCGCGTGCGCTGGCCGTGATCGACGAGGCCTGGTGCATCGGCTGCACCTTGTGCATCAAGGCCTGCCCTGTGGATTGCATCGTTGGTGCTTCCAAGCTCATGCACACGGTGATCGATGACCAATGCACCGGCTGCGAGTTGTGTGTGCCAGCCTGCCCGGTGGACTGCATCAGCATGGTGGCGGTGACGGGGCAGGCCACCGGCTGGCAGGCCTGGAGCAGCGAGCAGGCCGGGGCTTCGAAGCAGCGCTATGACTGGCATCAGATCAGGGTGCAGCGCGACAAGCGCGAAAACGACGAACGCCTGGCTGCGAAAGCGCAGGCCAAGCTGGACGATCTGGCAGCCCACAGCGGCATCACAGACCCTGCAGCGCTGGCGGCCAAGCGCGCGGTCGTCGAAGCCGCCATGCAGCGCGCCCGCGACCGCAAGGCCACACCCCCC
>JBBQIB010000146.1:0-10727 GCA_038324515.1 Burkholderiales bacterium
CTTGGCTGAGCAGATAGATTGCCAAGAACCACGTCGTCAGCGGCACCTTGTTTGCGAGCACCAAGCTGCCGCTGACGACGTGGTTCTTGGCAATCTATCTGCTCAGCCAAGCCAAGACCGGCTTGTCGGCGCTCGCACTGAAGCGCCAGATCGGCGTGAGCTACCCGACCGCTTGGCTGATGCACCACAGAGTCATGAAGGCGATGGCCGACCGCGAGGCGGCACACCGCCTGTCTGGCGCGGTTGAGGTCGACCACGCTTATCTCGGTGGCGAGCGCGCCGGCGCCAAGCCCGGCCGCGGATCGGAGAACAAGGTTCCCATCGTCGCTGCCGTTTCGCTCAGCGACAAAGGCCACCTGTTGTATGTCAAGGTCACGCAGGTGGTTTGCGCCCAGCCTGACGATCGAATGCGTCAATTTCATTGGTAACCTCATTGACGGAACGGACCATCAGGGCCTGGATTTCAAGAAGTCAAAGCTTCCAGTACCGTTGACCCATGACCGACACCAGCCCCAACAAATCGACCCCGGGTGACGCGACCGCGGCGCATGCCGCCCCGTCGGCCCAGCCACGCCCCAGGCTGGCGCCGCTGGCCGGCCGCAGCGCGCCGCTGCGCAAACGCCGGCGCGGCTGGTGGCCGTGGCTGCTGGCCGCCTTGCTGCTGGGCGCAGCGGCCTTCTACTTTTTGGGCACACGCAAGGTCGAAGTGCAGTCCAGTGCGGTGATGTCGGCCTTTCCTTCGGCCCAGTACGCCAAGCTCACAGCCTCGGGCTATGTGGTCGCGCAGCGCCGCGCTGCGGTCTCCAGCAAAGCCACTGGCAGGCTGGTGGATTTGCGTGTGCGCGAAGGCAGCGTGGTCAAGGCCGGCGAGTTGATCGGACGGCTGGACGACAGCGATGTGCAGGCGGCCATGCAAGCGGCCAGGGCCAACGTCGGCATGGCCGAAGCAGGCATCGGCCAGGCAGTTGCCGGGCAAAGCCAGGCTGCTGTCGAACTGGGCAATGCCGAGGCTGAACTGCGGCGACTGGCCAGCCTGGAGCAACAAGGTTTCATCTCGCCGCAGGCGCTGGACAGCGCACGGCGGCGCGTCGATGCTGCACGCGCCGCGGTGGCCTCGGCGCAGGCCGGGCGCGCCTCTGCGCAAGGCTCCGTGGCCATCGCCAAGGCGCAAGTGCAGGTACAGGAGGTGAACCGCGCCAACACCGAGATCCGCGCGCCATTTGACGGCGTGGTGCTGGTCAAGAACGCCAATGTGGGCGACATGATCACGCCGTTCTCCAGCGCCGCCGGATCGCAAGGTGCCGTGGTGACGGTGGCCGACATGGGCACGCTGGAGGTCGAGGCCGATGTGTCGGAGAGCAACGTCGGCCAGGTGCGCATCGACATGCCGGTAGAGATCGTGCTGGACGCCCTGCCCGGCAAACGCTTCAGAGGCAGCGTGGTGCGCATCGTGCCCACGGTGGACCGCGCCAAGGCCACCGTGATGACCAAGGTGCGCTTTGAGCAACTGACGCCGGAAATCCTGCCCGAGATGAGTGCCAAGGTGGTGTTCATGACGCAGCGCCCCACCGATGTCGACTTCCAGCCGGTGGTGGCCGTCAACCCCAAGACCGTGGTGCAGCGCGACGGCAGTGCACAAGTCTGGCGCATCGTGGGCGCGGGTGAAGCCTTGACGGTGCAGCCCTTGACCGTCAGCACGGGCCGCACGCTGGGTGATGCGCTGGAGATCACCGGCGGCGGCCTGAAGGCCGGCGAGCGCCTGGTGCTGGAGCCAGACGTCAAGCTGCAGCCAGGTGCTGCCGTCAAAGTGGCGGGCCGCTGATGCCAAGCCCAGCGTTGATCGACATCCGCGGTCTTTACAAGGCCTACCAGCGCGGTGAGCAGGAGATCCCGGTGCTGCAGGGCATCGAGCTGCAGGTGTACCCGGGCGAATTTGTGGCGCTGATGGGCCCCAGTGGCTCGGGCAAGAGCACGCTGCTGAACCTGATCGCCGGCATCGACCAGCCCACTGCAGGCACCATCACGATCGGCGGCGTGGACATCGCCACGCTCAGCGAAACCGAACTGGCCGATTGGCGCGCTGCCAACGTCGGCTTCATCTTCCAGTTCTACAACCTGATGCCGGTGCTGACCGCCTTTGAAAACGTCGAACTGCCGCTGTTGCTCAGCAGCCTGTCGAGTCGCCAGCGCAAAGAGCGGGTGGCGCAGGTGCTGTCGATGGTGCAGCTGGACGACCGCGCGGATCACTATCCCAATGAACTCTCGGGTGGCCAGCAGCAGCGCGTGGCCATCGCGCGCGCATTGGTCTCCGACCCGCTGATGATCGTCGCCGACGAGCCCACAGGCGACCTGGACCGCACCACCGGCGAAGAAGTGTTGGGGCTGCTGGACGCACTGGTGGCAGACCTGGGCAAGACGATCGTGATGGTCACCCACGACCCCAAGGCCGCCGCCCATGCACAGCGCCTGGTGCACCTGGAAAAGGGTGTGCTGGTCGATGATGCAGCAGCGACGATGCAGCTCACACCAGCGGCCCTGGCCGACTGAGTACCGGCGGGCCGGCCATGTTCATCTGGAAGCTGCTGCTCAAGAACGCGCTGCGCCACCGCGTGCGAACGCTGCTGACTTTGCTCGGCCTGATGGTGGCGGTCTGCGCCTTCGGCTTCTTGCGCACCGTCGTCGATGCCTGGTATGCCGGCGTCGAGGCCAGCTCCAGCACGCGGCTGATCGTGCGCAGCGCCACCTCGCTGACGGTGCCGCTGCCGCTGGCCTATGCAGAGCGGCTGCGCGCGGTGGACGGGCTGACCACGGTGAGCTGGAGCAACTGGTTTGGCGGCATCTACCAGAACGAGCGCAATTTCTTCCCGCAGTTTGCGGTCGACCCGGTCAGTTATCTGGCGCTGTACCCCGAATACAAGGTCAGCGAGGCGGACCGCATCGCCTGGCAGCGCGACCGCAGGGGCGTGATCGTCGGCCGCAAGCTGGCCACCAAGTTCGGCTGGTCGGTAGGCGACACCATCGCGCTGCGCGGCACGATCTACAGCGGCACCTGGAGCTTCACGCTGCGTGGCATCTACGAGGGCGCGCAAGCCAGTGTCGATGAAAACCAGATGCTGATGCAGTGGGCCTATATCAACGAGAGCGCCAAGGCGCGCAACGCCAGACGGGGCGACTTTGTCGGCGTCTACGTGGTCGGCATCAACGACCCCAACAACGCGGCTGTGATCTCGCAGCGCATCGACGCGCAATTCAAGAACTCGCTGGCCGAGACGCTGACCGAGACCGAGAAGGCCTTTCAACTGGGCTTCGTGGCCATGAGCGAGGCCATCCTGGTGGCCTTGCAGGCTGTCAGCGGCATCGTGATCCTGATCATCATGGCGGTGATGGCCAACACGATGACGATGACGGCACGCGAGCGCCTGGCCGAGTACGCCACGCTCAAGGCTTTGGGCTTTTCGCCCGGCTTCGTCGTGCGGCTGCTGTTTGGCGAAAGCCTGCTGATCGCGCTGGCCGGTGGGCTGTTGGCGGTGGCCATCACAGTGCCGCTGGCTGCCGCCTTTCAGCAGTTTGCCGGCTCGTTGTTCCCGTCGTTTCGGGTCACCGAGGAGACGATGCTGCTGCAACTCGCCGCAGCGCTGGTGATCGGTATGGTGGCCGCTGCATGGCCGGCCTGGAAGATGAGTCGCATCGACATCGTCAGCGGCCTGCGCCACGTGGCTTGAGCTGCGTCAGCCGCACTGAACCCCGCTCGCCAAGTACTGCAGGCCCATCACCCCAGACATGCACGCCGTCCCACTGACCTACATCGCCCGCAATCTGTGGGTGCGCCGCGTGACCACGGCGCTGACGGCCGCCGGCATGGCGTTGGTGGTCTATGTCTTTGCCACCGTGCTGATGATGAGCGAGGGCATCCGCAGCACGCTGGTGGCCACCGGCCAGGCCGACAACGTGATGGTGCTGCGCAAAGGCGCTGGTGCAGAGATCAACAGCGGCATCAGCCGCGATCAGGCCGCCGTGTTGCAGACCCTGCCCGGCCTGGCTCTGGGCGCCACCGGCCAGCCGCAGCTGAGCAAGGAACCGGTGGTGCTGAACAACCTGCCCAAACGCAGCAACGGCAAAGCCAGCAACGTCACGATGCGTGGCACCTCTGACACCGGCCTGGCGCTGCGGCCGCAAGTGCGCATCAGTCAGGGTCGCATGTTCAGGCCCGGCAGCAGCGAAGTGATTGCGGGTGGCGCCATCGCACGCGGTTTTGAGGGTGTGCAGCTTGGCGCAAGCTTGCGGTTTGGCGGCCGCGACTGGCAGGTGGTGGGCATCTTCGACGCCGGCGGCAGTGGCTTCGATTCAGAGATCTGGGCCGACAGTGAGCAACTGATGGCCGCCTTCAGGCGCAGCAACTACTCGAGCGTGGTGATGAAGTTGGCCGACAGCGACAGCTTCGACACACTCAACAAGCTGATCGACCAGGACCCGCGCCTGCTGCTGGAAGCCAAACGCGAACAGCGCTTTTACGCCGAGCAAAGCGAAGCCTTGGCTAACTTCATCAGCATCCTGGGCACGGCGCTGGCGGTGATTTTTTCGATCGGTGCAGTGGTGGGGGCCACGATCACGATGTTCGGCTCGGTGGCTTCGCGCATCGGCGAGATCGGCACTTTGCGGGCTTTGGGCTTCAGGCGCGGCGCGGTGTTGATCGCCTTCCTGGGCGAAGCGCTGTTGCTGTCGCTGGTGGGCGGGGTGCTGGGCCTGCTGGCGGCCACCGTGATGCAAAAGGTCAACGTCTCGACCACCAACTTCGCAACCTTTTCTGAGCTGGCCTTTCAGTTCACGCTGACCCCAAGCATCGTCGGGCAATCGTTGCTGTTTGCGCTGGGCATGGGCGTGGTCGGTGGTTTCATCCCTGCCTGGCGCGCATCCAGAATGCAGATCGTCGACTGCCTGCGCGCAGCTTGAATCGAGACCGAGGCAAACCAAAGGACGGCATGCGGGCAGCTGAATTTGATCTGGTGGTTTTTGGTGCGTCGGGATTTACCGGGCGTCTGGTGGCCGAATACCTGCAAAGCCATGCGCCGCCCGATCTGCGCTGGGCCCTGGCTGGGCGCACCAAAAGCAAGCTCGCTGAGGTGCGGCAGCGCATCGGCGCAGTCCGCTCGCTGCCACTGATCAAGGCCGACGCTGCCGACCCATCCAGCCTGACAGAACTGGCGCGGCGCAGCCGCGTCGTCATCACAACGGTAGGCCCGTACCAGAAGTACGGCGAGCCTTTGCTGCAGGCCTGCGCAGAACAAGGCTGCGATTACGCGGACCTGTGCGGTGAGCCGGCATGGATGGCGCAGATGATCCAGCGCCATCAGGCTGCGGCCCAGGCCAGCGGCGCGCGCATCGTCTTTTCTTGCGGCTTTGACTCGGTGCCCTTTGACATGGGCGTGTTTTATCTGCAAGAGGCGGCACGCCAGCGCTTCGGGCAGCCGCTGCAACGTGTGCAGGGCCAGGTGCTGGTCATGAAAGGCGGCTTCTCGGGCGGTACGGCCGCCAGCCTCATCGCCACGCTGCAAGCAGTCGCCAAGGACAAAGCCGTCGCCCAGTCGATGGCCGACCCCTTTGCGCTGACGCCTGGCTTCACCGGGCCGCCGCAGCCCGACAACCTGCAAGCGCAATACGAGGCCGAAGCCGATTGCTGGAGCGCCCCATTTGTGATGGCGCCCATCAACACCAAGAACGTGCACCGCAGCAACCTGCTGCTGGGCCACGCCTGGGGCACCGACTTTGTCTACGAAGAACGCCAGTTGATGGGCGAACTCGGCAGCGGCAACGCAGGCGAGTTGCGCGCCCGCGGTGCCGCGCGCACGGCCCTTTGGCAAAGCAAGGCACTGGCCTTTGCCCCCAGCCGGGCACTGATCCAGCGCTTTGTTCTGCCCAAGCCCGGCGAAGGGCCCAACGCGGCAGAGCGCGAGAGCGGGCGCTATGTGCTGCGCTTTGCAGGCACCACTGCCGACGGGCAAAGCCTGTCTGCCACTGTCAAGGGCGACCGCGACCCCGGCTATGGCTCGACCAGCAAGATCATCAGCGAATGCGCGCAGTGCCTGTTGGGAGAAGTCAGCACTGAGGTCAAGCCGGGCGGCATCTGGACGCCGGCTGCAGCTCTGGGCAAGCGCCTGCTGGCGCGCCTGCAGCGCAAAGCGGGTTTGAGCTTCGAGTTGAATGCCTGAATACCCTGTTCGGGCGCTGGGTCTGAAGGCTTTGCAAACGCAGCGACGACCTGAAATTCCTTCCACAACATCACCAAGCTTTACTGCATGAACCTCAGCGACATCGAAATCGCGCAAAGCGCACAACTTCGCCGCATCAGCGTCCTGGCACGCGAACGGCTGGGCATCCCGGACGAGCACCTGGTGCCTTATGGTCACTACAAGGCCAAGCTCACGTTGCCCTACATCGACAGCCTGCGCGACCGACCCGACGGCAAGCTGATCCTGGTCACGGCCATCAGCCCCACGCCTGCGGGCGAAGGCAAGACCACCACCACCGTGGGTCTGGGTGATGCGCTCAACCACATCGGCAGGAAAGCCATGGTGGCACTGCGCGAGCCATCGCTCGGCCCCGTGTTCGGCATGAAGGGCGGCGCAGCGGGGGGTGGCTATGCGCAGGTGGTGCCGATGGAAGACATCAACCTGCACTTCACGGGCGACTTCAACGCCGTCGCACTGGCCAACAACCTGCTGGCTGCAGCCATCGACAACCATGTGCACCATGGCAACGCGCTGGACATCGATGTGCGGCGCATCAGCTTCAAGCGCGTGATGGACATGAACGACCGCGCGCTGCGCCATATCGCAGTCGGCCTGGGCGGGCCAGGCAACGGCTATCCGCGCGAAGATGGTTTTGACATCGTCGTGGCCTCTGAAGTGATGGCCATCCTGTGCCTGGCCTCGTCGCTGGCTGACCTCAAAGAGCGCCTGGGCCGCATCGTGGTGGCCGAGACCCGCGACCGCCGCCCGGTGCGTGCATCCGACCTCAAGGTGCACGGTGCGATGACCGTGTTGCTCAAAGACGCACTGGCCCCCAACCTCGTGCAGACGCTGGAAAATAACCCCGCCATTCTTCACGGTGGCCCTTTTGCCAACATCGCGCACGGCTGCAACAGCGTCATCGCCACACGCGCGGCGCTGAAGCTGGCCGACTACGTGGTCACCGAAGCCGGCTTTGGCGCCGACCTGGGTGCAGAAAAGTTCATCGACATCAAATGCCGCAAGTCGGGCCTGCGGCCATCGGCGGTCGTGGTCGTGGCGACCGTGCGCGCGCTGAAGTACCACGGCGGCGTGGAGCTCGCCGACCTGGGGCGCGAGGACCTGGGCGCGCTGGAGCGCGGTCTGGCCAACCTGCAGCGCCATGTGGGCAATCTGCGCGATGTCTTCGGCTTGCCTTGCGTGGTATCGATCAACCACTTCAACGCCGACACCGAAGCCGAACACGCGCTGCTGCGCGAGCGCATCGGCGCCCAAGGCGTCCCGGTGCTGACCGCCAGACACTGGGCCGAGGGCGGCAAAGGTGCGGCCAACGTCGCGCTTGAAGTCGTCAAGCAATGTGAAGAGGTCAGCACGATCCGCTTCGCCTACGAAGACGCCGATCCCTTGTGGACCAAGATGCAGAAACTGGCCCAGCGCATCTATGGCGCAGCAGACATCGGGGCTTCGGCGGCGGTCAAGGCGCAGGTGCAGAAACTGCAGGACGAAGGCTATGGCCACTTCCCGGTCTGCGTGGCCAAGACGCAGTACAGCTTCTCAACCGACCCCAAGCAGCGCGGCGCGCCCGAAGGCCATGTGGTGCAGGTGCGCGAAGTGAGGCTGGCAGCGGGCGCAGAGTTTGTGGTGATGCTGTGCGGCGACATCATGACGATGCCCGGGTTACCGAAAGTGCCGTCGGCTGAGCGGATCGATATTGACGACCAGGGACGGGTGGTGGGGCTGTTTTGAGGCACACGGGAGTCGCAACAGGCCTGCGCCGCCCCAGCACCCACGGTTTGCATCAGACCCGCCGTGGCTGGCCGTAGGCCTTGAACTTCTCGATCACCTCGGCCATCTGCGCCTGGTTCAACAGTTGCGGCTCGCCCACCGCAAGCGCCTTCAGGTACACCTCGCACAGCGATTCAACTTCCAGCACCACTTTCATCGCTTTGGACAAGGTGGGACCGGCGGCGACCAACCCGTGGTTGGCCAGCAGGCATGCGTCGCGTTGCTGCATCGCCCCTGCCACCGCCTCGCTGAGCGCCTGGGTGCCAAAGAGGTGATAGGGCACCAGCGGCACATCGTCACCCCCTGCGATCGCCACCATGTAGTGGAAGGCCGGCAAAGGCCGCCGCAGGCAAGCCAGTGCGGCCGCGTGCGTGGAGTGGGTGTGGACGACAGCCTGCAGATCTGGCCGCGCCAGATAGATCGCCTGATGGAAGTGCCACTCAGACGAAGGCCGCCAGCGGCCATGCACCGTGCCTTGAAAGCCGAGCCACACCAGGTCGCTGGCGCTCAGGGCCTCGGCCCCGATGCCAGTGGGCGTGATCCACATGCCGTCTTCGCCATCGCGCGCCTGGCGCACGCTGAGGTTGCCGGTGCTGCCGCGGTTCAGGCCCAGCTGGTCCAGCCGCTGGCAGGCGGCCACGGCAGCCTCGCGCAATTGCTGTCCTGCGGTTTGTTGCTGCGCGCTCAGCACCTGCGCGTTCTCGCTCAGTCGTGGCATTGTTTGTCGCTGCCCAGGCCTGGCTTCAGGATGCAGCCGACCCCGCCAGACTGGCCGGCGTGGGCTTCAACTGGCGCAAAGCGGCTTCTTCAGGCAGCACCACACCGTGCTCGGTGATGAAGGCCGTCACCAGCCGGGCCGGCGTCACATCGAAAGCCGGGTTGGCTGCGGCGCAACCGTCGGCTGTCAACTGCACTTCCACCACCTGCCCTGCCGCCGTGCGCCCGCTGATGTGTGTGACTTCGCGCGCGCTGCGCTCTTCGATCGGCACGTCTTGCAAGCCGTTGCGCAAGGACAGGTCCAGCGTGGGCGTGGGCATGGCCACATAAAACGGCACACCGTTGTCCTTTGCCGCCAAGGCTTTGAGGTAGGTGCCGATCTTGTTGCAGGTGTCGCCCTGCGCGGTGACGCGGTCGCAGCCGACGATGCACAGGTCCACCTGGCCGTGCTGCATCAAATGGCCGCCTGCGTTGTCGGCCACCAAAGTGTGCGGCACACCAGCCTGCGCCAGCTCCCACGCAGTCAGGCTCGCGCCCTGGTTGCGGGGGCGCGTTTCGTCGACCCACACGTGCACTGGCAGGCCAGCGGCGTGGGCCTGATAGATCGGCGAGGTGGCAGTGCCCCAATCCACGGTGGCCAGCCAACCGGCGTTGCAGTGGGTCAGGATCTGCAGCGGTCGCTGCGCGCTCACGACAACGCCCTGCTCCTTCAACCCTGCAGCGATGCCGCGCAACAAGAGCAGGCCATGCTGGCCGATCGCATGGTTGATGCGCACATCGTCTTCGGCCAGCGCATCGGCCGCAGCCCAGGCCGCCTCGGCGCGCTGGGCCACCGGCAATGGCTGCAAGCAGGCCTGCATCCGCGCCAACGCCCAGGCCAGGTTGACGGCGGTGGGGCGCGCACCTCGCAGCAGTTGTGCCGCATTGGCCAAAGCTTCGTCGCTGGCGTCGCGCCGGGCCTGCATCGCCAGCCCGTAAGCGGCCACGGCGCCAATCAGCGGTGCGCCTCGCACCCACATCTCGCGGATCGCGACAAAGGCGTCGCGGGCCGAGCCCAGCGGCCGCCATTGCAACTGATGCGGCAGCGCCCGCTGGTCGATCACCTGCAGCGTGCCGCGCTGTGCGTCGCCCTTCAGCGGTCGTGTGGCTTGGCCGTTGACGTTCATGGTTTGTTCCAGGTGCCGCGACTTGGGCTATGGCGCGCATTTGCAACGAAGAGCGGGTGTGTTTTGGAGTGACGAGCGGGCATGATCGAAAGAGTCTCAGCCTCTCAAGTAAACGAAATATCGAAGTACAACTTCATAACCAGAAGTTGTTTTACTTCGCGAACGCCGGGCGCCGTCAGGGGCCTGGGATGCTCATGAGAAACAAAACTTCCAAGGCGATGAATTGCCGGCAATGCACCCTCACTAGCAGTGCGCATGCCGGCCTGCAAGCCGGCATCGCTTAGCGGGCTCGCCGCATGCGGCTCGAAACCCCCGCCTCGCCCCCAACCCTATCCCTGGAAGGGAGAGGGAGCAAAGGCCTGGCCGTGACGCCCTTTTTTCTCCGCGAACGCCGGGCGCCGACAGGGGCCTTGGATGCTCTCAGCCTCTGATCACTCCGCGGCGCAGCCCGCCTCGACCACCGCGGCCGGGCGCACGGGCACCGGGTCGGGCACACTGAAACCGTAGCGCACGGCCGTTAGCTCGGCCAGGATGCTGACCGCGATTTCGGCCGGCGTGCGCGCACCGTTCTTCAACCCCACCGGGCCGTGCAGACGCGCCAGTTGCTCATCGGTGATGCCGAAGTGTTCCTTCAGCCGTTGCTTGCGCTTGCTCTGGTTCAGGCGCGAACCGATGGCGCCGACGTAGAAGGCCGGCGAACGCAGCGCTTCCATCAGCGCCAGGTCGTCCAGCTTGGGGTCGTGCGTCAGCGCGACGACCGCGCTGCGGGTGTCGAGTTTCATTTCCACCACGAGGTCATCCGGCATTGCATGGACGACGTCGACGCCGGCGACTT
>JBBQIB010000147.1:0-10677 GCA_038324515.1 Burkholderiales bacterium
GTAGATGCCCACAGTGCGGTACTGGCTCTGTGCGGCTTGCTGCTGCGCCCAGGCGTGCAACTGCGGCAGGCTGGGGCTTTTGTAGGTCATGCTCAGGCCTTGCTCGGCGGCCTGCAGGTGCGGGTCGCCCGTGCCGCCAAACCAGATGTCGGTCTTCGGGTTGGCCTTCTCGGCCACCAGCTGCGCCAAAGCTTCGCCTGAGCCTTTGAGCGACATGTTGACCTTGATGCCGGTGGTGCGCGCAAACAC
Source organism: Burkholderiales bacterium (assembly GCA_038324515.1). Taxonomy (GTDB): domain Bacteria; phylum Pseudomonadota; class Gammaproteobacteria; order Burkholderiales; family Burkholderiaceae_C; genus Rubrivivax. The sequence continues at coordinate 250 of JBBQIB010000147.1, forward strand.
CGTCTGGATCATGTTGCACCACTCAGCCTGCACCGAGCAGATGATGTTGACCTGGCCGCCACTCTGGGCCTGGGCCGTACCTGCGGACAACAAGGCCACTGCCAGCGCGCTGAGGCGCAAGCCGGCGAAACGGGCCAAAACACTTGATTTTTTCAATCTTCTCTCCATGACGAAACCGTGACTGCGAACACAGCGGCGGCGCGCAGCATGGCAGTTTGGTAGGCGCTTTGCCAGTGGGTAAACACCTGGGCTCGCCACAAAGGGTGGCGCAAAAAAAGAAGTTCAGGCCATTGCAAATGCGAATCGTTCGCATTACAGTTCAGCCATGATGTCTCAGCAGAAAGCCGTTTCACCCGCTCGGGCCCACAGTCTTTACCGAAAGAAACGCCTAAAGAAACACCGAGAGAGCGCGCCTTGTCGATGACGCCGCGCTCCGGGTTGACCGAGCCGAAGTCTGTGGTTGCAGGCGAAGGGCCGCTGCAGCGACCGCCAGCCGAGCTGCCCCAGCCACTGATCCCGCAGACCAAGCCCGCCGAGCCCACCGCCCCCAGGTCGCGTTGGCAAAGCGCTGACTTGTTCGGATCGGCGCAAGAGATCGAGATCGAACATGGGCAGGCCGTCTACCGCCTGCGTCTGACCACCTTGGGAAAGCTGATCCTCACCAAGTAGTTTTCTCCTCCCCTCCCGCACCGCCAGCCGCCGCCAGCCAGTGCCTTCAACAGGAACTTTCTGTGTTGCGCAATCTGTCCTTCTCGCTGGCCCTCTTGGCCGCCTGCGGTTCGTCCCTTGACGGTGCATGGGCCCATGCCCAGACCGAACCACTACCCCCAGCTCGGGCCAACCCTTCTGTTGCTGCGGTGCCGGGTGCTGCAGCTTCGGCCGCCCCGGCCGTCGCTACCGCTGCTCTGGCTGTCACCCAGCTGCCGGCACTGACGCAGACGGCCACGCGCACCGAGCGTCCGATCGATCAAGTGCCGGCCACCGTCACCGTGACGCCTGCGGCGACCATCCAGGCCAGCGGCGCCCGCGACCTCAAGGACTTGTTCCGCAACGAGGTGGATCTGAGCGTGCGTGCCGCGCCTGGCCGCTTCGGCGCGGCCCTCGCAGTCACCGGTCGCGCCGGCAACGAGGGGCTGAACATCCGTGGCCTGGAGGGCAACCAGGTCTTGATGTTGGTCGATGGCATCCGCGTACCCAGCAGCTTTTCTTTTGGTGCTTTTGCCACCGGTCGCGCCGACTACCTGGCGCTGGAAGCCACCCAGGCGGTGGATGTGCTGCGCGGCCCCGCCTCCACCGCTTTTGGCAGCGACGGTCTGGCCGGCGCCATCAGCCTGCGCACTTTGGACCCCGCAGACATTTTGGCTACAGGCCAGGCCTTCGGTGGTTTCGTGCGGCTATCCGGCACCCAGGTCGACGATTCAGATGCGCTGAGCGCCGCCGCCGCCTGGCGCAAGGGGCCCTGGCAAGCACTGCTGCTGGGCAGCCAACGCCAGGGCCACGCCACCGGCAACCAGGGCAACAATGAAGCGTTCGACAGCAGCCGCACGGCGCCCAACCCGCTGGACTACCGTCAGGATGTCTGGCTGGGCAAACTGCTGTTCAGTCCTGTAGCCGGCCACCAGCTGGGCCTGACGCTGGAGTCGCTGCAGCGGCGCATCGATGTCGAGGTGCTGTCTGGCCGCACGCTGCCACCACCAGCCCTTACTGCAGCTCCAGCGCCCCTGCCAGCCACCGCCGTCATCGATCTGGATGCCTCCGACCGCATCCAGCGTCAGCGCCTGTCGCTGGAGCACCTCTACGAAGACCTCAACGGCCACTGGGTTCAGAAATCGCAGACGCGCCTGTATCTGCAAGATGCCAGCACCCGCCAGTTCTCTGCCGAAGACCGCAACACCGCCGCCGACCGCACCCGCAAGGGGCTGTACCGCGAAAGGGTGGTGGGGCTGTCCAGCCAGTTCGAACGCAACTTGGCCAGCGCCTGGCCGCAGCGGCTGAGCTATGGCGTTGATCTGAGTCGCACACACATCGAGGCGCTGCGTGACGGCACGCCCAGCCCCAGCGCGCGGCCGCCATTTGGCGAGGCCTTTCCGGTCAAGCCCTTTCCTGACACCGCCTACGAGCTGGCGGGCGCTTTTGTGCAAAGCGAGTTGCAGGCTGCAGGCCTGGCTACAGGGCTGCTGCTGATCCCGGGGCTGCGTTTCGACCATTTCGCGCTGCAGCCTTCGGCCAGTGGCTACACGGGCGGCGATGTCGCCAAGTTGTCGGGCCAGGCCTTGACGCCGCGTCTGGGCGCGGTGTGGCGCATCAGCGAGTCGGTGGCGCCTTACGCGCAATGGGCCACGGGCTTCAGAGCGCCTACGCCGAGTCAGGTCAACAACGGCTTTACCAACGTGGCCTCGGGCTACCGCAGCGTGGGCAATTCGGACCTTGGGCCAGAAACTGCGCAAAGCCTGGAGATCGGGCTGCGTGGCCGGTGGGCTGGTCTGCGCTGGCAGGTGGCGGCTTATGACAACCGTTACCGCGATTTCATCAGCCAGGAAACGATCAGCGGTGCTGGCACGCCTGCCGACCCGACGATCTTTCAGTTCGTCAACCTGGCTCAGGCCCGCATTCGCGGCGCAGAGCTGCGTGGCGAATGGCGCATCAACGCGGTCTGGAGGCTGAGTGCGGCCACGGCGATGACCCGTGGCACCCGTGTCCGAGACGGCCTGAGCGAGCCGCTGGACAGCATCGAGCCTGCGCGCACGGCCTTGGGCCTGCGCTTCGAGCAAGGTGCATGGCAGCTCAGCGCCGATGTGCTGCATGCCCGCGCCAAAGCAGCAGACCGCGTGCGCGCCGCCACGCCCGCAGCTTTCACGCCGCCCGGCTACACGGTGCTCGATCTGGGTGCGGTGTGGCGTGCAGCACCGGGCTGGACCTTGATTGCCAACCTGAACAACGCCACCGATGCCAGCTACTGGCGTTGGAGCGATGTGCGCGGGCTGGCTGACAGCAGCAGCGTCAAAGACGCCTACACGGCCCCCGGCCGCCACCTTCAGCTGGCCTTGCGCCACGATTTTTGAAAGGACTGCAAGTGAACACTTCCACCCGCTCGACGAGCTTGGGCCCCTCGACCAACCTCTCGACCAACCCCTCCGGTGAGGCTGCCGCATCGCACGATCCCGATCGATTGCGCCAAGCCTACTCCCAGGCACGGCGCCAGGCTGCTGCGCGGCACCGCGACATCGCAGCAGGCTTGGGTGTCAGCGAGGGTGAGCTGATCGCCGCCCACACCGCGACCCCTGAAGCAGCGTGCAGCCGTGCAGCCGCCGCTGCCGCCCCAGACGCGCTGCACGGGCTGCACGCACGGCGCTTGGGCGGCCCGTGGCCCCGAGTGCTGGCGGCTCTGGAACAGGTGGGTGAGGTGATGGCGCTGACCCGCAACGACTCCTGCGTCCACGAAAAAACCGGCAGCTATCTGAGCCCCAGCGCCAGCGGCCCTGACGGCCGCGAAATGGGCCTGGTGCTGGGCCCTGACATCGATCTGCGCATCTTCTACAGCCAGTGGGCGCATGGATTTTCGGTGACCGAGACGACGGCCAAAGGCGTGCAGCGCAGCCTGCAGTTTTTTGACGCCACGGGCACGGCGGTCCACAAGGTCTTCGTCAAGCCCGCCACCGATCTGCAGGCCTGGATCGCTTTGACGTTGCGCTTCGCGGCCGCTGACCAAAGCCCCGGCATGCGGGTGCAATCTGCGCCAGTGCCAGCCGCGATCAAGCCCGATGCAGAGGTCGATCTGACCGCCTTCCATCAGGACTGGGCTTCGCTGCGCGACACGCACGAGTTTTTTGGCCTGCTGCGCCGCCATGGTCTGGGCCGCACGCAGGCGCTGCGCCTGGCCGAGCCGCGCTTTGTGCAGCCCGTGGACGTGGCAAGCGCGCAGCAGGTGCTGTCTGGCGCTGCCGCTCTGGGCACCCCGGTGATGGTGTTCGTGGGCAACCCGGGGATGATCCAGATCCACACCGGGCCGGTGGCCAAGGTGGAGGTGATGGGGCCCTGGTTGAACGTGCTCGACCCACACTTCAACCTGCATCTGCGCGAAGACCACATCGCAGCAGCCTGGGTGGTGCGCAAACCCACCAGCGACGGTTTGGTGACTTCACTGGAGCTGTTTGACGCCCAAGGCCAGACCATCGCGATGTTGTTCGGCGAGCGCAAGCCGGGCCGCGCCGAACTTTGTACCTGGCGTGAACTGATCGACGGGCTGATCGGCGATCGTGAGCAGACGCCCAGGGCTGCTGGGAGCGTGCCATGTCTGGCTTGAGGCCGCCTGCAGCTTTGCGGGCGAGCAATCGCCGTGTCTGGCTGGCGCGCTGCGCTGCAGCGTCGGCCACGGCCTGCTCTTCGTTCTGGTTGGCGCCAGCGTGGGCGCAGGGGCAGACACCGATTGCCCAACCCGCGCGGCGCATCGTCAGCATCGGTGGTGCGCTGACCGAGACCTTGTACGCGCTGGGCGCGCAGCACGAACTGGTGGGCGTCGACACGACCTCGCTGTACCCGGCGGCAGCGCAAAATCTGCCCAGTGTGGGTTATGCCCGGGCGTTGTCCGCCGAGGGTGTGCTGTCACTGCGCCCGAGTTTGATCGTGGCCTCACAAGAAGCCGGCCCGCCGGCCGTGATACGCCAGCTTCAAGCGGCGGGCATCCCCATGACGACGCTGGATGCCGACCACCGCGCCGAGGGTGTTTTTGCACGCACCCGGCGCCTGGCCGAGCTGTGCGGTCGCGAGCGGGCAGGGCAGCTCCTGGTGCAGCAGTTGCAGCAGAGCTGGGAGCAGACGCAGCACGCCGTGCAGCAAGCCGTGCAGCAGCGTCTGCCAGCAGCGCAGGGTCACAGCGCTGCTGGCCGCCCCTCAGCCCAGGCAGCACCGCGTGTGCTGTTCGTGCTCTCGCACAGCATGAGTCAGGTGCAAGTTTCTGGCAGCGGCACGGCAGCCCACGCGATGATCCTGTACGCCGGGGGCAGCAACGCGATGCAGGGCATTCAAGGCTACAAGCCGCTGACCCCGGAAGCCGCCATTGCTGCTGCGCCAGACCTGATCCTGGCCACCGACCAGGGTTTGAGCGCCGCAGGCGGCATCGACGGTTTGCTGCGCGCGCCCGGGCTGGCCCAGACCCCGGCCGGCCGCCAGCGCAGAGTGGTGGCACTCGAGGCGCTGTTCATGCTCGGCTTCGGGCCGCGCCTGCCGCAGGCGGTGACGGCACTCTCGCGGGCCTTTTTCGCGCGGCCAAGAGCCCAAGGCACATGAGCACTCCCCGTCCGACGCCCAACGTCGCGCACCCGCTGCCAGGCTTGAGTCAGCGGACAAGCCCGCTGTCACTCCAGACCGCCACCGATGTGGCCCGGGCCAGCGCACCGGCGCAGGTCAAAGGACCTGGCAAGCCGCGCTGGGTACCCAAGCCTTCTGCTGCCTGGTTGATGGCAGCCTTGCTGCTGGCGCTGCTGGCAGCGGTGCAGCTGGGCGCTGTGCCCGTGGCCCTGCGCGACTGGTGGTCCTGGGCCAGCGAAAGCCCGACCAGTGGCAGCGCCTATGTGTTGTGGGAGCTGCGGCTGCCGCGCGCCCTGATGGCTGCAGCGGTCGGCGCCGCTTTGGGCTTGGCGGGCGCGTTGTCGCAGGCCTTGTTCAGAAACCCGCTGGCCGACCCGGGCCTGCTGGGCGTGACGAGCGGCGCGGTGTGCGCTGCCGCACTGGTGTTGACTGTTTTTGCCGCTTCTGCTGCAGCGGTGCCGCCACAGTGGCGGCTGTGGGTGCTGCCGGCTTCGGCTTTTGCAGGCGCGTTGGCGGTGTGCTTTGCGCTGGACCGGATCGCCCGCTGGTTGACCCCGGGCTCGGTGGCCGGGCTGCTGCTCACCGGGTTGGCCTTGAATGCATTGACCATGGCCGTCGTCGGCCTGTGCACCTACCTGGCCACCGATGAGCAATTGCGCAGCCTGAGCTTTTGGACGCTGGGCTCGATTGCCGGCGCCAACTGGACGATCGTCGGGCTGCTGGGCCTGGCTCTGGCAGCGGCGCTGTGGCAGGCGCAACGCATGGCCCATGCGCTCAATGCGCTGGCGCTGGGCGAAGCTGCGGCTGCGCATGTGGGTGTGGACGTGCAGCAACTGCGGGTGCGCTTGATCGTCATCGTGGCCTTGTTGTGCGCGCTGGCCGTGGCCTGGTGCGGGCTGATCGGCTTCATCGGCCTGATGGCACCGCACCTGGTGCGCACCTGGGCCGGCGCCGACCAGCGTCAGGTGCTGCCGCTGTCGATGGGCGCAGGTGCTTTGCTGCTGGTGCTGGCCGACACCGTGGCGCGCACGGTGGCCATCCCGGCCGAGGTGCCGGTGGGCATCTTCACGGCGCTGATCGGCGGGCCGGCTTTCCTGCTGATGCTCAAAGGCCTGGTTCGCCAGCAAGGGGGCCATGCATGAAACTGGGCAAGATCGTGTGGCCACCTTTGCGTGCGCAGCAGCGCGACAGCTGGGTCCACGAGGCGTTTGCGCAGGGCAGTATGGCGCGTCTGCCTGGAAATAATCCCTTGTTGGAGTTGCAAGCCGCAGCGACCTGGCTCGCTGGCCGCCGCTTCGGGCCGTTTTCGGTGACGCTGCAGGCCGGCGAGCGGGTGGCCGTGCTGGGCCCCAGCGGCGCCGGCAAGTCGACGCTGCTCAAGCTGGTGGCTGGCGAGCGTGCGGCGCACGAAGGTCAGGTCTGGCTCGAAGGCCAAGCGCTTTCAACGCAGCGACCGCAGGCCTTGGCGCGCCGGCGCGCCGTATTGCCGCAGTCGCACGCGGTGGCGTTCAGCATGCCCGTGGAGCTGGTGGTGTCGCTGGGCCGCATCGCCCACGCAGACGATGCAGCTCAGCCGGCCATCGTGGCGCAGGCGCTGCGGGCAGCCTGCGCAGCGCATCTGGCAGGGCGCCGCTTCGACACCCTGTCGGGTGGCGAGCAAGCGCGGGTACAACTGGCGCGCGTGCTGGCGCAGCTGTGGGATTGCCGCGCTGGCCTGCTGCTGGTGGACGAACCGCTGGCCGCACTGGACCCGGGGCTGCAGTTCGAGTTGATGGATGCGCTGCAGGGCTTCGCCGCCGAGCGCGGCCACGCGCTGGTGGCCGTGCTGCACGACCTGAATCAGGCACTGGCCGCTTTTGACCGGCTGTGGTTGGTGCAGAGCGGTGCGTTGGTGGCCGATTTGCCAGCCAGCCGCACGGCGGTGCCGCAGCTTGAACAACTGTTCGGCATCGGCTTGCGCTGCATCGACGCCGATTGCGGGCGCGTGGCGGTGCTGGCCAGTCGCCTGCGCCATAGCGAAGCGGAGGCGACGATTGGGTAGCCACGCCTGCCATCCGCAGTCTGAGCTGGAATGGCACAAGCAGCGGCGGCCAGGCACGCTGGTGGCGGTGGTGCTTTCGCACGCCTTGTTCATCAGCGCGCTGCTGGTGGACCTGTCGGGTGACAACCTGGCTTCAGCGCCAATGTCGCAGGCACCACAGCCGCAGGTCTTGACGGTGGCACTGCTGCGTGATCCGCCAGCAGCAGTGGCCGCAGCCCGGGCATCGCCACCATCGCCACCATCGCCGCCACCACCATCCCCAACGGCTCTGCCAAGCCCCCCTGCGCGCCCCAAGGCGCCGACCGTGCCAGCGCCCGAAGCTGCGCCCATCGTGCGCCTGAACGCATCTGCGCTGTTGCCGCTGCCAGCCGCTGTGTTGGGCACAGGCATGAACCCGACCGCAGGGGCCGCCAATGCGCAAAGCGCAACGCCGCTGCCGCTGACGGCAGCGCTGGCCCCACTGCCAGTCACCTGGGCCGCGCCGATCACTGTGCCGGTCGATGCCACCCCCGTTGCAGCTGCGCCAGTGGCCAGCGCGGTGGCCACCACAGCCACAGCAGCGACAACAGCCACCGCGCCCCAGCCGCCCATCCGCTTGGCCCGCGCCGACTATTTCCGATGCAGCCCGCCCGCGCACCCGCCAGCTTTGCGCGAACGCGGCATCGAAGGCGCGGTGACCTTGCGAGTACGCGTCGATGCCCAGGGGCGCGCGGCAGAAGTGCAACTGCTGGCCGGCAGCGGCTGGCGGCTGTTTGACGAAGCCGCTTTGCACCAGGTCCGCGGCTGCCGGTTCATCCCCGCCATGCGCGGCGACCAAGCCATCGACAGCTGGGTCGAGTTCCCGGTGCGCTTTGTGTTGTCCGGGTGAAAGTGATGCTGCTTGCCACATTCAGATGCTGCAGATTGAAGGGTCGGCCGAGATGACTTCTGGTCCGCGTCAAGTGCAGGCTGCCGAGCCGACAGCAGCGCATGGAGACCTGCACAGCCGGCCGCAGCACTGCGGGTCGCGCCGACGCCGTCTTTGGGAGCTGCCTGCACAGGCGCGCGAGTTGCTGCTGGGTTTGTCGTTGCCGCCAGAACTGTTGCGCAGCACCGTGACACGGGCGATCGGCCGCGAGCGCGGCGTGCGCTGCAGGCTGCAGGGCTCGGAGGTGGATGTGCTGTTCAGCACCTTGCACGATCTGGGGACGCGCAATCCTTTGTCCGAGGCCCTGCACAAGCTGCTGGAGGCCCGCCACAGCGTGGCTGTGCAACGCTGGTCGAGGTGCCGCGACGACGAGGCGCTGCGCGCGTCCTGGCGTGCTGCGCTGTCAGAAGCAGGCGATGCCCGGGCTGGCGCGGTAGTGGTGTCGGCAGCTGCGGCGCTGGGGCTGTCCGTCAATTCGTCGGCTGATTTATCGGCTGGTGCATCCGTAGCTGCAGAACCAGGGCGGGGTGTGATGGATGTCTTCTGGGCTCATCTGACTCATCCGCACGGCCCAAGCTTGGAGGACGAGCTGCTGTACGACTTGCGCGCCTGGGTCTATGCCCGAATGCGCCAGGCGCAGCGCGGTGGCGACAACAGGTTGATGATGCAGTTGCAGCGCGATGCGCTCGCGCTGCAACTGCAGCGCTGCCGCCAAGCTGCTGCGCAGGCCCAAGCTCTGGAGTCGGCGCGCAGCCAGGCCGAAGCACAGCAGACTGCGCAACTGCGGGGTGAACTGGCACGTTGCAAAGCCCAGCTTGCCGCTCTCGCGCTCCGGGCTGCTGCGGACCCACGAACGGGGGCCAATGCGGCGCCTGAAGCGAGTGCCCAATGTGCCAAAAGTGCCCAAAGTGCCCAATGTGCGCCTGCGCCGGCGTGCAGACCTGCGCTCCGGGCCAAGGCTACTTTTTCTTCAGCGGCGACGGCCAGTCTCAAGATTCTGCCGTCAGTACTGACTGCAAGTCAGGTCAGCGCCGATGCCCAAGCCAGCGCGGGCGGGCCCAGCCCTGATATTGCAGGCCTCAAGATACTGTGTGTAGGCGGCGCCCAGGCTTCGGTGTCACGTTACCGCGCCATCGTCGAATCGCGTGGTGCGCGCTTCGTGCACCACGACGGCGGTATCGAGGACGGCGCGCATCGGCTGCAAGCGCAATTGGTCGCCGCCGATCTGGTGATCTGCCAGGCCGGTTGCATCAACCACGAGGCCTATCGGCGGATCAAGCGCCATTGCAAACGCGACAACAAACCTTGCCGCTACCTGCAGCGCCCCAGTCTGAGCCAGTTTGCGGCCTGTCTGGGTGCAGGGCCTTGGCGTGAATTGTGAATAGGCCTCGTGTGGTGATGATGCTCTGATGTCATTTCAGGCGGCGATAAGATGCACTGGCTGTCGCTTTCACTTGCAGCCAACAGACATGCGCACCACCATCCCCCTAGAGCCAGAAGTCCATGCCTTGCTGCAAGAAGCAGCCCGCCGTCGCAGTCAAGCTTTCAAGCGGGTGCTCAACGATGCGGTGCTGGCCGGGCTTTCGTCGCAGCGCGGCTTGCCGCAAGCGCCATCCCAATGGACTGTCTTTGACATGGGTCAGCACCTGGTGGATCTGAGCCAGGCGTCGGCGCTGGCCGACGAGCTGGACGACTGCGCCCGGTGATCTTGCCCGACGTCAACGTGTTGCGGGGCTTGTTGCACCTGTCTACCCGCCCGGGCCACTTCAGGTGGTGCCTGCTCTGGCCGGCCCTGCTGTGTTTGTCGATGGCGCAGGCAGCGACGCTGGTCGTCAGCGCCGACGGCTCGTTGCTGTCGCTGACCGAGGCCATGGCCAAGGCCCAGGACGGCGACACCATCGAGTTGCTGCCGGGGCACTACACCAGTGCGCGGCTGGTGATCGACAACCGCCGTCTGAGCTTCAGGGGTGTGTCGGACGCCGCAGGCAAGCGGCCGCTGATCGATGGCGAGAGAACCCTGGTCACCGACAACGCCCTGTGGACCGTGCGCGGTGGTCAGGTCAGTATCCAGAACCTGGAATTTCGCGGTGCCCGTTCGGCGTCGGGCGAGGGCTCGGGGCTGCGGCTGGAAGCTGGCGAGTTGCAAGTGCGCGAAAGCGTGTTCCAGGACAAC
>JBBQIB010000148.1:0-10674 GCA_038324515.1 Burkholderiales bacterium
CCGACACACAGCTGCCGCGCGACGCGGCCGCGCAGTTTGTCGCTGCGATGGCGCACCCGCTGAACCGGCCGCACTTTGGCACCGGTGCACAGCGCGACATCGTGGTCGAGGGTTACGGCATGCTGCAACCCCGCGTGGCGCTCAGTCTGACCAGCGCCAACAGCAGCGGCTACGCCAGGCTGTACGCGGGCCAGACCGGCATCGACCCTTACACGCGGGCCGTCTCCGATGTCTACCAGGACCTGTTTGGCGAAGGTTCGTTTGTGGGCAAGGGCATTTATGACGTCGACGTCTTCGAGCGTGCCCTGGGCCACAGCATGCCTGAGAACCGCATCCTGAGTCACGACCTGCTCGAAGGCTGCCACGCCCGTTGTGGTCTGCTCAGCGAGCTGCAACTGCTGGAGGACGCACCGCTGCGCTACAGCGCCGACGTGGCGCGCCGCTACCGCTGGATCCGCGGTGATTGGCAATTGCTGGGCTGGTTGCGCAGGCGTCTGTACGCCATGCAGCACGCGCTGCCTGACTCGAAGTCGCCAGCGCCACCCAATCCGCTGTCCTGGCTGTCGCGCGCCAAGATCTTCGACAACCTGCGGCGCAGCCTGGCCCCTGCTGCGCTGTTGCTGATGCTGCTGGCCGCCTGGGCGTGGATGCCGCAACCCGGGCGTTGGACGCTGTATGTACTGGCCATCGTCGCAGGAGTGCCATTGGCCACCCATCTGACCGGCTGGTTGCGGCGCCCCTTGCAACTCTGGCGCGCCGAGGAGCCGTCGAGCGCCGATGCGCCGATCGGCCGCCAGGCGCTCGACCTGTTGCTGCAGACCTCGCAGACCTTGGCCTGCCTGCCTTACGAGGTGGCTTACAGCCTGGGCGCCGTGGCGCGCACGCTGTGGCGCGTGCTGCTGTCCAAGCGCCGGCTGCTCGAGTGGCGTCCCTCGGCCGATGTACGCGCCCAAACGGTGGCCGGCAGCCTGCAGGATCTGTTGCATGGCGCGCGCAGGATGGCGGTCGGCCCGCTGCTCGCCGTCGCCTGTGCCGTTGCGCTGGCGCTGCTGCGGCCGCAAGCGCTGGCGATTGCCGCACCGGTGTTGCTGCTGTGGCTCCTGTCGCCGCTGCTGGTGTGGTGGATCGACCGCCCGCTGCAGCGTCACTTGCCTGCACTGAGCTTGCGGCAAACCGCTGTTTTGCGCCGGCTTGCGCGCCGCACCTGGTCCTTTTTCGAGACCTACGTCGGCGAGGCCGACCACCACCTGCCACCCGACAACGTGCAAGAGCATCCGGTGGCGCGTATCGCGCACCGCACCTCGCCCACCAACATGGGATTCGCGCTGCTGGCCGGGCTGGCAGCGCGAGACTTCGGCTATCTGGGCACACGACAACTGCTGGCGCGCACGGACGCTGCGTTGCAGACGATGCAGGGCCTGCAGCGCTATCGCGGCCACTTCTTCAACTGGTACGACACCCAGACGCTGCAGCCGTTGCGGCCACATTACGTCTCCACGGTGGACAGCGGCAACCTGGCCGGGCACCTGCTGGTCTTGCGTTCAGGCCTGCTGGCGCTGGCCGACGAGCCCGCATTGGCACCGGGCTGGTGCGCTGGCGTGCGAGACAGCTTTGGCGTACTCAAAGAGTCACTCGCTGAGGACTTGCGGACAAGGCACGCGGGGTTGCCAGCTGCACTCGATGATTTCGAGGCCTTGCTGCAGCGGCATGGCCAGACACCACCGATCACCCCGCAGTCCTGGCTGGCGATGCTGGAAGAGTTGGACAGTGGCGCTGTGGTCATCCTCGGCCTTGTTGCGGACGGTGTCGCAGCCGGTCTCGCCACCGGTGTCGCCGCAGCGCCGGTTGACAACACGTCAACCCAGGCCGCACCGGGTGACATGGACGCCAGCAGCCCCAACGGTGCGAATGGTACGAAAGGTGCGAACGGTGTTGAAGGCACCAACGGCACCAACGGTACGTTAGGCACGTACGGCACCAACGGCACCAACCGCACCAACGGCACCAACCGCACCAACCGCACGAACGGCAACAAGGACGACGACACGCTGGATGGCCACGACGACGATGGCTTCTACTGGGCGCGCTTGTTGTCTCAGCAGTGTCGCAACGGACACGAAGAGTTGCGCGCATTGGCTCCGCTGGTGATGCCCACGCCGCTCCCGGGCACGCCGCCACACCAGAGTTGGGCTGCCGGCCTGCCGACGCTGCGCCAGCTCGCAACGCTGCAGCTCTCAACCCTGCAGCTCGCAACCCTCGACCCGGCCGGCACGCTGGCCTGCCAGGCAAGCATCGACCATGCGCGCGAGCAGTTGCAAATCATCGACGATCTGGCCAAGCGCGCGGGCGAGCTCGCCCGCATGGAGCAAGGTTTCCTGTACGACGACGCCCGGCACTTGATGGCCATCGGCTACAACGTCGACGAGCAGCGTCTCGACACGGGCTTTTACGACCTGCTGGCTTCCGAGGCACGGTTGGGTGTCTTTGTGGCGATTGCGCTGGGGCAGATCAAACAGGAGAGCTGGTTCGCGTTGGGACGCCTGCTGACCTCTGCTGCCGGGGCGCCGGTGCTGCTGTCCTGGAGTGGCTCGATGTTCGAGTACCTGATGCCAGCGCTGGTGATGCCCAGCTTTGAGAACACACTGCTCGACCAGACCTGCCACGGCGCAGTGCAGCGGCAGATCGAGTACGGCGCACAGCGGGGCGTGCCTTGGGGAGTTTCAGAGTCAGGCTACAACGCCACCGACTCCGATTTGAACTACCAGTACCGCGCATTCGGCGTGCCCGGCTTGGGCTTGAAGCGTGGGCTGGCCGACGATCTGGTCGTCGCGCCTTATGCCTCGATGATGGCGCTGATGGTCGCGCCAGTTGCGGCTTTCGACAACTTGCAGCGGCTGGCTGCAGCAGGTGCGGCGGGTCGCCACGGCCTGTACGAGGCAATCGACTACACCACTGCCAGATTGCCACGCGGGCAGCCCTTCGCCGTGGTGCGCTCTTTCATGGCCCACCACCAGGGCATGGGCTTGCTGGCGCTGACCCATTCGTTGCTTGGGCGCCCGATGCAGCGCCATTTCGAGGCCGATCCACGCCTGAAGGCAACCTTGCTGCTGCTGCAGGAGCGCGCGCCCCGCAGCGCCCTTCTTCAGCCCGACATCGACGCCCGTGCTGGCGGGCATGACCGGATATTGGCCGACAAGACGCCGATCCGGGTCATCGACACCATCGACACCCCTGCGCCGGAAGTGCAACTGCTGTCCAATGGCCGCTACCACGTGATGGTGACCCACACAGGGGGTGGCTACAGCCGCTGGAAAGACCTCGACGTGACGCGCTGGCGCGAAGACACGACTTGCGACGCCTGGGGCAGCTTCTGCTACTTGCGCGACCTGACCAGCGGCGAATTCTGGTCTGCAGCCCACCAACCCACGCGCAGTGGCGGCCAGAAATACGAGGCCATCTTCACCGAGGGCCGAGCCGAGTTCCGCCGTCACGACAACGGCATCGACGCCCACACCGAGATTGCAGTCTCACCAGAAGATGACATCGAACTGCGGCGCGTACGCATCACCAATCAAAGCCCGTTGCGGCGCACCATCGAACTGACGACCTGTACCGAGGTGGTTCTCGCGCCGGCGGCCGCGGACGTTCAGCATCCGGCATTCAGCAAGCTGTTTGTGCAGACCGAAATCAACGAGCGGCCTGCTGCCGTGCTGTGCACGCGGCGCCCGCGCTCGCCGGACGAGGTGTCGCCCTGGATGTTCCAGCTCATGGCCGTGCACGGGCTGCGCGCGTCACCGCAGGGTCCGACAGGTGTCGGCGCCATCTCGCACGAGACTGATCGGGCGTGCTTTCTCGGCCGTGGCAATGACATGCAGTCGCCGCAGGCGCTGCGCGAGCCCGGCCCGCTGTCCAACAGCGTCGGCTCGGTGCTCGACCCGGTGGCAGCCAGCCGTTGTGTCATCACACTGGCGCCAGGTCAGGCCGTCACGGTCGACATCGTGATCGGCGCCGGCAACAGCCGCAGCGCATGCTTGTCGCTGGCCGAGAAATACCAGGACCGGCGCCTGGCCGACCGCGTCTTCGAGTTGGCCTGGACCCACGCGCAAGTGGTCTTGCGCCAGCTCAACGCCAGCGAAGCCGATGCGCAGCTGTACGCACGACTGGCCAGCGCCGTGATCTACACGCAGGCGAGCTTGCGCGCAGAAGCCGCCGTGCTGCTGCGCAACCGCAGGGGCCAGTCGGGCCTTTGGGGCTATGCGATCTCGGGCGACCTGCCCATCGTGCTGCTGCGGATCGGCAGCGCCGACAGCATCGAACTGTTGCGCCAATTGGTGCAGGCCCATGCCTGGTGGCGCCTGAAGGGCCTGGCAGTGGATCTGGTGATCTGGAACGAAGAGCGCGACATCTACCGCCAGCGTCTGCAAGAGCAGATCATGGGCTTGATCGCTGCCGGTGTCGAAGCCCATGTGATCGACCGGCCTGGGGGCATCTTCGTGCGCCACGTCGAACAGATCGCGCAGGATGACCGCGTGCTGTTGCAGGCGGTCGCGCGTGCGGTGTTCAGCGACGACCGCGGCAGCCTGGCTGAGCAGATGAACCGGCGGGCGCCACGGCAGCACCGTCTGGGGCCTTTCTGGACAGCTCTCTTGCCTGCTCTCTTGCCTGCCACCAGTGCCGGGTTGACGACCGCTGCAATGCCCAACCAGGTGCAGCGATCCGTCACCATACCTGAACTGGGCTTGCACAACGGCATCGGTGGCTTTTCGACCGACGGGCGCGAGTACGTGGTGGCGCCACCAGCCGGCGTGCGGCCACCCGCACCCTGGGTCAACGTGCTGGCCAACCCGCGCTTCGGCAGCGTCGTCTCCGAGGCGGGCAGCGCCTATACCTGGTGCGAAAACGCCCACGAATTGCGCCTGACGCCATGGCACAACGATCCGGTGGCCGACACCTGCGGCGAGGCGATCTACATCCGTGACGAAGACAGCGGCGAGTTGTGGTCGCCCACCTCATTGCCCTGTGGGCCCACAAGTGCGGTCTCTGGTCCGAGCGCCAGCCCCGCAGCCGGACCGTTCATCACCCGCCACGGTTTCGGCTACAGCGTGCAGCGGCACATGGCCAACGGTGTTGAAGCCGAATTGCAGGTCTTTGTGGCGCTGGACGCAGCGATCAAGTTCTCGCGCCTGCGCCTGACCAACCGATCGGGTCGCCCGCGCAAGTTGAGCGCCACCGGTTATGTCGAGTGGGTGTTGGGCGACCTGCGCGCCAAGACCGCGCCCCATGTGCAGACCGATGTGGCGCTGGACAGCGGCGCGCTGTACGCGCGCAACCCCTACAGCAACGACTACGGCGACTGGATCGGCTTCTTTGATGTCGACGACGCACAGCGCCTGGCGGGCAGCTTCACCTGTGACCGCACCGAGTTTTTGGGCCGCAACGGCTCGATGCGCGCGCCTGCAGCGCTGGCGCGAACGCGGCTTTCTGGCCGCTACGGTGCGGCTCTGGACCCTTGCGCAGCCATTCAGGTGCCGATGAGCTTGCAGGACGGCGAGAGCGCGGAGGTCGTCTTCCGCCTCGGCATGGGCCGCAGCCTGGACGAAGCCGGCCAGCTCGTCGAGCGCTTTCGCGGCCCGCAGGCGGCGGCACAGGCGCTGGACGCCGTGCAACAGCATTGGCGGCGCACGCTCGGCGCCGTGCAGGTGCACACACCCGACCCCGCGCTGGATGTGCTGGCCAACGGCTGGCTGCTCTACCAGACCATTGCCTGCCGGATCTGGGCGCGCAGCGGCTACTACCAATCGGGTGGTGCCTTCGGCTTCAGAGACCAGTTGCAAGACGCGATGGCGCTGGTGCACAGCGAGCCGCAGATGCTGCGCCAGCAGTTGCTGCTGTGCGCCAGCCGCCAGTTTGTCGAAGGTGATGTGCAGCACTGGTGGCACCCGCCGCAGGGGCGTGGTGTGCGCACCCGCATCTCGGACGACTACCTGTGGTTGCCGCTGGCCCTGGCGCGCTACGTCGAAGCCACCGGCGATACGGGCGTGCTCGATCAGGGCGTGCCCTTTCTGGAAGGGCGCCCGGTCAACCCACAGGACGACTCGTACTACGACATGCCGTCGCCTTCGGCCGTTTCGGCCAGCCTGTACCAGCATGCGCAGCGCGCGCTTTGGCATGGCTTGCGCTTTGGCGCACACGGCCTGCCGTTGATGGGCAGCGGCGACTGGAACGACGGCATGAACCTGGTCGGTCACCACGGCCGCGGCGAAAGCGTCTGGCTCGGATTTTTCTTGTGCGAAACGCTGGCGCGTTTTGCTGAACTGGCGCACCGCCAAGGGGACAGCGAAAGCGCGACGCGCTGCGAGACCGAGCGCGCGCAGCTGCAGTTGCGGCTCGAAGCCGAGGGTTGGGATGGCCACTGGTACCGCCGCGCCTACTTCGACGACGGAGCGCCGCTGGGTTCAGCGAGCAACGAAGAGTGCCAGATCGATTCGATCGCCCAGAGTTGGTCAGTTTTGTCCGGCATCGCTGTGCCGGCACGCGCGCAGCAAGCGATGGAGTCGATGCACGGGCGCCTGGTCGATGCCCGATCTCGGCTGGTGCTGCTGCTCGACCCGCCGTTCGACCAGCGGGGCCCGAACCCGGGCTACATCGCCGGTTACGTGCCGGGCGTGCGGGAGAACGGCGGTCAGTACACCCACGGCGCCATCTGGGCCGCCATGGCCTTTGCCCAACTCGGCCAGGCCGAGCGTGCCTGGTCGCTGCTGGACATCATCAACCCGGTCAACCACGCCGCCACACCCGAGGGCGTGGCGCGCTACAAGGTCGAGCCCTACGTGATGGCGGCCGATGTCTACAGTGTGGCGCCGCACACCGGCCGCGGCGGCTGGAGCTGGTACACGGGCTCGGCCGGGTGGATGTACCGCCTGATCATCGAATCGCTGCTGGGTTTGCGGCTTGTCTCTTCACCCGCAGGCGTGCGCCTGCTTGTCTCGCCTTGTCTGCCTCATGCCTGGCCGGGCTGCACGCTCGACTACCGCTTTCGGCAAACGCTGTACCGCATCGAGGTGATGCAAGTCAGTGAGCCCGTTGACGACATCGGAGTTCAGCTCGATGGCGCGAAGCAGGCCGATGGCTCGGTGCCGCTGCTGGACGATGGGAGTGTCCACCGCGTGGAGGTCAGGGTGGCGCAGACACGATGGGTCGATCATCGTCAGGTCTGACAGCAAGATGGAAGGGCACATGGGTGCGGGTTCGCCCACCACACTGAAGGTAAGCGGAAGGTAAGCGGAAGGCGTGCGTACGGCACGCGGACGATGCTTGCCGACGATGCCGCGCGCACAAGCTGCGCATACACCTCAGGTGTTCCTATACTGGGCGCGGGTTTCATCCTCTTCAAGCGTCTACCCGACACCACGCGCCATCACCCGACACACCTAATCATGGCTGAACCGAGCTCGGATTTTTCGCAGACCGCATCCCTCGAGCAGCGCGTGGCTGCCATCGAGGCCGTGTTTGAGACGCACGGCATGCAGCCCGGCCCCTTCATCGCCGGCATGACGCATGCGGCAGCAGAAGAATGGGTGCCGCAGAACGGCGCCCGCGTGGTGGCCAAAGCCTGGGCCGACCCGGGCTTCAAGCAGAGGCTGCTGCAAAACGGCAAGGCCGCAGTGGCAGAACTGGGGCTGTCGATGCCGGCGCATCACCGGCATCTGGTGGCGCTTGAGAACACAGCCAGCGTCCACAACCTGATTTGCTGCACGCTGTGCTCGTGTACGGCCTTCACGATCATCGGGCTGCCGCCGGATTGGTACAAGGACCTGGACTATCGGGCCCGCGTGGTGCGCGAATCGCGCACCGTATTGCGCGAGATGGGCCTGGATCTGGCGCCCGAGATCGAGATCCGCGTCTGGGACACCACCACCGACACGCGCTACATGGTGCTGCCGCAGCAACCGCCACACACAGCCGGCTGGCCCGAGCAAGAACTGGCAAAGATCGTCACCAAAGAAGTGATGATCGGTGTCGCCAGCTTGGCGCTGCCAGCCGCCTCTTGACGCGTTTCACAGCCTTCAACTTCTACACAGGTGCGCAAGCATGGATGGTGTTCACGATCTGGGCGGCCGGCAGGGTTTCGGCACCATCAACTATGCGCCCGATGCGCCCTTCTTCCACGCCGACTGGGAGAAGCGTGTCAATGCCCTGTACGGCCTGGCAGTGCGCAAAGGCATCTTCAACATGGACGAGTACCGCCATGCCATTGAACGCATGCCGGCGCGCCACTACCTCAGCGCCAGCTACTACGAGCGCACATTGACGAGTCTGGCCACGCTGCTGGTCGAAAAGGGCCTGGTCAGTGCCCAAGGGCTGCAAGAACTGGCGCAGGGCAACTTTCCGCTGTCCCGGTCCAGCGCCCCGGGCCGCTCGAACCTGGACGCCCCGCTGGCATTGAAAGTCGGCGACCGGGTCAGGGTCAAGAACGATTTTTTCGCCGGCCATGTGCGCATGCCCGGCTACATCCGTGGCAAAGCGGGCGTCGTCGTCGGCGAGTCGCCCGCGTACCCGTTTCCGGACGCGCATGCGCACGGTGTGGCGGCGCAGGACGAACCCACTTTCGATGTCGCGTTTCGCAGTGAAGAACTGTGGCCGAACGCCTCCGATGCGGCCACCGTGCACGTGGGTGTGTTCAGCAGCTATCTGCAGCGCATCGATTGAATGCGGGGCGCAATGACGCGCGTGCGCCGCTCCGCCCTGCAAGCCACAGCCTAGATCACCTGGCTTGCTCGGCCACTGACAATTTCTCTACCAGCTCGCGGGTGAAGCGGCGGGAGGGCGAAGGCCATCAAGGCCCGGTCACGCTGGCTGCTGAACACGATTGCGATCTCGTCCTACAGCCATCCGCAGTCAGGCATGTTCTGATCGCAAGCGGCGCAATCTGCACCGAACATCTTCGGTGGGCAGCGAAATCTGCGCAATACCTCGGGATGGACATCATGAGCCCTTTCAAGATCTTTGGAGTCATTCTTATCGTCGCCGGAGTTCTAGGATTGGCCTACGGGGGCTTCAGCTACACCAAAGACACGACCGCAGCGAAGATCGGACCCCTGGAAATTTCGGTCAAGGAGAAGGAAGCCGTCAACGTCCCCGTGTGGGCGGGTGTGGGTGCAATCGTTGCAGGGGGGCTGCTGCTCGTTTTCAGTGGCAGGAAGGCCTGACCATCTGACCATCTGACCATCTGACCATCAGCAACACCTATGCCAGTGCCTTCGGGCAGAGGCCCAGACCAGCGCAGGCATGGAGCGCCTTGCGGGCTGAGAGGCTGAGAGGCTGAGAGTCCGGGCCGGATTCACTGCCTCGGCTTCAGGATCATCGTGGCGCCGTTGTCGTCGTCCGGGACAGCCAGCGCAGGGCCGACCAAGCGCAGCGTCAGCGTATCGGCGACGCAAATGCGCGAGCCACTGAGCACGGGTACTTCGGTGCCCTTGGCGATGCGGCGGCCGTCGATCGAGGTCAGGCTGTCGGACAGCGCGCGCAGGCGCAGTCCGTCGGCGACGCGCCGCAGTTCGAAGTGCCAGCGGCTGATCTGCCGCGCACGCTTGGGCTCGGGGTGCAGGAGCACGATGTCGTTGGCGCGAGACCCTTCATGTTCGGGCAGCCGGCCGAAGGTGACGATGTCCTGCTGAGGCAGGTCGAGCCACTCACCGGTCTCCTCGATCAAGACGCGGCGCGGAAAGGCGACCGGGTCGCGCCAGTCCAGCCCCAGCAGATCCACCGGTTGTGCCACTCCTTTCAGTTCGCGCTTGCCCAGCGCATGGCAATACAGGCGCTGCGCCGGGTCCAGTTCCTGGAATACCTGGCGCGTCAGGCAGGTAGCGCCGGGTTCGGCCACGCGCGCCACGCGGGCGGCAATGTGAACGGCGTCGCCAGTAACGGCCACGCCATCGGTCAGCACCGACCCCCAGTGCATGCCGATGCGCACCGACAGCTGGTGCGCACGGGCACGCAAAGCGTTGTCGCGAGCCATCGCCTGGTAGAAGGCGACGACGCCTTGCATCCCCGAGCCGGCGCTGGCGAATACACAGAAGGCACCGTCTCCTACAGCGTCCACGATGCGACCCCCGAAGGGCTCGAACCCCTGCGACAACAGGTCGAAGTGCCGCTGGTGCAGCTGTCGGCCCATCGCATCGCCGTGGCGGGCAAAGTAAGGTGTGGAGCCGACGATGTCGGAGAAGACCATCTGCAGCGTACGCTCGAAGCGGAGCGACAACTCCTGTTGCAGCCTGTTCTGCAAGCGAATGATTTCCGTGAGAGTCAGGTTGCCGAGTTCGAGCATGGATGCCTAGGAGTCCTTTCCGCCAAACCGATCGCATGAAATCGCGCCTTCGTCCGCCAGGCGTCGTTGCAAATCCGCGCCACAGCTGCAGATATGGCTGTGGTTTGCGCCTAGCCTGACGAACGAATGCATCACTTTCGTCTGCAATCTCATTGACGGAACGGACTACCAGCCGCTAGCCGTGGCGACATTGTGAACGATGCGGGCGCAGCCGAAGCACCTAGGGCGACGCTGAACAGGCCCCCGCGAGTCTCCGCGCCCTGGATTGGGATGGGATGCAAGGCGCAAACCGCAGACTTAGCCTGGGCTATGGCGAGGATTTGCAACGCCGCAGACCGCCCAAAGCC
>JBBQIB010000149.1:0-10665 GCA_038324515.1 Burkholderiales bacterium
CAAGGCGGTGCCCGAGCCGCAGATGGCTTTTGAGCCGGGCATGATCACCTCCATCGAGCCCGGGGTGTACCGCGCAGGCCAATGGGGCGTGCGCATCGAGAACCTGGTGCTGACGGTGCCGGTGCAGGCCGACCCGGCCGATGCAGACGCGGGTTTCGGGGACTTTCTGGCTTTCGAGACCTTGACCCTGTGCCCGATAGACACCCGCTGCATCGAGCGCAGCTTGCTGCGCATCGATGAAGTCGATTGGCTCAACAGCTACCACGCGACCGTGCGTGAGCGGCTGTCGCCCTTGCTGCAAGGCACTGAATCGCAATCGGCGCTGCAGTGGTTGATGGCGCGCACCCAAGCGCTGTGATGCGCCGCGCCAGCGTGGCACACCTCAAACCATGGCGCGGGCGACGGGCCGCCCTCTGAACCGGGTGGGTACGCAGGCCCTTGGGTCAGGAGTGCAGAGCGCTTTCGGAGCTGTTCTGCAACTCCCATGAACACTTCAAGCATGCCCGCACTGGGCATCGACCTGGGCGGCACAAAGGTCGAGGCCAGGTTGCTGCAAATGGACGGCAAAGAAATCTGGCGCCAACGCCTGGCCACGCCCGACGGTGACTACGAAGGCACGGTGGCTGCCGTGGCGCAACTCGTCCAGGCCGCCCGCCGCGCGGTAGGCGGCAGGGCTTTCACGGTTGGCGTTGGCACGCCTGGCAGCGCCACGCCAGCCGGCCTGATGAAAAACTGCAACTCCGCCTGCCTGAACGGTCGGCCGCTGCAACAAGACCTGGAGGTGGCCATCGGCCAACCCATCCGGCTGGCCAATGACGCCAACTGCCTGGCCCTGTCTGAAGCCACCGACGGCGCAGGTGCAGGCGCCGATGTGGTGTTTGCCGCCATCCTGGGCACCGGCACAGGTGCCGGTATTGCTGTGCACGGCCGGGTGCTGCAAGGCCCCAACGGGCTGGCGGGCGAGTGGGGGCACAACAGCCTGCCCTTCAGCTTGGGAACCGCAGGCAAGCCCAATGGCGGCTTCTCCAGCAGCGCCAAAAACAGCGCAAACAACAGCGAAAACAACAGCGCCAACAACGGCCCAGCCAGCGGCCCACGCGGAGCGCGACTTTTCAGAGAGTCGGATGATCCGGTGTACGACTGCTGTTGCGGGCAGCGTGGTTGCATCGAGACCTTGATCAGCGGCCCCGGCATCGCCCGCGACCACCTGCTGATGTGCCGCGAGCGTCTCAGCGGCGAGCAAGTCGCCGCGCGCGCTGCCGCAGGCGACCTCAACTGCAAAGCCACCATGGACCGCCATGCGCGGCGCCTGGCCCGCGCGCTGGCCAGCGTCATCAACCTGCTCGACCCCGACGTGATCGTGCTGGGCGGGGGCCTGTCACTGCTGCCGCATCTGTATACCGAGGTGCCTCGGCTGTGGGGCGAATGGGTGTTCAGCGGCGGCCTGCAAGACACCGTGCGCACGCGCCTGGAGCCCAGCAAACACGGCGATGCATCCGGCGCGCGCGGCGCGGCCTGGCTGTGGTGGCGCGGCTGAGTTGGCCGCTGGCTTGGCAGCGATCAATGCTTGCCGCCATGCTTGAACGATGATTCAAGAACTCACACAAAAGCACGCGGTCATCGTCGTCACCTCGATTGCCGTACTCAAGCCTCAAGCGCTTTGGCGTGCAAACCACCAGCCCGATCGCGCTCCTGGGCGCTGCAGGTCGCTGCAGGGCTGGCCATCAGGCTGGCGCTGCAGGGCACCTTGAGCAACGTGACTGCCGGCGTGATGACCCTCAACAAACTGGCGTTTGACGCAGCAGGCATCAGCATCCCCTTTCCGCAGCGTGACGTGCACATGATCAGCGCGCCTGCGGCCAACGCAGCCAGCGTGGCTGCGCAAGCGCCACTTGCTGCGACCTGAACTGCCCAACCCCCAGGGCGCCCCTGCAGCCTGCCGCGCAAGGGTCTTGCGGCGCTGATCTGAGCCGACCCAACCTCCAGCAGCGTCACGAAACCCGCTAACCTTGTGGGCATGCACGCCACTGCGTCACTGTCCACCAAGCTCATGCGCATTGGCGCAGCCTTGCTGCTGCTGGCGCTGGCGTCGATCGGTCTGACGCTGTGGGTGACCTGGCAACTTGAGGGTGGCGCCGCTGCGGTCAACGAGGCAGGCCGCATGCGGATGCAGACTTGGCGGTTGGCCAGTGCCTTGCAGGCGCAACTGCCGCAGGCCCACATCGAGGCGCTGGTGGCCGAGTTTGACGAGAGCTTGAATCTGCTGCGTAACGGCGATGCGGTGCGGCCGCTGTTTGTGCCTTGGGACGGCGCCGTGCGGCAAGAGTTTGCGCAAGTGCAGGGGCTGTGGCAATTGGAGCGCGCCCAATGGGTGGCAGGCGGTGCAGCCGACCCGGTGGCAACGCAGCGCCTGGCGGGCGAGTTCGTTGTCGCCACCAACCGTTTTGTGCTGGCGATCGAGAAGCAACTGTCTGGCTATACCGCCATCCTCAATTTGTTTCAGATGGTGATGATGGCATTGGCCGTCGCAGGTGCTGTGGTCATGCTCTACACAGGCTACATGTATGTGATCAACCCCTTGGATCGCTTGCGCCGTGGCTTGCAACGCGTCGAAGATGGCGAGTTCGGCACCCGCGTGGACGTCGACACGCAGGATGAATTTGGCCAAGTGGCAGCTGGCTTCAACCGCATGGCCGCCACCTTGCAATCGCTGTACAGCGGGCTCGAAGCCCAGGTACAGACCAAGACGCAGCGCATCGAGGCGCAGCGCTCGCGGCTGGAGGCGCTCTACGGCGTCAGTGCCTTCTTGTCCAAAGCCAGCAACATCGAAGAACTCTCGAAGGGCTTTGCACAGCGGGTACGTGCGGTGATGCATGCCGATGCCGTGGCGGTGCGCTGGTCTGACGAAGCCAACCAGCGCTACCTGATGTTGGCCTCGGACTCTTTCCCGGCCGAGATGCAAGAAGAAGAACGCAGCCTGATCGCCGGCGCCTGCGCCTGCGGCAACCTGCAGCCCGACGCACGCACCCGCGTCATCCCGATCCGCAGCCACGACGATGCGCCGATGCGCCGCTGCGCCAAGATGGGCTACGAGAGCCTGGTGAGTGTGCCGGTGCGCCTGCAGCAGCGGTTGATTGGCGAGATCGATCTGTTCTTTCGCAAGCCGGTGCAACTCAACGCCGACGAGACCGAGTTGCTCGATGCCTTGGCCAGCCACCTGGCCAGTGCGCTGGAGGGCCTGCGCGCAGCGGCACTTGAGCGCGAGGCCGCAGTGGGCGAAGAGCGCTCGTTGCTGGCGCGTGAGCTGCACGACTCGATTGCCCAGTCTCTGGCTTTCTTGAAGATCCAGGCGCAACTGCTGCGCCACGCGGTGCAGCGCCAGCAGCCTGACAAGGTGCAGAGCGTACTGGATGAGCTCGACACCGGCTTGCGCGAGAGCATCGCCGACGTGCGTGAACTGCTGGTGCACTTTCGCACCCGGACCAACCTTGAGCACATCGAAGAGGCCTTGCAGGTGACCCTGCAGAAGTTCCAGCATCAAACCGGCTTGCCGACCCGCCTGCACCTGCAGGGTGACGGCTTGCCGTTGCCAGCCGATGTGCAGGTACAGGTGCTGCACGTGGTGCAAGAGGCCTTGTCCAATGTGCGCAAACACGCCCAGGCCAGCCATGTCAGCCTGGAGGTCGATCGGGGTGAGCACTGGCGCTTTACCGTGCGCGACAACGGCATGGGCTTTGACACCCGGGCCGCGCTTGGCGAGACCCATGTGGGCATCAAGATCATGCGCGAGCGGGCTGAGCGCATTGGCGCCAGCGTGTCGTTGGTCTCCACACCCGGGCAGGGCAGTGCGGTCACGTTGAGCTTGCCTGTGCACCCGGTTGCTGGGCTCGGGGTTGAAGCCGGTTCGACCCAATCTTCTGCCTCTTCCACCGTCACTTCCACCGTCACTTCCACCGCCACCTCCACCTCCCCCGCCACCTCCCCCGCCACCTCATGAACCTTGCTGCCCCACCCGATCCCCGCATCCAGGTCTTGCTGGTGGACGACCACAGCCTGTTTCGCCGGGGCCTGCGGGCCCTGCTGGAGCAGGACGAGCGATTCGAGGTCTGCGCCGAGGCCGGTGACATTGGCGAGGCGCTGCGCTGCCTGGGTCAACAGGCGCCGACCATCATCCTGCTGGACAACCATCTGCCCGGCGTGCGGGGCGTGGATGCCATTCCGGCACTGAAGCTGGCAGCACCTGCTGCGCGTGTGCTGATGCTCACGGTCAGCGAAGACGCACAAGACCTGGCGGCGGCTCTGCATGCCGGCGCCGACGGTTATCTGATCAAGACGGTGGAGTCCGAGCAGCTGTGTGATGCACTGATCAAGGTGCTCGATGGCGAATCGGTGATCAGCCCGGAGATGATGACCAAACTGGTGTCGGCATTTCGCGCGCGCCCTGCTCCACATGCGACCGGGTTGGTGCCGGCTTCATCTGCCACCGTCACGCCCGCCGCCGCAGCGTCCATCACCGCAGCGTCCACCACCGCAGCGTCTATCACCGAACAGGCAACGTCAGCGTCGGCCAGCCTCAGCGTGCTGCACTCATTGTCGCCCCGCGAGCTGGAGATCCTGGGCCTGATTGCCCATGGTCACAGCAACAAGCTGATCGCCCGCCAACTGGACATCGCTGAGACCACGGTCAAGATCCACGTGCAGCACATCCTGCGCAAGCTCGAGCTGAGCTCACGCGTGCAGGCTGCTGTCTATGCGGTCAACCACGGCCTGATGCAAGCCGGTTGAGGCTCTCGCAGCATGGCCTGCAGCAGGAACGGCTGCGCTGGCGCCTCACGGTGCGCGCACATTCGCGCGCACACGCACGTTCTCGGTTACAGGGCAGCCCGGGGGCCCGCATAGTTCTTTCTGAGCATGCGCCAGCGCGGCGCCATCGTTCTTTCGCAGCGCACCACACGTTCCACTGAGGGATGGGCAGAACCTGCCCGCCAGCCCACAGTTCAATTCGACTCCGGCCCGAACGAGGCCGCAGCGAACTGGAGGCTACCCATGGAAGTCATGCTCGCTTATGACCATTCCCGCAATGCGCGGATTGCGCTGGACGCGGTCAAACGTCTTTTTGCACACGAGAACCCCACCGTCACGCTGATCTCGGTGATCGAAGAGCCGGGTGGCACCACCGGCGCAGCCGACGAGATGTTCGAGCAACAGTTTCGCCAGCAAAAAGCAGGTGCAGAGGCCGCCGCCGCCGAGTTGGTGGCTGCCGGCTTCAGCGCCAAGGTGCTGGTGGCCGAGGGGGATGCCCGAAAGATGATCCTGCGCGCCACCGAAGAGCGCAACCCCGATGTGCTGGTGATGGCACGCCACTCTTACAAGCCCGATGGCAACTTCATTGCCCGCCGCATCGATGCGCTGGTCGAAGAGTTCGACCACATGACCTTTGGCTCGGTCAGCGCTTTCTTGGCCCGTCGCGTGCAGTGCCCACTGCTCATCATTCCTACCCAAGCGGAGTAAGGGCCATGAAAGTCAGTGACCTGTTCAGGTTCAAGAACCGCGAAGTCAAGGCCCTCCACCTGACCTGGATTGCCTTCTTCATCTGCTTCTACGTCTGGTTCAACATGGCGCCGCTGGCGTCATCGATGCTCAAGACCGTGGGCTGGCTGACCAAAGAAGACATCCGCCTGTTTGCCATCGCCAACGTGGCGCTGACGATCCCGGCGCGCATCCTGGTGGGCATGGCGCTCGACCGTTACGGGCCGCGCCGGGTGTTCTCGATCCTGATGGTGGTGATGGCTTTGCCGACACTGGCATTCGCCTTCGGCAGCTCCAAAGAGCAACTGTTTGTCTCGCGCCTGGTGCTCAGCTCGGTCGGTGCCAGCTTTGTGGTCGGCATCCACATGACAGCGCTGTGGTTCAAACCACGTGACATCGGCTTTGCCGAAGGCTTCTACGCCGGCTGGGGCAACTTTGGCTCGGCGGCTGCCGCGATGACTTTGCCAACCATCGCGCTGTCGATGTTCGGCGGCCCGGACGGCTGGCGCTACGCGGTGGCGATGTCGGGCGTGATCATGGGCATCTACGGCGTCTTCTACTGGTTTGCCATCACCGATGGCCCCACCGCCGACACCCACAAGAAACCACGCAAGGCCGCTGCGCTGGAAGTCTCCAGCTACCGCGACTTGGTCGTGCTGGCCGTGATGACGGTGCCCATGGTCGGCATCCTGAGCATCCTGGTCTGGCGTGTGCAACGCACCGGCTACATCGACGCCGTCACGGCCTGGGCCTGTTATCTGGCCATTGCCGTGGTCATCGTTTATCAGCTGGTGCAGGTGCTGCGCGTCAACCTGCCGATCCTCAAGCGGGGTGTGCCGGAGGACGACCGCTACCCCTTCAGCTCGGTGGCTGCGCTCAACACCACCTATTTCGCCAACTTCGGCGCCGAGCTGGCGGTGGTCTCGATGTTGCCGATGTTCTTTGAAGAAACCTGGGGTTTGACGGCTGCAGCGGCCGGCATGATCGCCGCCACCTTTGCTTTCGTGAACCTGTTTGCGAGACCGATGGGCGGCTTGGTGTCCGACCGCTTTGGCAACCGGCGCTTTGTGATGCTGGCCTACATGCTGGGCATCGCTGCGGGCTTTGCTTTGATGGGGTTGATGGACAGCAAGTGGCCGCTGGTGGTGGCGGTGGCCATCACGATCGGTTGCTCGTTTTTTGTGCAAGGTGCAGAAGGTGCGACCTTCGGCATCATCCCGTCGATCAAGCGCCGGCTGACGGGCCAGATCTCGGGCATGGCGGGGGCTTACGGCAACGTCGGCGCGGTGTTCTACCTGTTTGTCTTCATGCTCGTCACACCCTCGCAATTTTTCTTGATCATTGCTGCAGGTGCGCTGATCAGTTGGGTGGTCTGCCTGGTCTGGCTCAAAGAGCCCCAAGGCGGCTTTGGCGACGAGTATGTGATCTCGTCGGTGGACAAAGCGATTGCCGACGAAGTGCGCCACAAACGCGAAGCGCAAGCCCAGTTGGCGCTGGTCTTCCAGGGCAGCGAGAAGCTGGAGGTGGCAGACAAGGGTGACGGCGTCACGGTGACTGCCAAGTTCCGCAGTGTCGAAGACTTGCAGGCCCTGGTGCAGCGCTTTCAACAGCAAGGTCTGGTCCCGAAGTAGGGGCGGGCGATGTCGCTGAAGCATCAGCGCCAGGCCTGGTCGGCGCTGATCGCCAGCACGCTGGCCTTCACGGTCAGCTTCATGGTCTGGATGATGTTCGGCGTCATCGCGATACCGATCGGGCAAGCCTTGCAGCTCAGCGCCACGCAGGTGGGCTTGTTGATGGCCGCGCCGATCCTGGTCGGCTCTTTGGTGCGCCTGCCGCTGGGGTTGTTGGCCGATCGCGGTGACGGTCGCCGCCTGACGTTGTGGCTGCTGGCTGCGGTGGTGCCGGCGCTGTGGCTGCTGAGCCATGCGCAGGCCTATTGGCAGTTCTTGCTGGGTGGCTGCCTGGTCGGGCTGGCCGGCGGTGTGTTTGCAGTCGGCACGCCTTACGTGGCGCGCTGGTTCCCACCCCAGCAGCAGGGCATGGCGATGGGCGTGTTTGGCTCGGGCAATGCCGGCGCTGCGCTCAACCAGCTCATCGCCCCCGTGTTGCTGGTAGCCTTTGGCTGGGCCGTGGTGCCGCAGGTTTACGCCGGCATGCTGCTGCTGACACTGCTCATCTTTTGGTGGCTCAGTGTGCCCGCGCAGCCAGCCTCAGCCGCAGCCCCGATGGCCTGGCGCGAGCAACTGCGCTTGTTGCGCGACCCGCGTGTGCTGCGTTACTGCCAGTACTACAGCGTCGTCTTTGGTGGTTTTGTGGCCTTGGCTTTGTGGCTGGTGCAGCACTACGTGGGCCAGTACGGCTTGAACATCCGCAACGCCGCGCTGCTGGCCGTGCTGTTCACCTTGCCGGGGGGGTTGCTGCGGGGTTTGGGTGGCCTGCTGGCCGACCGTTATGGCGCCCACAGCATCACCTGGTGGGTGCTGTGGGTCAGCTGGGTCTGCTTGTTCTTGCTCTCGTATCCACCCACCGATTTCACGATCCACACCGACAGCGGCAGCTTGAGCTTGCACATCGGCTTGCCGGTGGAGCTCTTCACTGCGCTGTTGCTGGTGCTGGGCGTGGCCTGGTCTTTTGGCCGCGCCAGCGTCTTCAAGTACATCAGCGAGGACTACCCCGACGCCATCGGCGCTGTCACCGGTGTCGTCAGCATGGTCGGCGGGCTGGCGGGTTTTGTGTTGCCGATCCTCTTCGGGCTGCTGCTGGACAGCACCGGCATCCGCAGCAGCGCCTTCATGTTGCTCTACGGCTGGGTCTGGTTGTCGCTGATCTGGATCTACTGGGCCGAGATGCGGCGTGCCGATGTCGTGCAGCGCCCGGATGTGGTGGTGGGTGTGCGCGTGGGTACGTCCCCTCGGGCGCATTCCAGGCCCGAATAGTTCCTTAGAACGATGCCGTGGCCACTGCCGCATCGGTCTTTCGGAAGGCCACTGGGCGTTCGTCAGAAGGATGTTCAGAGCAGGCTGCCCGGCACACAGTCAAGCCTGTGTTATCGCCTGTGTTATCGCCTGTGCCATCCCCTGTGATCCGGCTGCCGGCAACAAACCCGCTTCACTTGGAGAAACTCGAATGAGTCACCAGAAACTGCCAGCCGTGGCTGCCGCGGCAACAGCAGGCACAACCCGCTCAGGCGCAGACATCGTCGATTGGCGGCCCGAGGACGACAAGTTCTGGGAAAGTACCGGCAAGCGCATCGCCAACCGCAATCTGTGGATCTCCATCCCCAATTTGCTGATCGCGTTCGCGGTCTGGTTGATGTGGGGAATGATCACGGTGCAGATGCTGAACTTGGGCTTTCCGTTCACGCCTGCGCAGTTGTTCACGCTGACGGCCATCGCCGGCCTGATGGGCGCGACCTTTCGAATCCCTGCGTCGTTCTTCATCCGTTTGGCGGGCGGCCGCAACACCGTGTTCCTGACCAGCGCGCTGCTGATCATCCCGGCCGTTTGGACTGGCATTGCCCTGCAAGACAAGAACACGCCGCTCTGGGTGTTCCAGGCCTGCGCCTTCTTGTCTGGCATCGGTGGCGGCAATTTTTCAGCCTCGATGAGCAACATCAACACCTTCTATCCAAAGAAGCAGCAAGGCCTGGCACTGGGCTTGAATGCCGGCTTGGGCAACTTCGGCGTCACCACCATGCAGGTGGTGATACCGCTGGTGATGACGGTGGGTTTGTTCGGGACCTACGGCGGTGACGCGATGACGCTGACCAAAGACTCGGGCTGGTTGTTTGGCAAGATCGTCTCGGGTACGCCGACCTTCATCCAGAACGCCGGCTTCATCTGGGCCGCTGTGCTGGTGCCGCTGGTGGTGCTGGCCTGGTTTCGCATGAACAACCTGATGACGATCTCGCCCACCTACGGCGGCACCTTGGCAGCCTTTGGCAAGATCCTGTACCTGTGGTTGATTGCCGGCGGTGTGGGCCTCCTGGGCCTCTATCTGTACCTGCCTGCACCCACTGGGCTGGGCTTGCTCAACATGTGGGTGGCGCTGCCGCTGATCATCCTGGCTTGCGTGCTGTTGATGAAGGTCGCCGCCTTTGGTGAGATGAAGGGCAACATCAATGCCCAGTTCGCAATCTTCAGCAACAAGCACACGTGGTCGATGACCGCGCTGTACATCGTCACCTTCGGCTCGTTCATTGGCTTTTCGATGGCGCTCCCGCTGTCGATCACCGTGATCTTCGGTTTTCAGCACGTCGTTGACCCAGCCACGGGCTTGATGACGCACGGGCTCAAGAACCCCAACGCGCCTTCGGCTTTGACCTACGCCTGGATCGGCCCTTTTGTAGGTGCGCTGATCCGCCCGCTGGGCGGCTGGATCTCTGACAAGGTGGGCGGGTCGATCGTCACGCAATGGATATCGGCTGTGATGGTGGTGGCCTCGGCAGCGGTGGGTTACGTGATGTTGTTGGCCTATGGCTCGGCCACGCCAGAGCAGTACTTCATGCCTTTCATGGTGCTGTTCGTCTTGTTGTTTGCCGCCAGCGGCATCGGCAACGGCAGCACCTTCCGCACCGTGGGCATCATTTTTGACCGCCTGCAAGCGGGCCCTGTGCTGGGCTGGACGGCAGCCGTGGCGGCTTACGGCGCTTTCATCGCGCCAGTGGTCATCGGCCAGCAGATCAAGGCCGGCACGCCGCAGTACGCCATGTACGGCTTTGCGATCTTCTACGCACTGTGCCTGGTCATCAACTGGTGGTTCTACCTGCGCAAAGGTGCGGAGATCAAGAACCCCTGATCGAGCGCTTTCCGCTTCCCACTTTTCGATTGCTTGACGGAGTACCCCCCCATGAGTCACTTTCTCGACCGCCTGACCCACTTCAACCTGCCCAGAGAAAGCTTTGCCGGCGGCCACGGCCAGACCACCGCCGAAGACCGCACCTGGGAAGACGCCTACCGCAACCGCTGGGCCCACGACAAGATCGTGCGCTCGACGCACGGCGTCAACTGCACCGGCAGTTGCAGCTGGAAGATCTACGTCAAAGGCGGCATCGTGACCTGGGAAACCCAGCAAACCGACTACCCGCGCACCCGCTGGGACATGCCCAACCACGAGCCGCGCGGCTGCGCCCGAGGT
>JBBQIB010000150.1:0-10417 GCA_038324515.1 Burkholderiales bacterium
GACATGGAGTTCTCCGGTTGAAGAGCTGGCCAGCCTCTCGCGCTTTGCGCAGGCTGCAGCCCCAGCCGATCGCTCAACTACGCATGCTTTGCTGCCCACTTGCTCTGTGATGCCACCGCACTGCGAATCAGGTGCGACTGCATCGTGAGTACGCGGCTTGATCGTCGCGACGAGCACGTTGCCAGGGGCGGTCAATCAAACTGAAGTGAGACTGGAATCGAATCAAATTCCCGTCCCCAAGTTCGGCTCGGACCCAGAGGTAGAAAGATGCCATGTCAACCCCCCGCGAAATCACGTCGCTTGCGTCTCGCGGCTCGCTAAACGGCAGTTTTCGGCCTTGCAAGGGCCTCGCTCCGGCAGCACACTGAAGCCGCTTCGGCAAGGTCCAGCTGGCGGCCCGCGTGCATCGCGCACGAAAACGCAAGCCCTTCGAGTGGTGATGCTTCACCGTGGCGCTGATGGCGCCTGTGGTTCCGGACGATCTGCGTCCCCTGTGAATTTGTCGATAGCGGCGCGGCCCATGGCTTGACCATGGTGCCAGCCTCTTCCTTCGCGCTCGACGCATGGAAGGAGTGATGCGCCCTGGGCGTCGTCTGCCCCGAGCGGCGATGCCATGTCCGGTGGCCCGACCACCGGTGCCTTGAGCACCTCGCCAGCCCGTTCGCACTTTGCGGCGATCGCGTTGGTCATTCCCATCTCTCGCGCCTGGTCCAGGCCGCGAATGACGCTAGCTCTGCGGAGCCGGCGTTCGAGTTCCTCCCCCTCGCACTCACGCACTGACCTCGGTCAGCCGTGCACTGCCGCGCTTCGGCGC
Organism: Burkholderiales bacterium; assembly: GCA_038324515.1. Taxonomy (GTDB): domain Bacteria; phylum Pseudomonadota; class Gammaproteobacteria; order Burkholderiales; family Burkholderiaceae_C; genus Rubrivivax. The sequence continues at coordinate 815 of JBBQIB010000150.1, forward strand.
GGCGGCACGGCCCGCGTGAACGGCATTGCGCGCCCGTCGCGGAACGGGCGTTGCCAGTCAAGCCGGCGAAGGGGGTGAGTTCGCGGTGCCACTCGGGCACTGCACCGGGGGGACACGCCCTCCGGGAATGCCTCGGGCTCCTTGAGAGCCTGGTTCGCTACGGCGGACGCCACATTGCGCAAGACGCGTGCTGGCTGGCGGTCACTTTTACGAACCTCCGCGCGGCCCTCGCCCTGGCGACGGCCGCAAGCCTCTGGCCTGGCATCGGTTTCGGAACCCGCCGATGCACGAACAACAGGGTTCTCTCGAATCGACGAATGGAAACGACGCCATGAACGCTCACACGAACGAACGACACACCGACAACTCCACCTCACCCGCTCAACGCGGCAACCACCGCAGCCGACCTCGCACCTACGAGCAGCCCGCGCTGGACGACATCCCGTTGAATCCCAAGCGCAGCGGCTACGTGCTGCGGTTGATCCTGAAGCAACACAACTGGCGGCACAGCAGCAAGGACAAGGGCGTGAGCAACAAGACAATCGCGGAGCGCGCCCGCTTCTGCTTCTGGCTGTTCGACTTCCTTCGCGGCCACGCCAAGCACTTCAAGCTGGACTCGCGCTCGTTCAGCGGCCGGCATGCAGAAGCCGTCACCCAATATTGGCAGGCCGAGGCAAGCGCAGACCGGATGAGCCCGGAAACGATACAGACCTACTTCAGTTTCATGAAGACGTTCGCCGGCTGGATCGGCCAGCCGAAGCTGCTGAAGCCAATCGCTTGCTGCTTCGACGACCCGAAGCTCTACCGGCGCACGCTGGCAAGCGGCATCGACAATTCATGGCGCGCCAAGGGCGTGGACGCGGCTGCCGTGATCCGCGAAGTCGAGGCCCTGATGTGCATGCTGCAGCGTCGCTGAAACTGATGCACGACTTCCAATTGCGCTTCAAGGAAAGCGTGATGTTCCGCCCGCCCAGCGACGTGGTCAGCGCTTCGCAGGCGGGCAAGCCGGTCGACGGCGCCGCCTTCTACCTGGACACGCATCAAGGCACGAAGGGTGGGCGCGAGCGGTACTTCCCTATCGCCAACGCGATGCGGCAGGAGGGCATCGAATATGCCCGGCGCGTGGCCGTCGGCGTCAACGAAAGCGTCAGCGACCAGCGCAAAATGCTGAAGCCCGCGATACGGCAGCTGCGCTATGTGATGGAGCGCTTAGGCCTCACGCGGGCTGGGCTGGGAGTCGTGCCGCACGGGCTGCGTCGCCAGGGTGCAGCCGATGACCTAGGCAGCAGGCCTGCTGCTCACAGCCATCACAAGGCACAAATGGACGGTATCGACCCGATCAGAAGGGAGATCCCGCATGATTGACCTCGAGGCCATTCTGCTCCTGAACGCCGTTTCGAGAGTATCGCGTTTTTCGCGTTTTTCGAGTAGATCGGCTAGACTGCTGGCCATGAAGACGGCCCGCAAACCCGTCGAGCCCCGCAAGCACCCGCCCGTCCCGGCGTTGACGGTCAGCATCGAGATCGACCCCCTCGTCGAGGTCGTCCGCCGCCACGTCAAGCTGTCGCCCCAGGTCACGCGGCTGATCCGGGGCGACTTCGCCAAGTTGTTCCACAGCGCCACCGTGCGTGGCAGTGCGAAGGCCGCCCCCGACAAACACCAGGCATCGACCGACGCGGTCCTGAGCACCCAGGAGGCCGCTGACCTGGTCGGCGTTTCCCGTCCGTACATCGTGGCCCGCATCGAAGCCGGCGACATCCCGCTGCATCAACAGGTGGGCAACCAGCGACGCGTCCTGAAGTCGGCCGTGCAGGCCTGGCACCGCCGCGAGCAGACGCGCCGCCGTCGGGCGCTGGGTCAGCTCGGCGCCGACCTCGATGGCGAAATCTTCGCGGGCTGACCCCCTGTGATCCCTGTCGTCACCGACACCGACACCCTGTTCGGCGCCACCACACGCGGCCTGCTGATCCACCTCGACTAGCAAGGCGCGATCCATCTGCATGGAGCCCGCTGATCCTGGACGAGCTGAGCCGCGCGCTCGTCGATACCGGACGCAAGCCCGACAGCGAGGCGGCGCGACGCCACGAACAACTCATGCAGACCGCACTGCCCCAGGCGGAAATTTCGACCAAGAAAGTGCAAGCGAAGTTCGCGGCCGTGGCGCCAGCAATGCGATTCGCCAAAGACATCCAGGTCGCCGCCTGCGCACACGCGGTTCTGGCTGGCAGCTACTACCCCAATGGAACAGTCGTCAACCTCGTGACGAAGAACATCCGCGACCTCGGCGTCCGCAAGCTCGCAGCGCTCGGCATCGAAGTCATGCGCGCCGATGCATTCCCTTTGACCCTGTTCGAGCGGGACCCGGCCTCGGTGACAGCGGCGTTTGCATCACTGCGAGGCACGCTGCGCTCGGCACCCGCGCCCGAACAGCTCCTGGCAAGGCTTGCAGCCGATGGCCAGGTGCTGACTGCCGCCGCCATGCTCGGGGCTTGGCGGCAAGGCGCCGTGCACTGCTGATGGCTGTCGCACCAGATCAAGTTTCGGGTGGCCGGATGGCTGCCCTCATGCAGCGGCGCGCTTCGCCAGCCCGATGGGCGTCACGTTGGTGCCAAGCCCGCAAGCCAGAAGAAAGTCGGCCAATTCTCCAGCGCCTCCTTGCGCTCGTCGAAGTACGTGTGCCGGTCGTAGATGCCCTCGACTCCCGACAGCTTGTAGTTCAGGCACATCTCGGAGATGTCCCTCGGCACGCCGAGCGCGCGCATGTGGGACTTCATCGTGCTGCGCAGATCGTGCGGCGTGAAGCGTCGCACCGCCGGCTTCTCAGCATCGAGCCAGTAGCCGATCGCCTCACGAATGGTGTCCTTGCTGACGTGTGCGTCGCCGCCCTGCATCGCCGCACGGCCGCGTGAGTGTGCTGGCAGCATGTAGGCCGACTCTGCAGCCATCTCTCGCAGTTCCGTGAACCAGCCCACCACCATCGGCGCCAACGGAATGTCCATCGCCGTGCCGGTCTTGCTCTTCGGGAAGTGCCATCGCGCCTCGTCGAGATCGACATGCTCCCACTTCGCTTTGTACAGCTCGGCACTGCGAACGGCTGTGGCCAGCAAGACGCGGATGGTCAGCACGTTGCGCCTGCGCATGCCGGCGTTGAGCAGCAGGTGGAGTTCGTCGCGGGTCGGCATCAACCGCTGGCGCTTCGGTGGCCACTCGCCGAGCAACGCCGAAAGCATGATGCCGTGACAAGGGTTGGCGCTGATGAGCCGCTTGCCGCAGGCGTGGGTGAACAGGCATTTGGTGGTGATCAGCAGCATGTTCGACTCGCCCCATGTCAGCGAGCTGGCCTCGATGACCGCAACGACATCCGACGCCTCGATCTCGCGCACGGTCAGCGCGCCAAGCTTCTTCTCCACACGCTTGAGGTGGCGGCCGTAGCTGACCTGCGTGCTGTCGGCCAAGTTGACGAGCTTCTTCGCGCGGTAGTCCTTGACCAGCTCGCGCACCGACCAGTCCTTCGCGGCGGTGCTCTTGGCCTTCTGCTTGTCGGCGGCCGGGTTGTGGCCCTGCATGATCTCGGCGCGCTTGATCGTGGCGAGGCCCCTTGCATCAGCCCGTTGCCATCGGCCTTGGCCAGCGGTGAACCCGCTCTGATCCAGCGCCCGATTTGCAGGTCCGGCAGCAAACCTTTGTCGCGCGCCATCGCCACCCCATTGTTCGGATGTAGGCTGGATCGCAGCTGACCACCTGGCTACCCAGCCAGCTGAGACGCAGCCAACCGCTACATCAACACAATGTCGTACTGCTCCGGATTCATCCCCGGCTCTGCACTCAGCGAAATCGGCTTGCCGATGAACTCGCTCAAGCCCGCCAGGTGCACGCTCTCTTCATCCAGCAGCGTTTCAACCACGCTGGCGCTGGCCACGACGCGGAACTCTTTGGGGTTGAACTGGCGCGCTTCGCGCAATATCTCGCGCAGGATGTCGTAGCACACGCTGCGTGCGGTCTTGATCTCGCCGCGGCGCTGGCAGGTGGGGCAGGGCTCGCACAGCATGTGTGCCAGGCTTTCGCGGGTACGTTTGCGCGTCATCTCGACCAGCCCCAACTGCGTAAAGCCGCTGACGGTGGTGCGGGTGCGGTCACGGGCCAGTTGTTTGCGCAACTCGGCCAGCACCGCTTGCTGGTGGTCTTCGCGGCTCATGTCGATGAAGTCGGCGACGATGATTCCGCCCAGGTTGCGCAGGCGCAGTTGACGGGCCAGCGCGCCGGCTGCTTCCAGGTTCGTCTTGAAGATGGTGTCGTCGAAGTTGCGCGCGCCGACATAACCGCCGGTGTTGACGTCTACAGTGGTCAGCGCTTCGGTCTGGTCGATGATCAGATAGCCCCCGCTCTTCAGATCGACCCGGCGGCCCAAAGCGCGGGCAATTTCTTCTTCGATACCGAAGAGGTCGAAGATCGGCCTTTCGCCTTTGTATAGCTCCAGCTTGGTCACCGCGCCCGGCGTGAAAGTGCGGCCAAAGGCCTGCAGCAGCTCGAACTGCTGGCGGCTGTCGATGCGGATATTCTGGGTGGCTTCGTTGCTCAAGTCGCGCAGCACGCGCTCGGCCAGGCTCAGATCCTGGTGCAGCAAGGCACCCGCAGGCTGCGACTGCGCCTGCACGCGGATCTGCGCCCAGGTGCGGCGCAGGTAGGCGATGTCGTCGCCCAGTTCCTGGTCGCTGGCTTCTTCGGCATTGGTGCGCAGGATGAAACCGCCCGGGCCTTCGCTGCCGTCTGGCAGTTGCGTCAGTTTTTGCATGCGGCTGCGCAGCTGCTCGCGCAACTCGGCCGAGCCGATTTTTTGGCTGATGCCGATGTGTTTGTCGTGCGGCAGGTACACCAGCATGCGCCCGGCGATGCTGATCTGCATCGACAGCCGCGCGCCTTTGCTGCCGATGGCATCTTTGATCACTTGCACCGTCAAGGTCTGGCCTTCGAAGACCTGGCGCTCGATCGGCACCAGCACCTGCTCGGGTTTGCCCACGCTGTGGTGCGGGGTGGTGTGCAGGTCGGCGACATGCAGAAAAGCGGCACGTTCCAGGCCAACGTCGACGAAGGCGCTTTGCATGCCCGGCAACACACGCACGACCTTGCCGAGATAAACGTTGCCGACCTGGCCACGCTCCAACGCACGCTCGATGTGCAGCTCTTGCACGGCGCCGTTTTCGACCACCGCAACGCGTGTTTCCTGGGGGGCCCAGTTGATCAGAATGTCCTGGTTTGGCATGGCCTGAGTCTACGGGCCATCCGGCCAGCGTCAGCGCAAGATCAGCGCAAGATCGACGCCACATCAACGCAAGGCCAGCGCCACACCGGCACTGCGCAACAGCTGCGTGGTCTGGCACAACGGCAAGCCCATGATGCCGCTGTGGCTGCCGCTGATGTGCTCGATCCAGCCGGCAAAGGGCCCCTGGATGGCGTAGCTGCCGGCTTTGCCAAAGGGCTCGCCCGACTGCACAAAGGACTCGATGATGGCCGCCGGCAGCGGCATGAAGCGCACTTTGGAGGTGCTCAAGGCCTGCAGCATCTCTTTGCCGTCGTGCACCGCCACTGCGCTCAAGACCCGGTGTGTACGGCCAGACAGGCGCTGCAGCATCTGCACCGCTTCATCGGCATCTGCCGGCTTGCCCATGATCTGGCGCCCCAGGGCCACGGTGGTGTCGGCGCACAGCACGGGCGCAGCGGGCAGCTTGCTTCGGCGCAGCCGCTTGATCGCGGCCTGCAACTTCAGCGCCGTCACCCTTTGCACATAGGTCTCAGGCAATTCACCAGGCAACGCGGTCTCCAGCGCTTCGGCATCTTCGTCATCTGCTGGAAGCAGCAGCTCGCAGCGGGCACCGATCTGTTGCAACAGTTGCAACCGGCGCGGGCTTTGCGAAGCCAGGTAGAGAAAATCGTGCATGGGCTTGCCGGCATTCTGGGGCCTGGGCCGCCCTGCGCCAGCTTGTCAGTGTTGCGGCCTGCTGCCATCGCACCCCAAGAGGAGGGAGTGGGCTATCGCAGCCCAGAGGCCTGGTTTAAGCTGCTTCATGTTCATCACCGTTGTCAAGCCATGTCACTGACGCACACCCTGCTCTACGCTTTGGGTGGGTCAATGACAACCGACTGGTTGACGCAGCATCCAAGGCGCAGTACCTTCTGTACGATGGCGAAGCCGGGCTGTTTGCAGTGGACAGCGACGGCAAGAATGTGCGCCATCTGGTGGCCTGGTCACGCGACCTCAACCGCACCGGTACCCGCATCGTCTCACGCGTGCTGACCTACGAATGGCGCCTCAGCCGGAGCCAGGACGACGGCAGCGACGACGTCATCGTCTACCGCAGCGGCGTGGATGGCAGCAACGATCCTTATGCGGTGCGGCTATCGCGCCTGAATACCACCACAGGCGTGCTGCGCGACCTGGGCGCCGATCTGCCCACGATCTGCCCCCTTTGACGTCACGTTGGGTGATGGACAGCAAGGGGGCGATGAGGGTGGTGACGGTGCAGCGCAATGGCCGCTTCAAGCTGATGTGGCGTCCCAAAGCCGACGCGCCCTGGGAGACGCTGGAAGACCAGGACCAGACCGAGAACGCCGGCATCTCGCCCTTTGTGCCGTTGGCGCTGGATGGCGAGGACGAGGTGGTGGTCGAGGGCCGCTGGCAACGTGATACCCGTGCCCTGTACAGCTGCAAGCTGCTTGAAAAGCGGTGGGCAGCCAGCCGCGTGGGTGTAACCGACCTGTTCTTGCGCTGCAGCGCTGAAGGCGATTTGTCAAGTCAGGCGCGCCGTTTCAGCCTGCCCACGTTGATGGGTCATCCTGAGCGCGATGCAGCGCAATTTCGGGCCACCTCCCCGGTGCTCAGGGCGGCTGAGATCAAGGTGCCGGTGTTGTTGGCGCAGGCCATCCACGACCGGCGTGTGCCCCCTGCGCATGCCGATGCTTTCGAGAAAGCTGCCCGCGCTGCAGGCGTGCAGGTGCAAAGGATCAACTACGACGAAGGCCACGGCTGGAGCGACTTCAACAACCATGCTGACTACTTGCGCCAGCTGGAAGCCTTCATTCAGCGCGCAATGGGCCCCTGAGCTTCACGCGGGCACGGCAGCCGGCAGATCAACCCACAGATCAATCCACAGATCAACCCACAGATCAACCCACCACTCGCAACACCAATCGCTCCAACAGCGGCCGCTGACGCCAGGCTTGGCACGCGCGCTCGGCAAACTGGCGGCCCTGTTCGGACAGGCGGTAGTACTGCACCTGCGCAAAGCCTTCGCGGTTGCTGAATTCCTGGATCAATCCGTAGGCCAACAGGGTGCTGAAGGACCAGTAGACGCTGGCGCCGTCCAGCAGGCAGCCGCCGGGACGGTCGTGCACGCGCACCAGCACATGGCCTTTTTGCAGGACTTGCAGCGCGTCGATGAACTCGGCCCGATCGGGGATGATGCGTGTGTCTTTGGCCATCGCGCGACTCCAGAAGTGGCAGTGCTGTTGACGCACATCTTGTGCCTGCTTGCAGCAACCAAGGCGGCGAGAAGCGTCACTGCCGGGGCCCTGTTCTGGGGTCTTGGAGCGGTTTGCGCCGGCCAGAGTTCACTCGCGGTGGTACGGGTGACCCTCCAGCAGCGACCTGGCGCGGTACAGCGCTTCGCCCCGCAGCACGCGCGCCAGCGCGTGCGGCAGCGTCAGGTCGCTCAGCCGCAGGCTCTCATCTGCGCTGGCTTTGAGCTGCGGGTCCAGCCCGTCCGGGCCACCCACCAGCAAGGCGGCGTCACGGCCATCTTCACGCCAGGCCTGCAGGCGCTGCGCCAGTGCGTGGGTGTTGACGCGGGTGCCCTGCTCGTCCAGCACCACGCGGCGGATGCTTTGCGGCAGTGCGGCTTCAAAGCGCACCGCTTCTGCGGCCATGCAGTGGGCGGCGGTGCGGCCGCTGCTGCGTGGCTCGGCTTTCAGCACCTTCAACTCCAGCCGCATGTGCGCTGGCATGCGTTTGGCAAAGTCGGCCCAGGCTGTATCTGCCCAACTGGGCTGACGCAGGCCCACGGCCACAACCAGCAGCTTCAAGAACTCAGCCTGGTCTGAACTGCCAAACGTGGCAATGCTTGAGATTCAGCGCCGGGTGGCCGGCTTGGTGCTGCCGCGCCCTGCGGCAGCCGTTTTGCGCGGCGCCGTTTTGCGTGCAGCGGAAGTCTTCTTGGCCGGAGCGCCAGTCTTGCTGGCCGTTTTGCTGCCCATTTTGCTGGCCGTCTTGATGATGACTTTGACGCCGGTCTTGCTGCCCGATGAGCCGGCGGGCGGGCTGCGGCGGGCGGCTGGTTTGGCTTGCGTGGTGGGTTTGGCTGCTGCCCGAGGCGTCGGCTCTGTCGCCGGTCTCGCTGGTGGTCTCGCTGGCGGTCTCGCTGCCGACTTTGACGCCGCTTGAGTCCCCGGCTTCACGGGACTTCTGCTGGACGGTTTCGGTGCAGTCCTTCCAGCGGGTTTTGTCGCCGACTTTGTCGCGTACTTTGCGATAGACGTACTCGCGTCACTGGCCATGGGCCTTGCCTGCCTGTCCGCCGGGCGTTTGGCAGCAGGCTTGCCGGGCTCGCTGGCCTTGACCAGCTTGCCATCGACGGCACCCATCTTCATGCGCACCGACTTGCCGCCCCAGATTTCTTCCAGGTGGTAGTACTCGCGGATGGCGGGTTGCATGATGTGCGCCACGGCGGCACCGCAGTCAACGATGATCCACTCGCCGTTTTCTTCGCCTTCAGTGGCCATCACCTGCATGCCGTGCGCGCGCACGCTGTCGCGCACGCTGGCCGCCAGGGCCTTGGTTTGCCGGTTGCTGGTGCCCGAGGCGATGATCACGCGCTCAAACAGCGCCGACAGATGCTCGGTGTTGAAGACGGTGATCTGTTGTGCTTTGACGTCTTCCAGGCCATCGACGATGGCGCGTTGCAGCTTGCGGATGTCCATTCAGCTCCTGTTGGCGGCCCGGTACAGGCCATGGGTTTCAATATAACGCGCCACAGCGGGCGGCACCAGTGCTGCGAACGTCTGGCCTGCGGCTGCGCGCTGGCGTACTTCGGTGGACGACACATCCAGCATCGGCAGCGGCACCACGCGATGCGGGTGGCGTTGCACGGCAGGGTCTGCGCTCTGTTTCTCGCCTGGGCGGTTGGCCACGGCCAGCGTCACCAGATCCAGCAATTCGGCCCAGCCTTGCCAGGTGTGCAGCCCGGCATACTGGTCCTGGCCGATGATCAGGCTCCACTCGTTGCCTGGCTCTGCGGCCACCAAGGCACGCACGGTGTCGAGCGTGTAACTCGGGCCGCTGCGGTCCAGCTCAGAGCGGTCCAGCACAAAACGGGGTTGATGCGCAATCGCCAACTGCACCATCGCCGCGCGGTGCTCGGCTGCACTGAGAGTGCGGCTTTTTTGCCACGCCAGCCCAGCCGGGATCCAGCGCACCTGGTCCAGCTGCAAGTCGTGCAATGCGGCTTCGGCCAGCGCCACATGGGCCTGATGCACCGGATCGAAACTGCCGCCAAAGATGCCGATACGGCGTTTGGGTGCAGCCGCTGCTGCGGTGTTCAAGGGGCCAGCCCA
>JBBQIB010000151.1:0-10305 GCA_038324515.1 Burkholderiales bacterium
TCGGGCGCCACCAGGCCGCGGTCGGCACCCAGAGTCAGCAGCACGAAGCCGAACTCACCGGCTTGCGCCAGATACAGGCCGGTGCGCAGCGCCACACCCGGGGCGGCCCTGAAGGCCCGCGCCAGCGCGGCGATCAGCACAAACTTGGCGACCACCGGCACCGTGGTCAGCAGCAATACCAGCAGCCATTGGTCGAGCACCGGGCGCCAATCCAGCTTCATGCCGATGGTGATGAAGAACAGGCCCAGCAGCACGTCGTGGAAGGGCCGGATGTCGGTCTCCACCTGGTGCTTGTATTCGGTCTCTGCCACCAGCATGCCCGCCACGAATGCGCCCAGCGCCAGCGACAGGCCGGCGTGCTCGGTCAGATACGCCAGGCCCAAGGTCATCAGCAACAGGTTGAGGATGAAGAGTTCGTTACTCTTGCGCCGCGCCACCAGCGTCAGCCACCAGCGCATCACATGCTGGCCGCCGACCAGCAGCACGGTCAGCAGCACGACGGCCTTGACGGCGGCCCAGCCCATGGCGGTCAACAGTTCTTCGGCCGGGCTGCCCAGCGCCGGGATCAGCACCAGCAAAGGCACCACCGCCAAGTCCTGGAACAGCAGGATGCCCATCACGCGCTTGCCGTGCTCGCTTTCCAGCTCCAGCCGCTCGGCCATCAGCTTGACGACGATGGCGGTGGAGCTCATCGCGATCGCGCCGCCCAGCACCACCGCGCCTTGCCAGCTCATCTGCCAGGTTGAGCCGGCGAGTTTTTGGTAGGTCATGACCAGCAGGTAGTGGCCGAGGATGGTGCCCAGCATCGTCAGCGCCACCTGACTCAAACCCAAGCCGAAGACCAGTGTGCGCATGCTGCGCAGCTTGGGCAGGTTGAACTCGAGCCCGATCACAAACATCAAGAAAACGACGCCAAACTCGGCCAGGTACTTGACACTGGCAGTGTCTGCAGCCAGCGCCAACGCGTTGGGGCCGATCAACACCCCCACCACCAGGTAGCCCAGCATCGGGGGCAATTTCAGCAAACGGCAGACCACCACGCCCAGCACCGCAGCGACCAGGTAGAGCAGTACAACTTCGAGGGTGGATGCCAAAGACGGGTCCGGGTCAGTGCGTCAAGCGCGGTGCGTCAAGGGTCGGCGGCCCCCATGCACCGGGGGTGCCAGTGGTGAGATGCCTAGAATGCTGTGATGCTAGTCCACGGGTCCAAATGCTGATGTTGGTCTTTTCGTCTGGGTTCGAGATCAAGGCGCCGACCCAGGCGCCAATCAGGGCGCCAATCAAGACGCCAATCAAGCGGATCAGGCGGCTTGATCTTGGCTGAATTGCGCAGCTTCGACAGCCAACGTGCGCTGGCGTTGGCGGCCAGGACTTTCGAGATCGAAGCCAAGGCCCTGCTGGCCCTGGCGGGGCGTCAGAGCGATGACTTTGCGCAAGCCGTGCATCTGATGCTGCACTGCAGCGGGCGCGTGGTGGTGATGGGCATGGGCAAGAGTGGCCATGTGGGGCGCAAGATCGCGGCCACTTTGGCCTCCACAGGCACGCCGGCCTTTTTTGTCCATCCTGCCGAGGCCAGCCACGGTGATCTGGGCATGGTCACGACGGCCGATGTGGTGCTGGCGATCAGCCACAGCGGCGAAAGTGAGGAACTGGCAGCGATCTTGCCGGCGCTGAAGCGCCTGGGGGTGAGTTTGGTGGCCATCACTGGCCAAGCTGCGTCAACGCTGGCGCGCCATGCCGATCGGGTGTTGTCTTGCCAGGTCGACGAAGAGGCTTGCCCCTTGAACCTGGCGCCCACGGCGAGCACCACTGCACAAATGGCTTTGGGCGACGCGCTGGCCGTGGCGCTGTTGGACGCGCGAGGTTTTCATGCGCAGGACTTTGCACGCTCACACCCAGGCGGCAGCCTGGGCCGCAAGCTGCTGATGCATGTTCGTGACCTGATGCGCAGTGGCGATGCAGTGCCAAGGGTCGGCCCGCAAGCCCACCTGCACGAGTTGTTGCGTGAGATGACCGGCAAGGGCCTGGGTTTCAGCGCGGTGGTGGATGGCGCAGGCCGGCCGCTGGGCATCTTCACCGACGGGGATCTGCGCCGATTGATCGAGCGCGGCGCCGATCTGCGCGATCTGCAAGCCCACTCCGTGATGCACCAGCAGCCGCGGCTGGTGCAGCAGGATGCGCTGGCCGTTGACGCTGCGCAGGTGATGGAAACCCACCGCGTCACCAGTGTGTTGGTGGTGGACGAGACGGGTGTGCTGGTGGGTGCCTTGAACTCCAACGATCTGATGCGCGCCAAGGTGATCTGAACATGGGCCCATCCAGCCGCGACTGCATGCCCGACCTCGCGCCCGACCTCATGGCCGACCTCACGCCCGATCCCACGCCCGACCCCACGCCTAAACCTGCCCCCAGGGACAGGCCAGGCGCTGAAGGCTTGACAGCCCAGCCGCCAGGCCCAGGTGTGGAGACTCAGCTGCAGGCGGCCATCCGCTTCGCTCCGGCCTTGCTGCTGCGCGCCCAAGGCACTGGCCTGGGGATGCGAGCCGCGATTTTTGACGTGGATGGTGTGCTGACCGACGGCAGCCTGTACATCGGCGAGCAGGGTGAGAGCTTCAAGGCTTTCAACACCCTGGACGGCCATGGCCTGAAGCTGCTCAAGTGGGGCGGCATCGAGCCGCTGGTGATCACAGGCCGCGATTCGCCAGCGGTGCGCAAGCGGGTGGCAGACCTGGGCCTGCAGCATGCGGTGTATGGCGCCAGCGACAAGCTGGCTGCTGCGCAAGGGCTGTTGCAGACGCTTGGCCTGCCGTGGGCGCAAGTCGCCGTGATCGGTGACGATTGGCCCGACTTGCCCTTGCTGCTGCGGGCCGGCCTGGCTTGCGCACCCGCCAACGCGCATCTCGAGGTCAAGGCCGTGGCCCACCATGTCAGCACCTTGCGGGGGGGCCACGGCGCAGCCCGTGAGTTCTGCGACTTGCTGTTGTGCGCCAGCGGGCGCTACTCAGCGCTGCTGCAGGCTGCGTTGCAGACTGAGCCGCAGGCGCCGGACGGCCGATGAAGATGAAGGTCGAGCTGCATCTGCCAGACCTGCCGGAGGTGCCGCTGTCCTTGGGCCAGCCAGCGGATGACGGGCGCAGGCCTGGCCAGAGCAGCGCCAGCCGCCTGCCGTGGCACAGCCGTTTGCGTGAGTCGCTGAGCGCGTCGTTGCCGCTGCTGCTGATGGCCGTGCTGTTGTGTGCCACCTGGTGGCTGGTGAAGAACTCGCCGCAGCCGACGGGCCCGGCGCAGGAGCGGCCGCAGTCGAGCGAGCCGGACTATACGATGAGTGAGTTTTCGATCGAGCGTTTTGACAATGCGGGCCGCTTGAAACTGCGCATCGAAGGGCTGCAGATGCATCACTTTCCGGCCACCGACGACGTGCAGATCGAAGGCGCGCAGATCCGCTCTTATGCGCCGGACGGGCGCCTGACCCGCGCGCGTGCGCGCCAGGCCGTTGGCAAGGGCGACGCCAGTGAGTTGCGCTTGCTGGGTGGCGCTGAAGTGTTTGGCGTGGACGGCAACAACCGCAAGCTGTGGATGCGCAGCGAGTTTTTGCATGCCTTTGTGGCTTTGCAGCGTGTCAGCTCTGACCAGCCGGTGCAGGTGCAGCATGGCGGCATCGAGATGACCGCAGGGGGTCTGGAGTACGCCCACGCCACGGGGTTGCTGCAGCTCAAGGGCCCGCTGCGGGTGGTTTTGCCGCCCCGTGTGCCGGCACATGCCGAGCCGCTGGCCAGCAGCGTCCCGGCGCCAGCGCTTGCCGAGGCCTGGCCCATGCCGGTCACGCAGCGATGAGCGCCCCGACAAATGCACCCATGAGCGCACCGCTGATCTTGATCACCGGTGCTTCCAGCGGCATCGGTCAGGCGTTGGCGGCGCGATACGCTCAGGCTGGCTGGCGCCTGGCGCTGGTAGCCAGGCGCGCAGAACCGATGCGGGCCTGGGCCGCAGCGCAAGGGCTGACGCCAGACCGTGCAGGCATCTACGCGGCTGACGTGGCCGATGTGGATGCTTTCATCGCCGCCGCGCAAGCTTGTTTGCAGGCCCAGGGTTTGCCGCAGGTGGTGGTGGCCAACGCAGGCATCAGCGTGGGCATGGACAGCGCCGAGCGCGAAGACCTGGAAGTGATGCGCGAGACACTGGCCATCAACAACCTGGGCTTGGCTGCCACCTTTCATCCCTTCTTGCACCCGATGCGCGAGCGCGGCTCGGGCACGCTGGTGGGCGTGGCGAGCGTGGCTGCGATCCGGGGCCTGCCAGGCCACGGTGCCTATTGCGCCAGCAAGGCCGCAGTCGTTGCCTATTGCGAGAGCCTGCGGGGTGAATGCCGCCGCCAGGGCATCCGGGTGGTGACGCTGGTGCCGGGTTACATCGCCACCCCGCTGACTGCCAAGAACCCCTATCCGATGCCCTTTCTGATGCCTGCTGCAGAGTTTGCACGGCAGGCCTCCACCGCCATCGAAGCCGGCGACAGCTACCGCGTGATCCCGTGGCAGATGGGTGTGGTGGCCAAGCTGCTGCGGCTGCTGCCGAATGCGCTGTTTGATCGCGTGATGGACGGTCGCGGGCGCAAGCCCAGGCGCAGCCGGGCTTGAACAAGTCTGGCGCTGTCCAGGGTTCTGCCACTGGGCCGCAGCGGCCCAGCCGACGGCGACCCGCCGCTGAAATTGCCGGCCCGGCGAGCGCTTGATGCCAGTCATCGACGTCGTCGTCTACTTTTTCTTGCTGGGGGTCTTTGCCCGCCTGGCCAAGAGCGATCTGCGGCTGCCCGAAGCCTTGTACGAGACGCTGTCGATCTATCTGCTGCTGGCCATTGGCCTGAAGGGCGGCATCGAGTTGAGCAAGCAGCCGCTGGCTGAGCTGGCCCCCCAGGTGCTGGGATGCATGCTGCTGGGCTTTCTGATTCCTTTTGTGCTGTATCCGGTGGCCAGGCTGTTGCGGCTGGGCGGCGCCGACTCTGCCGCCTTGGCGGCCCACTACGGCTCGGTCAGCGTGGTGACTTTTGCGGTGGCCACCGCGGCCTTGACGCGCGAAGGCATCGCCTACGAGAGCCACGCGGCGTTGTGGGTGGCGGTGATGGAAGCCCCGGGCCTGGTGGCTGGCATCTTGTTGGCGCGCTGGTCGGCCAGCCGCTCGGTCGGTCTCTCGGCTGGCCACCCGGCCGGTCACTTGGCTGAAGCGGCACCCAAACCCGGTGCCAGCGCACGACCCGGTCGCAACCCGTGGGCCGAGCTGGCGCACGATGTGCTGCTGGGCAAGAGCGTGCTGCTGCTGATGGGCGGGTTGCTGATCGGGGCGGTGGCGGGCGAGGCCGGCACAGCGCCCATCAAGGCGGTTTTCATCGACCCTTTCAAAGGCGTCCTGGCGTTGTTTTTGCTGGAGCTGGGCCTGGTGGCTGGCGGCCGGCTGCGCGAGATGCGGCGCTTTGGCGCAGCCGTGCTGGTCATCGGCCTGGGTGCCCCGCCTCTGCTGGCGCTGGCCGGCGCCGGGCTGGGTCTGTTGCTGGGTTTGTCGACCGGCGGTGTGGCACTGCTCGCCACGCTGGCAGCCAGCGCCAGCTACATTGCGGCGCCCACGGCCATGCGCATCGCCGTGCCGCAGGCCAATGCTGCTTTGTCAATCACGGCAGCGTTGGGGATCACTTTTCCGTTCAACATCGTGATCGGCATCCCGCTGTACATTGCGCTGGCGCAGAGGTTGAGTTGATGGCTTTGAACAAACACCCGAAGACCTTGCTGGTGATCGTTGCCGAAGGTGCGCTTGAAAGATCGCTGGTCAGAGACGCGCAACAACTCGGTGCCCATGGCTGGACCGTGACCGAAGTGCGAGGTGCCGGGCGCAGCGGAGCGCGCGAAGGTGCCTGGGAAGCTGACCGCACGGTAGAGATCAAGTTCATTTGCGCCGAGGCGGTTGCCGACGCGATTGCCGAGCATGTGTTGGAGCAGTACGCTGTCCACTACAAGGTGGTGATGTACTTTTGTCCCGTCCAGGTGTTGCGCCCGGATCGGTTTTGAGGCCCTGAAAGCACAAACGCCCGAGAGCCAGGGCTCAGGGGCGCTTGTTGATGAATAAGTCCTCCGGCTCTGATGGCCTGGGGCCTCGAGTTCCGAATTGAAGTTGCGGCCTGACGAATAGCTGCTCAGGCCGCTGCAGCTGCGATGACAGGGGGGTCAGTAGCCACCGCGGTTGCCACCGCCACCACCTGCGCCACCACCGTAGCCGCCGCCGCCGCCGCCGCTGCGGCCACCGCCACCACCACCGCCGTAAGGGCTGCGGCCTCCGCCACCGCCACCGCCGCCGTAGGGACCACGGCCACCGCCGCCTGTGCCACCACCGCCACCACCGTAGCCGCCACCACTGCCACCACCACCGCTACCACTACCACCACCACCACTGCCACCGCCGCTGCCGCCGTAGCCGCCGCGGCTACCGCCGCCGCCACCGCCGCCAAAGCCGCCTGGGCGTTCTTCGCGCGGGCGCGCTTCGTTGACCACGATGGCGCGGCCGTCCAGCGCCTGGCCGTTCATGCCGTTGACGGCAGCTTGCGCCTCCGCGTCGGTGCCCATTTCCACAAAGCCGAAGCCCTTGGAGCGGCCGGTTTCACGGTCCATCATCACCTTGGCGGAGGTGACATTGCCAAAAGGAGAGAAGGCCTGCAGCAGCGAGTCATCGCGCACCGAATAAGCCAGATTACCGACGTACAGTTTGTTTCCCACGGGGAGCCCTTAAAAAAACCTCAGAAAACCGTGCTGAGCTCAACCCTGCGTGAATCATTTGAACGAAAGGCGCGGCTGCCAGACACAGACTCCGCATTATGGGCTCGGGCCAGGTATGCCTGTAAAGAGCTTCGCCGTCAAGTGTTGTTTTGTTGCCCCGAGGGCTGACCCCGGATTGGCCATCGCAATTTGTGTGCTTTGAGCCACCCGGCCGGCCCCTACGATCGTGCGATGGATTTGCTCAAACCCCTGATTGCACTGCTGGCCATCGTCAATCCGATCGGCGTGGTGCCGTTTTTCATCCACTTCACGCAGAGCTTCAGCCGCGAGCAACGTCAGCGCACGATTCGCATCAGCGCGTTGTCGGCCTTTCTGGTGATTGCCATCAGCGCGCTGTTGGGTCTGCAGGTGATCGAATTTTTCGGTATCTCGATCGCCTCGTTTCAGGTCGGGGGCGGCATCTTGCTGCTGATCAGCTCGCTGTCGATGCTCAACGCCGAGCAGGCTGACACCAAGCCCAGCGACCTCAGCGAAGGCGAAGAGAAGATCGACGCTGGCGCCAGCATTGCCGTGGTGCCGCTGACGATTCCGTTGCTGACCGGCCCGGCGACCATTTCCACCATCGTCATCTACAGCGAAAAGACGCAGCATCTGTGGCAGTTGGGGGTGCTGGTGGCCTACGGGCTGGTGATCGGTCTGGTCACTTTTGCTGCCTTCACTGCGGCCGGCAGGATCGCCAAGGTGCTGGGACGCACGGGCATCAATGTGATGACGCGGCTGATGGGCTTGATCCTGGCGGCGATGGCGGTGGAATTGCTGGCCGATGGCCTGACGCAGCTGTTTCCGGTATTGGCCAGCACAGCCTTGCGTTGAGCGCGTGCAGGCTCGTGGCCACTGCGCGCCTGCACAGCGCGCAGCGGCACGCCGAAGTGACAATTTCTTGCAATTGCGGGGTAAGCCCTGATGGCCCGCGCTGCGCGCGCCGCTACATTTCGGCGACTCATGAGGGCGCGGCGACACCCGTCGTGCGCCCTCCGGGGGCCTGAGGAGACAACAAGACTGAGCAGTTCACAACAGCCACAGCGACAGCCTGTGTGCAGCCAGGAATGCAGCTGCGACCATACGCGGTGACTTCCACAGCCTTTGCAAGCGCCGCACTGCCGGCGCTTGTTTTTTGTGCCGAGACGGCACTCGGCAGGCTGTAGGCGCCCGACAGGTGTACAGCCCGTGCCGGGGCGCCCGGCGCCAAGCAGCCAAGCAGCCAAGCGCGCCGGGCGCGCCAATCAGCGCCTGTTTTGGCCCTTGTTTTCAGGCGGCCAGATCCGCATGTGGCGACCTAGCATGCCTGGGCTGCCACTGTGCTGGTGGCTGAAGGCTCCTGATGTCAGTCAACCCCCAATTGCGCAAGCTGGATATCGACATCCCGACCCAGCCGCAGGCCCTGTTGCAGCTGTCCTTGCTGATGGCCGACGAAGACATCAACCTGCAAGCGGCATCGGCACTGATCGAAACCGACATGGCTTTGGCTTCTGCCGTCATGAAGGCCGTCAACTCTTCGCTGTATGGCTTGAAGGGCCGGGTGCAAAGCGTGCACCAGGCCGTGACCTACCTGGGCATCCGCGAGGTGGCGGCCATCACCTACGAGATGGGCTTGCGGGCTGCTTTTCCGCCCGCGCCAGAGCTCAATCCGATCTGGAAGCGCGCTGGCGAGCGCGGTTTGCTGATGGGCCGGCTGGCGCAGCGGCTGTCGCTGGACGCCTGGGCCGCACACTCTGCGGGGCTGTTTGAAGAGTGTGGCAAGGCGGTGCTGTTCAGGCATGCGCCAGACCACTACCGTGCGATGTTGCGGGCTGCAACCGACGACAT
Organism: Burkholderiales bacterium; assembly: GCA_038324515.1. Classification (GTDB taxonomy): domain Bacteria; phylum Pseudomonadota; class Gammaproteobacteria; order Burkholderiales; family Burkholderiaceae_C; genus Rubrivivax. The sequence goes on from JBBQIB010000151.1 coordinate 8,622, forward strand.
CGAACTGGTGACGCTGGAGCACACCGGCTTTGGCGTCAGCCACGACGCGCTGGGCGCCGCACTGTGCGAGAGCTGGGGCCTGGGGGCCGCAGCGGTGGCCAGCGTGCGCATGCACGTGGATGTGCGGCAAAGCCTGCAGCTGGTCGCGGCACCCGACAGGCGGGCGATCTGCGCGCTCTCGGTGTTGGTCCATGCGCTGGTCCATGAGCCCGACAAGGTGGACAGCGTGGCAGCAGCTTTGGCCCCGCAGGCTGACCTGGACCCGATCCTGGTGCTGCGTGCGGCGCGACAAACGCGCGCGAAGATCGAAGAGGCATTGGCCCACGACCGGCCCTGAGGAAAGTCCTCTTTCGGATTGCGCCTGGCTTGGGTACCCTCAATAGTCATCAAGCATCAGGGTGGTTGGTCAGCCCTGACTCAATAACCAGGGCCGCGAGGCCTGAAGCAGGCGGAGACAACCCCCATGGCAACCAGCATTGCACCCGAAACTTTGGCCCTGCAGCGGATGTACCACTGGGAAAAGACGCACCCCGACAAGGTGGTCTTCACCCAGCCGCTGGGCGGCGGGCAAGTGCGCGATTACACCTGGCAAGAGGTGATGGACCAAAGTCGGCGCATGGCGGCGCACTTGCAAAGCCTGGGCTTGAAGCCGGGTGACAAGGTGGCGCTGCTGGCCAAGAACACCGCGCACTGGATGATGGCCGACTTCGCGATCTGGATCGGCGGCTTTGTCTCGGTGCCGTTGTATCCCACGCTGGCAGCGGGCACGATCCGCCAGATCCTGGAGCACAGCGAAGCCAGGCTGCTGTTTGTCGGCAAGCTGGACGGCTGGGCCGGCATGAAACCGGGCATCCCCACCGGGCTGCCGTGCATCAGCCTGCCGCTGGCCCCTGACGATGCCGCCAAGGCCTACCCGACTTGGGACAGCATCGTGGCCAAGACCGAGCCTTTGGCCGGCAACCCGGTGCGTGACGCCGACGAGTTGGGCACCATCATGTACACCAGCGGCACGACTGGCGCGCCCAAAGGTGTGATGCACAGCTTTGGCACTTTTGCCTGGGGCGTGTCCTCGGGTTTGAAGCGGGTGCCTGCGATCAACATCAATGCGCGCATGCTGAGCTATCTGCCACTCAGCCACGTCGCCGAGCGCGCCCTGGTCGAACACGGTTTGCTCGCCACCAGCATGCATGTGTTTTTTGCCGAAAGTCTGGAGACCTTCACCTCCGACCTGCAGCGCGCGCGCCCGACGGTGTTTTTCAGCGTGCCGCGCCTGTGGGTCAAATTCCAGCAGGGCATCAGCGCCAAGATGCCACCGGCCAAGCTCGACCGGCTGCTCAGAATCCCGATCATCAAGGGCATCGTGCGCAAGAAGATCCTGACGGCTTTAGGTTTGCAGGAGTGTGTGTTTGCCGCCGGCGGTGCCGCCCCAATGCCACCTGATCTGCTGCGTTGGTACAACAAGCTGGGCCTGGATCTGGTCGAGGTTTACGGCATGACCGAAAACTGCGGCGTCAGCCACGCCACGCTGCCGGGCAAGCAGCGCCCGGGCACGGTGGGCCTGCCCTATGACGGCGTGCAAAGCCGCCTGGACCCGGTTACCAGCGAGATCCAGATGAAAGCGCCTTGCTTGATGCTGGGCTACTACAAAGAGCCCGAGCTGAGCAAGCAGGCGCTGACCGATGAC
>JBBQIB010000152.1:0-10281 GCA_038324515.1 Burkholderiales bacterium
CGACCTGGGATCAGGTCTGTCATGCGGTTGAATACGTTGTTCGCTGGGGGCTGGAGCATCGCGAGCTGGGGACCTTGCGCGCCATCGGCGTCGACGAGATCCACATCGGCAAGAGTCACAAGTTCCTGACGCTGGTCTATCAGGTCGATGCCGGTTGCACCCGGCTGCTGTGGGTGGGTCAGGCGCGAACCAAGCAAAGCTTCGAGAAGTTCTTTACCCTCATCGGCGAGCAACTGGCCGGCAAGATCGAGTTCATCTGTTCCGACATGTGGCGCCCGTACCTGGAGGTCATTGCCAAACGCTGCCCGCAGGCATTGAACATCCTGGACCGCTTCCACATGGTGGCCAAACTGAACAAGGCGCTGGACGAGGTACGGGCCGGTGAGGCACGCCGCATGCTTCGCGAAGGCTATGAGCCCGTGTTGAAGAACAAGCGCTGGTGCCTGCTCAAGCGACCGGAGAACCTGACGGACAAGCAAAACGTCAGTCTGCGAGAGTTGCTGGCCTACAACTTGAAAAGCGTTCGAGCGTATTTGTTGAAGGAAGAGTTCCAGCTGTTCTGGGAATACGACTCACCGGCCTGGGCCGCCAAGTTCCTTGATGCCTGGTGCAAGCGAGCGATGCGCTCGCGCATTGATCCGATAAAGAAGTTTGCACGCACGGTGCGCACGCACCGGGAGCTGTTACTCAACTACTTCAGGGCCAAGAAGCAGTTCTCCAGCGGCGTCATCGAGGGCCTGAACAACAAAGCCAAAGTCACACTGAGAAAAGCGTACGGCTATCGGACGTTCCGGATCGCCGAACTCTCTCCGTATCACGTGCTCGGCAGGCTTCCGGAGCCAAAACTGGCCCACAGATTCTTCTGACGAAGCGAATTTCCTATCCTCCAGCGGGTGCCCTGGATCCAGTCGCCCGCGTCACCCAGGCCGGGCACGATGCAGCCGTGCTCGTTCAGCTCGCGGTCGCCTCGCAGGCCATCAGCACGCTGATCAAGTGCAGCAGGCGGCGAGAGCTGGCGGTGCCGCGGTCCTGCTGGCGGCTGGACTGCGGCGGGGACGGCGGATTCGGACATGGGCAGGGCTCCTGTGCGACGATCGTGCCACACACGTGCCCGGCCCGGCTGCCCTTGCCGCTGGTTCAGTAGCCGTTCGCCCCGCCGGCGCGGCGGAAGTCGGCCGCGCCGCGGTAGATGGGGAAGCCGTTCACGTCGTAAGTGACCGCAATGCCGGCCAGCCCGCTGGTCAGGCCGGTGCTGCTGAGCGTGCCGGTAGTGTAGCCGTAGGTGCTGCGCATGCTGGGAATGAGCGCTTCGATCGGCTTGTCGGCCTCGAACTCGGCGACCGAGTTGGTGGCGCCCTGGCCGGTCCAGTTGTCGGCGTTGATCGCAGCCTGAATGTCCAGCCCGAAGACCTGGTTGCCGAGGAAGGTCTTGACAATGTAGTCGGGGATGGGCCCGCCGCCGGCCGCGCCCCATACCAGGCGCACCCGGCCCTGGGCGTCGAAGGCGATGGACGGCGCGATGGAACTGCGCGGGCGCTTGTTCGCGGCGTAGCCATTCACGTCCAGCCCGGGCGTGCTGGCCGAGAAGTTGGACAGCGCGTTGTTAAGCATCATGCCCGCGGCCTCGATGTGCGCGCCCCAATGGGTGTTGATGGTGGTCGTCATGGCCAGCGCGTTGCCGTAGCCGTCGACGATGGCCAGGCTGCTGGTGGTATGCATGTCCTCTTGCTGCTCGGCGGCCTTGCGCGTCGGCGTGCGCGCGGCCAGCCGGGTGGTTGACGAGGGCTGCCACGCCGGCGCCAGGCTGGCCAGCGGGTCGAATAGCGTCGGGTCGGTAGCGGCAAAAGCGGGAATGCCGTCGGCCACCCCGCCCGCAATCACTGTGCCAAGCGCAGTGCCGTTCACCAGCGCGGCGCGCGCGTCCAGGTAAGGCGCGCCAAGCAGCGCGTCGACGCGCAGGTTGACGTTCGAGTACGCCGGGTCACCGACGATATTGCGCCGGTCAGCGTTGGACAGCCGGCTGGCTTCGGCTGCCAGGTAGTAGAAGCTCGCGCTGCCCCAGGCCTGGCCGGCGATGTTCTTGCGCTCCAGCACGCCCAACGAGTACAGCGTGACCACGCCGCCGAACAGCGGCGCGGGCTGGGTATGGATGGTCAGGCCGAAACGTGTGCCGACCAGCGGTTTGCGCTCGATGGCCTGGTAGCTGGCGAAATCGGCCGCCAGCATCAGGCTGGGAATGCGCGCCGGAATGATGGGCGCCGAGGTCGTACCGTTCGAGTTGTACGTGGCGGGCAGGATGGAGGTGCAGTTGTTCGCACCGGTGGTAGTGAGCTTGTCGTCCTGGAAGCGCTGCAGGATGGCGGCGGCGATCGGCCCGGCGGGGTCGTAGAACGCGGCCGCGCCGCCGTCGCGCACGCGCTGCAGTGTCAGCGCCAGGGCCGGGTTGGTGATGGTGGTGTCGACCGGCAGCGGGCGCTGCTCGGTGGCGTCGGTCAGGTCGCAGTAGCGCGCCTTGATGTCCTTGTAACGGCAGCGCGTGGCGCCCCAGCGATCGCGCGCAGTGTTCCACCAGGCCTTCACGCCACCCGCGTTCAACGCCGCGCCGGTCTCGTCGTCGAAGATGGTGCCGTCGCTGTACAGCGTGGAGTACATGTACCGGGTCATCGGGAAGCCATTGCTGGCATGGCCGATGGCGTCGTCCCAGAGCTGGTTCCAGGGTGTGCGGCCGTGCGCGCGGTGCACCTGGTCGAGCACCTTCAAGGTGCCCGGCACGCCGGTGGCGCGGCCCGAGATATTGGTGTTGCCCTGCTGGGCCGACAGGCTGTCGCCGATGGCCCGGCCGGTGCGGCAAAGCAAGTCGGAAGTGACGGCCATCTGGTAGACCGATGTCGTGGTGGTCGCGCCGATGGTGCTGGGCGTTCGCGCCAGGCCGTCAAAGGTGCGCACCTTGTTCGTGGCTGCGTCGTAGTAGGTGATGACGCTGCCGCCTGCCAGGCCCGAGGCGAAAGGCTCCACTACGCCCAGCACGGCCTGCACGGCGATCGCCGCGTCGATCGCCGTGCCGCCGAGCGCCAGCACCTTGCAGCCCGCGGCCGAGGCCTTCACGTCGGCCGACGTGACCATCATCTGGGTGCCGCTGATGCCCACGGTCTGGGTGTACGGGGCGCCAGCTTGCGGCGTACACAGTGCGGGGTTGAAGGTGACAGTACGCACCGGCGTGCCGGTGACGGCCCAGGTCAGTGCCGCCGTGTTGAACGGCCGCGTGCGGTCATGGCGCAGCGTGATGGTGTCGGCCGGCGCGGCCGACGCGCCGGCGGCCAGGTTGCCCACCGCCACGTTGCCGTCGACGATGCTGGTGCCGGCGCCGACGGCGGCCAGCGTGGCGTTGATGCCAGACTGCGCGATGGCGCCGTTCTGCACCGTGATGCGGAAGTCGTACTCGAAGACGGTGCGTGTGATGCGACGTTCAGCGAGTTGGGTCAGATTGACCACGCTGGCCGAGGCGGCGACCGCGACTGCAGCTGCGCTGGGCTCCGTTGCCGCGGCCAGCACCTTCATCGCTGCGCCTCCTTCGGCGGAAGCGGCAGTAGCGTCAGTCAGCGCTGGCTCACCGCCGCCGCAGCCTTGCAGCAGGCCCAGGCCGGCCAGTGCCGTAGCCCCCAGTCGGCAGGCCAGGTGCGGGCGTTGCAAACGTCGTTGTGTCTTCATGCTCGGCTCCCGTGGCGCACGGCGGCCGACCGACGCGTCACAGCGCAACCGGCCAGGCCCAGCGCCACCAGCCAGGCCGTCATGGGCTCGGGCACGGCGGCGGTCGGCGCCACGGTGGTGCCGTTGCCCAAGGTGACGACGGCGAAGGCGCTGTCCAGAGCATAAATTTCATAGGCCATGGGGCCCGGCGTGCCGTTGCCCAGGTAGACCACGTCGAGGCCGAAGCCCGACAACGTCTGACCCGCCATCACCTCGAAGGCGCTGCCCAGCGCCAGCGCGTCGAAGGCACCGGGGGCGGACAGCCCGGTGTCGGGCTGGAACAAGAGCGGGTCCCAGCCCACCGGGGCTGTGGCGTTGCTGAGGTTGCCGAACAGGGATTCGTCGAAGTACACCGTCAGGCCAGGAATGCTGGCGGGCGTGCCGTCGTTCTGCACCGTGATGGCTACTCGCCAGAGATTGCCGCCCAGGGCGTTGAATCCGGCGCTGACGATGGCCGCCTGTGACAGGCCTGAGCCGACGGCCAGAGCCAGGGCCAGGCCAATGCGGGGCAACAATTTCATGGGAACTCTCCGGTGCGGGGTGTCGGTGCGGAACTTCGTGCAGGGCGCCTTGAGTCCTTGCGTCATTGCGTCACGGGAAAAGCCAGTCTAGAACTCACACGCCAGGGCTATGCATGCATAGACTTGGCCTTTCCATGCCAGAGAGGCATGCACGGGCCCCGAAATCATCGTATACCCGACCCTCGGATGCGGGGGCTCGCTGCCGGCACCTCATGAAGCTGCGCCACTTCGAACTTGTCAACGCCATCCTGCAAAGCGGCAGCGTGAGTGCTGCCGCGCGCGAACTGGGGGTGACCCAGCCTTCGGTCACGCGCGCAGTGCAACAGGCCGAGCGCACGCTGGGCTACGCGCTGTTCACCCGCCGCGGCGGCCGGCTGCAACCAACCGAGGAACTTCTGCACCTGGCACCGCTGGTGCGCAAGGCCTTCACCGATTTCGACGACGCCCGCCGCACGGCGCTGAACCTTCGCACGCGCACCCAGGCCACGCTGCGCGTGGGCATTGCGCTGTCGTTGTCGGGCGCGGTGCCGCAGGCCGTGCACCGCCTGCTGGAACGCCACGGCGACATGCGCTGCGAGTTCAGCACCGGCCACAACGACACACTGGTGCAATGGCTGCTGATGCACGAGATCGATGTCGGTATCGCGCTGCAGCCGGTGCTGCACGCGGCGCTGCTGTTCGAAGACATGCCGCCGCGCCGGTTGGTGTGCGCGGCGCGGCCCGAAGTGCTGGGCCGCTACAGCCGCGCCGGTCGCATCGACGCCACGGCCATGCGCACCATGGCGCTGATCGAGGTGCTGTCGACCGACCCGGTAGGCCGCCTGGTGGCGGAGTTCGCGGCACGCTTCGACTGGCCCTACCCGGCGCGTCTGGCCGTGAAAACGCACCAGGTGGCGCTGGACCTGGCGGCGCACGGCCTGGGCGTGGCGGTGGTGGACGACCTGAGCGCGGCGCGATATGCGGGGCAACTCGCCATCCTGCCTATCGAGCCGGCTTCGACCCTTGGCGTGCAGGCCATGTTCCTGAAGACGCGGCCGCTGCCGCAGGCCGCCGCTCACTTCGTGGACTGCTGTCGGGTGGCGATGGGGCCGGCGCCGCCGCCCTGAGCTGCGCTCAGCGCGTGCGCGGAGCCAGGCGCATGGCCCAGACGGCGGCGCACCTGGTGGACCACGTCAATCCGCGCGTGCCGGTGCGCCAGTGGGTCCTCTCGTTGCCCATCCCGCTGCGCCTGTTACTGGCCGCGCAGCCCAAGCTGGTGACGCCGGTGCTGCAGGTCGTACACCGCGTCATCACGCGCTTCTCATCAAGTTCATCCCGGCTGCGGGCCGCGACGGCGATCTTGACCCCGGCCTTTGACAGGGCCAGGGCGGTCCCGTGGCCGATGCCGCGCCCGCCGCCGGTGATGAGGGCGACCTGGCCGGCCAGGGATGCGGTGTCCGTATCAGAGGGGTTGGGCATCGTGTTTGTCATGGGCACGACATTAGCAGGACAGCAGGCGAAGGGGATGAGCCTGGCGAGGTCGCGCAGACGGTATCAGCCGCATCGAGCGTCCGCAGGCAAAAAGACAAGGGGCGGGCCGCAGCCCGCCCCTTTTGCCGGGGCCTCAGGCGTCAGCCCTTTGACAACTCCACTTTGTTCGCGCGAGACTCGCTGCGCCCATTGGGCGGCACGCTCTTCTTGAGGATCTCGAACTTGATCTTATTGCCCGCGATGGCGCTGACCGTCCGAACGATCTCATAGGTGCTGTTGGGGATGTCGTGCCAACTGCCACCGTTATCGTCTGTGTATTGATAGACCTGCTTGCAGGTATACGAGACCTTGGCCGGCCCGGCGAAGTCGAGGATGGTCGGCCCCCAGGCGCCCTTGGCGTCGTGGGTGTCGCTCATATTGCCGACGGTGCCGGGCGAGCTGACCGCATTGCCGACGCCGAAGTGATGGCCCGCGTGTTGATAGGCCGGGTCGAGATACGGGATGGCCGGCCCCGCCGGCGTCCCCCAACTGACCGCCTCTCGCACCTTGATGTGGGCGAGTTCGGCCAGCTTTCCGGAATCGCTTTCCCAGACGGCCTCGTGCTGGATGTTGCCACCCGACAGCGCGGTGAGGGTCTTGGTCTTGAAATTTACGAGGCGGGCGGCCATCAAAGCCGCCAGACCGGGCACGTTGTCGATGAGGTACTTGCGCGCGCGGGCGTACTTCTTCCACTTGTCCGGCGCTATTTTGCGAATTTCCACGGCCACCCTGTCCGCGGCAATGCTCTTCGAAACGAGAGCAACCAGCGCGTTCAGGTCGCTGGTTTTCACCCGCTCATAGGTCGGATTGTCCAGTTTGACGGCGGCCATGAACGTCTCAAGTTTAAACATGCTTCCCCTCCTAAAAACGGGAGCCGGGTTCCGTCAGCCTCACAAAGGCTCGGTCCGGCTCCTATGGATTCCCGGCTGATCGACTGGCTGCGGCTTTGCAGCGTCAAGGCGCCTGTGGACGGATCGCGGCTTGCACTTGTCAGAAACTCAAAATTGACGTTGAACGTCCAGGTGTCTACCCCAGCGCCGCCGTCGACTTGAAAGTCACCTTTGCTGCCGTAAAGGCTGTCGTCACCCGCCGTGCCGTTGACAATCTGCGCGGCGGATTGCGCCGCTGCGGCGCCACGGGCCGGGGCTGTTGCCGGGGTTGAAGCCAGTGTTGTGTCAGCTGCCAATGCTGCCCACGTGGAGGCCATCTGTGCCCTCGGCAGTTCAACGAAGCTTCCATCTTAGGCGCTTGCACCGCTTGCAGCGCTTGGAGCACTCTGGGCACGCAGGGCGCTTTCAGCCTATCAGGTGAAACACGGTCCGGGCTGACACTTGGCCTGGTTTAGTCTCCAGGGCCGCACGGCTGTCCGTATTGTTTCCTCCACCCTAGAAAGGCACCTGCCGCCATGTCTGTGCGATCGTTTTTGAAGACGCTGCCCCTGTCTTTGCCACCGGCTTTGCTCTCCCTGGCACTGGTCGGCTGCGCCTCTGGCCCCGAGCCGGTGGCTGAAGCCGCGCCTGCCAGCGTTACTTGCCCCGAGGGTGTCCCATCAGGCGCCAAGTGCCTACGCGGAGTGGACTCTGCCAAATCGCCGTATCTGATCGTGATGCCCGAGAAATGGAGCGGCGTGCTGGTGGTGCATGCCCACGGCGGTCCATTCTTGGGGGCGCCGACCCCTGCGCGGGCCGATGCAGACATCAAGCGCTGGGCGATCACCGTCAGCGAAGGCCATGCCTGGGCCGGATCGGTGTTCCGCCAAGGTGGTTTTGCCGTCACCACGGCGGCCGAAGACACCGAGCGCGTGCGGCGTATCTTCATCACCCATGTGGCCCAGCCCAAGCGCACCTTGCTGCATGGCCAGTCCTGGGGTGCGATGGTGGCCACGCGGGCGGCTGAGCTGTACCCCAAGTCATGGGACGGCATGCTGCTGACCAGTGGCGTGGTGGCTGGCCCGACCACTTACGATTTCCGGCTCGATCTGCGTTCGATCTACCAGCACCTGTGTGGCAACCATCCCAGGGCGGATGAGCCGTCTTACCCGCTGGCCCTGGGGCTGCCCGTCGATTCCAAGCTCACCACCAACGATGTGGCAGCGCGCGCCGACGAATGCCTGGGGGTGCGCAAGCCGGCTGCGCAGCGCACGCCAGAGCAAGCACGCAAACTCAAGACCATCGTTGACGTGGTGGGCATCCCTGAGCGTTCCGTGCTGGGTCATCTCAACTGGGGCACTTTCACCTTGCGTGACGTGGTGCAGCGCCATGGCGGCGCCAGCCCCTTTGGCAATGTCGGCGTGCGTTACAGCGGCTCGACTGACGACGCTGCACTCAACGCAGCCGTGCCGCGTTTCACAGCCAATCCTGTGGCGGTACGCAGCTTTGCAGCCGATGTGGATCACAAAGGCCGCTTTGTGATGCCGGTGCTCACCACCCACGGCGTGGGCGACCCCACCGTGTTTGTCGAAGGCTCAGACACCTTGCGCCAGCGCATGCAGGCGCAGGGCAGGGCCGGGCAACTGGTGCAGACTTTCGTGCAATCCAACGAGCACAGCTATTTGGGGAATGCCACTTATCCGCCGCTGTTCGAAGCACTGTTGAACTGGGTTGAAAAAGGCCAGAAGCCCACGCCTGCCGGCATCACCCAGCGCTGCAGCCAGATGCCAGGCGCCAAGGCTGAGGAGTGCCGCTTTTTGCCGGACTACGTGGCCAAGCCACTGGCGACGCGCATCCCGCCGCGCCAGCTTTGATGCTGCGGGGCAGCGCCTGAGTACACGGCAGGGTTCCGTGTTCAGGGCGCTGCACCTGCGGAAGCTGAAACTCAGGGCTTCCCGGGTCGAGTTTTCAAGCCGCCAGCAGCGCTGACTCCAAGATATCCAAGGCCTCGTCGAACACCGCATCCGAAGTGGTCAGCGGGAACAAGAAACGCAACACGTTGGCGTTGACACCGCAGCTCAGCAGGATCAGGTGCTTGGCCAAAGCTTTGGCCTGCACCCCCTGGGTGAAGTCGGCGTCCGGCTGGTCGGTGCCGGGTTGGTTGAACTCCACCGCCACCATCGCACCCAGGCCACGCACGTCGAAGATCTGTGGCACTTGGGGGCGCATCGCTTCGAGGCGGCCCTTGAGTTTGGCGCCAAGGCGGGCGCCGCGCTCGGGCAGTTTTTCTTCGGCCATCACTTCGATCACGGCATGCGCTGCTGCCACCGCCATCGGATTGCCGGCATAGGTGCCGCCCAGGCCGCCGGGGGCCGGTGCGTCCATGATCTCGGCGCGGCCGGTGACGGCAGACAGCGGCATGCCGGCGGCCAAACTCTTGGCCGTGACGATGATGTCGGGCACGACGCCAAAGTGCGCCATCGCATACAGCTTGCCGGTGCGGCCAAAGCCGGTCTGCACTTCGTCGGCAATCCGCACGATGCCGTGCTCGTCGCACAGCGCCCGCAGCCACTGCACGGCCTCAGCCTGGATGACGTTGAAGCCCCCTTCGCCTTGCACTGGCTCGAAGATGATGGCTGCGACACGCGCGGGCTCAATGTCGGCCTTGAAGGAATGCTGCATGGCCTTCTTCACTTCAGCCAAGCTGGCGCAATGGCAAGGGAAGGGCGCGTGGTAAATCTCGGGCGGGAAGGGGCCAAAGCCCAACTTGTACGGCGCCACCTTGCCCGTCATGGCCACCGCAAACATGCTGCGGCCATGGAAGGCGCCACCAAAGGCGATCACGCCTGAGCGCTTGGTGTAAGCGCGGGCAATCTAGATGGCGTTTTCGATGGCTTCAGCGCCAGTAGAAAACAGCGCTGTTTTCTTGGCGTGGTCGCCGGGCGTCAGCTGGTTGAGCTTTTCGGCCAGCGAGACATAACTCTCATACAGCACCACCTGGTAGCAGGTGTGGGTGAAACGCTCGACCTGCGCCATCAGCGCGGCCTTGATCTTGGGGTGGCCAGGGCCGTGGCCGACGTTCATCACCGCGATACCGCCAGCAAAGTCGATGAAACGGCGGCCTTCGATGTCCCACAACTCGCTGCCTTCTGCGCGCTCGGCAAAGAAGGGCGCTGTGCGTCCCAGGAGTGGTTGAGTTCCGTCTGCCATGCCACTCATGCGGCATCAAAGCAGGCCGTCGCCAGCATACCCTGACTCCCCTGTTTCAGGGGGGCCGAGCTCTTGTAAGGGCAGCACCAAAGCCTTAGGCTGACCTTGCAACTGAAATGTCGATGGCGCCAAGTTTCATGATGTGGGGCAGTGCCTTGGATCGCGGAACACTTCCACGTCAGGGCGTGAGCAGGTTGCCCGCGGCAACACCCATTCCAACTTGGAGAGACCACATGCTGAACCGACACGCCCTTGCTGCAAGCGCAGCCTTCTTTGTAGCGACACATGTGGGCGCCACGCCCACGCCGCTGATTTACCAATCCTTCGCCACCACTGTGGCCGCCATGACACTCATACGTGACGACTTTCGCACGGTCATCGGGGGTGGCACGGTGGCCGGTGCCGCAGGCTCGTTTGGTGGCGTG
>JBBQIB010000153.1:0-10267 GCA_038324515.1 Burkholderiales bacterium
CTGGGTCGCTCAGCGGGCTCATGGGAGCACCTTCGTGCTGCGCACTCCGGAATTCGCCCTTGGGACGGCCCGGCGGGCTCATGGGAGCACCTTCGTGCTGCGCACTCCGGAATTCGCCCTTGGGACGGCCCGGCGGGCTCATGCGCTCTCCCCCTGCATGATCTCCAGGAACACATCCTCCAGATCGGCGCGCCCGATCGCCAGGTCTTCGATCTGCACGCCGCTGGCGCGCAGCGTGGACAGCATTGTTTCGACCTCTGCAGCGTCGCGTGCTTTCAGCTGCACGATGCGGCCGGTGACACGCGCCTGCTCGGCCAGAGCCTCTGGCAGGGCCTGATCGGTCTTGAACCTGAGCATCGTGCTGGCACGCCCGGCCAGCAGCGCTTCGGTGCGGTCCAGCGCCACCAGCCGGCCGGCTTTGAGCATGCCGATGCGGCCGCACAACGCTTCGGCTTCTTCCAGGTAGTGGGTGGTCAGCAACACGGTGTGGCCCTGGCGGTTCAGACGCGACACAAAACGCCAAAGGGTCTGCCGCAGTTCGACATCGACCCCGGCGGTGGGCTCATCGAGCACGATCACCGGCGGCTTGTGCACCAGCGCCTGAGCCAACAACACACGGCGCTTCATGCCACCCGAGAGCTGTCGCATGTTGGTGCCGGCCTTGTCGGCCAACCCCAGCTCGGACAGCAACTCATCGATCCAGGCGCCGTTGTTCTTGACCCCGAAGTAGCCACTCTGGATGCGCAGTGTTTCGATGACGCTGAAGAACGGGTCGAACACCAGCTCTTGCGGCACGATGCCCAGGGCGCGCCTGGCCACCGCGTAGTCAGCCACCACATCGTGGCCCAGCACCCGGGCCTGGCCAGAGCTGGCGTGCGAGAGGCCGGCCAGGATCGAGATCAAGCTGGTCTTGCCCGCGCCGTTGGGGCCCAGCAGACCAAAAAATTCGCCAGGCTCGATGTCGAACGACACTTCGTCGAGCGCGCGCAAGAGCCCCTTGGCGCCAGCGTAGGTCTTGCTGACCTGGTCAAAAGAGATGGCTGGAATCAAGTGGCTGCGCTTCAAGGAGCAATCGAGAGGCGCGCAGTGAAGGAAACCGCACGCTCGGGGCCTGCGACAGGATCCCTAGGCATTGGAAGGATCCCGCTGTCGAAGCAGGCCGGCGTTGGGGATTGTAGGCAGGCGCAGAACACGATGAGGCTGCCAGAATGGGCCGGATGCACTGCACACCCTTGCCGCCCCGCCCTCGCTGAACTCCCCTCGCCCTTCTTTCCCGCTGCACCCAAGCCATGCCAGCCGCCAAAAAGCCCCGCCGCACAGCAGAGCGCATCCTTGAAGTCAGCCTGGAGCTGTTCAACCGCTTTGGTGAGCCCAATGTCAGCACCACGCTGATCTCGGCCGAAATGAACATCAGCCCCGGCAACCTGTACTACCACTATCCGGCCAAGGACGAGCTGATCAACACCTTGTTCGATCGTTACGAACGGGCACTGAACGAGATATTGCAAGCCGCTGACAACGTCGAGAACGTCGAGGATGCCTGGCTGTTTTTCCACATGCTGTTCGAGCTGATCTGGAACTACCGCTTCTTGTACCGCGACCTCAACGACTTGCTGAGCAAGAACCGCCGCCTGGAGACGCACTTCCAGTTTGTTCTGAAGAACAAGGGCAAGGCGATGCACGCGGTGCTGGACGGCCTGGCACGCAACCAGGTCGTACGCATCACCGGCGCGCAGGCCGCGCCGGCAGCCACAGCGATGGTGGTGGTGCTGACCTACTGGCTGAGCTATGAATATGTGCGCGACCCACGCCGCGCGCTCGAGCCTGAAGCTGCTGGCGCAGCGATGGGGCGCGGCGTGTACCACACGCTGGCGATGCTGATCCCGCATCTGGACGGCGAATCACGCGACCACCTGCAAACCTTGGCCGAGGCCTACACCGCCGATCGACCCACCGACTGACGCGACGACTGACGCGACGATTGATCCACCCGCAACCCAGGAGACAGAAAACCCATGAGCCAAAATCGCCGCCGCTTCATCACCCAGGCCAGCATCGCCGCCACGGCCATTGCGCTGCCTGGCTGGGCCCATGCCCAAGCCTACCCTTCGCGACCGATCCGCTACATCTGCCCCTGGCCAGCCGGTGGCTCGACCGATGCAGTCATCCGCTCGCTGTCCGAGAGTGCTTCCAAGACGCTGGGCGTGCAGATCATCGTCGACAACAAGCCCGGTGCGGGGGGCATGCTGGGCGCGGCTGAACTGGCACGTGCTGCCCCCGACGGCTACACCGTGGGCCAGTTGCCGCACGGTGTCTTCCGCATCCCGCACATGCAGAAAACCACTTTCGACACCACCAAAGACTTCACCTGGATCGCCTGCCTGACCGGTTACACCTTCGGATTGGTGGTGCCTGCGGATTCGCCATTCAAGTCGATCAAGGACGTGGTGGACTACGCCAAAGCCAACCCAGGCAAGTTCAGCTACGGCTCGACCGGCACCGGTACCAGCCCGCACCTGGCAGTCGAAGAATTTGCGCAGCGCGCCGGCATCACGCTCAACCATGTGCCCTTCAAAGGCAACGCCGACAACATGCAGGCCATCCTGGGTGGCCACACGATGGCGGCCAGCGACGCCACCGGCTGGGCCCCGCATGTCAACAGCGGCAAGCTGCGCTTGCTCGCCACCTACGGCAGCAAACGCACCAAGAGCTGGCCCAGCGTGCCCACGCTCGATGAACTGGGCTTCAAGACGGTGTCCGATTCGCCCTTTGGTGTCTGTGGCCCCAAGGGCATGGACCCTGCCGTCGCGCAAAGGCTGCACGATGCTTTCAAGAAAACGCTGGAAGACCCGGCTGTGCTGAGCACGCTGGACAACTTCAGCCAGACCGTGATCTACATGGACACGCCCACCTACACCCGCTGGGCAGCAGAGACCTTCGTGGCCGAAAAGGCAACCATCGAGCGGCTGGGGATGGCGGTCAAGAGCTGAGGCTGTCGGCGAAGGCAGTCGGTGAAGGCTGTCTGCTGAGGCTGTCGGCTGAGGCTGTCGGCTGAGGCGAATGCCCGAGGCTGTCAGTGAAGGCCTTCGACTGGGTCTGCCGGCCAGGTCTTCAGGCTCAGGCTGGCCCCAGCCGCCACAGTGAAGTGATCTCTGCAGCACGGGCCGCATGCAGCGCATCGGTGGTGTCGCGGCTCTTGCGATGCTGGGGCCGCGTGTCGATGCGCCCCAGCACCTGCAGGCCAGCGACGTCGATCTGCTGCAGCAGCGCTTGTCGGCTGCGCAGACCCAGGCGCTCTGCCAGATCCGACAGGATCAGCCAGCCCTGGCCTTGTGGCTGCAGGTGCGCGCGCAGGCCGCCCAAAAAGGCCGCCAACATGCGACCGCCTTCGTCGTACACGGCGCGCTCCAGGGATGATCCGGCGGCCAGCGGCAGCCAAGGGGGATTGCACACCACCAGATCGGCCTGACCCGGCGGGAACATGTCGGCCGAAAGCACCTGAACCTGCTGTTGCAGGCCCAGGCGCTGCACATTGTCTTGCGCGCAAGCCACGGCGCGCGGGTCCTGGTCAGTGGCCAAGACCACGGGACAGCCCCGACAGGCCAGGATGGCAGCCAACACGCCCGTGCCGGTGCCGATGTCAAAGGCGACCCAATCGGCAGGCAGGCTGGCTGGCAACGCAGCGTCGGCAACCAACTGCAGGTACTCGCCACGCAGGGGCGAAAAGACGCCGTAATGAGGATGGATACGGGGATGCGGGGCGGCCCCCAGGGCGGCCACGGGCACACCGTTCTTGCGCCATTCAGAAGCGCTGTTCAAACCCAGCAGCTCACGCAGCGCAATGACTGAGGCCACTGAAGGCTCTGAAGGCTCTGAAGGTTCTGAAGGCCCCGAAAGTCCGGGAAGTCCCGCGAGTCCCGCAAACCCCGTTTTTTGGGCAGTATCCTGCCCACTGTCAGCTGCGTTGGGCACTGTTGGCTCTGCTGCTGGCGGGCCCCAGGCCTGACTGCAAGCCTCGCGCCAGTCAGGCGCGCGGCGCAGCGGCATGCTGTAGTCGGCGCGCAGCGGGATCAGCAAGCGGGACAACAGCTCGGCGCGGGCAGATTGGCTCTGGCGGTAACGATGGAAGGCTGCTGCGGCTTGCTCGGGTGTGCTGTGTTCGTTGAGTGCGAGCTCCTGTTGCCGGCCATCCGAACGAGCCGGGCGCGCTGCCCTTCTCACCAGCGCTTGCAACAGATGGCGGGCGTTATTGAAGTCACCCCGCCACAACAAGGCCTGGCCTTGTTGCAACAGCCGATAGGCCGCATCTGCAGACCAGGTGTCATCAGCCAGCACCACTTCAGCGGGCGCTGACTCGCCACGCTCTGAGCGCCAAAGCGCTTGTTGCCTTTGCCCGTTTTCAGTCCAACGTACCCACTGTGCTGCACGCGCTAAATCGGCCATTGCTGTATCCATCCAAACATCCACTGCACGATACTCCGCAAGTAAAGCGGACAGGCAGCGCATGCGTTTTCGGCGGCACCTGATCCAAGCCCCGACGCGGCACGACCTGGGGCATCCACCTCCGTCAAATTTTTTGCTGACCCTGCAGCCTGAACCATGAAATCCACTGCCAAGCACGTGTTGCGTATCTTCCTGACGGGGCTGCTGGCTGCGCTGCCGCTGGCTGCCACTGTGCTGATCTTTGTCTGGCTGGCGCGCCTGCTCATCGACTGGTTGGGCCCCGGCAGCCTGATCGGCGGCCTGATGGTCTCGATGGGCCTGGGCGGCACGGGCTCAGAGGTCGCGAGCTATCTGTTGGGAGTCGGCCTGGTGCTGCTCAGCATCTTCGCACTGGGCGTGGTGATCCAGACGCGGCTGCGCGGGGTGTTGGCAGCACTGGTCAACAACGTCATGAAACGCATTCCACTGGTGCGCAACGTCTACGATCTGGTCAGCAAGTTTGTGGAGTTGCTGTCCAACCGCGACACCCCGGGCACGCGCTCGATGAGCCCCGTGTGGCTGCAGTTTGGCGGCCCCGGCAACGTCGCTGTACTGGCCTTGCTGTCCTCACCAGAGCCCGTATTGGTGGGCGGCCAGCCCTACCTGGCCGTGCTCGTGCCCACCGCCCCTGTGCCGGTGGGTGGGGCCTTGCTGTATGTACCCAGGGACTGGGTCAGCCCGGCGCCTGTGGGTGTGGAGGGGCTCACCAGCATCTACGTCTCGATGGGTGTCACTTCAGCGCAGCATCTGGGCAAGGTCAGTTGAGCGGCTGACACCCTGCGCCAATGCCTGCGCCACCAGGGCCTGCTCTGGATCTTCATCCCTGCCCGGCCAAGGCAGCATCAGCGCCAGCCAGATCAGCTTGTCGAATTCAGGCTCGAAGCGCTCGACGATGTCCTGCGGGTCAGGGCACAGTGCCTGATCGGTCATCAATGAGAATTGCACCCCGCCGGCATAACTGAGCACCGACACACCCACCCCAATGTGGCCCGAGGCCGGTACCCAAAACATCGTCTGGCGCAGCGTGCTGCCGCAGATTTTGAGTGGCTGCGTCGGCCCGGGCACATTGGTCATTACCGCCGTGGCCTTGCTGGAAAAGAGGCTCAGCACGGCGTCCTGTACCGGCTTGTTGAAATACCCCGCCACCGACAACACAGCAAAGGCCAGCAGCGGCTGGTAGCTGTGCTTGAGCTGGTCCATGCGCTGGCGCACGGCAAAGACACGTTCAACGGGGTTGGCAATGCCGATTGGCAGGACGAGCGGGACCAGGCCGAACTTGTTGCCCAATTGCGCTTCTTCACCGGGTGGTCGCAGATTGACAGGCACCATGGCCCGGATCTCGCGGTCGCTGGGGTCTTGACCGCGACTGGCCAGATAGCTGCCGATGGCGCCGGCCACGCACGCCAGCAGCACATCGTTGACCGTACAGCCCAGTGCCTTGCCCACCGCCTTGACCTCATCGAGCGCCAGCGGCTCGCTCCAGGCCACCGCCTTGCGCCCAGCGGGCAAGCCCTTGAGCAGGGTCGGCGAATCGTCGGGCATCAGCGCCAGGGCTGCCACGTCGCTGACCAGTTGCAAGCCGCTGCGGGCCAGCGCGACGCCGCCCAGCATCAGTTGCGGGTGCGGGGGCGGGGGCGAGGGCGGGGGCTGGTGCCCGTGCGGTAGCGGGTCATGCGGCTGCGGGCTGACTGCGCCGGCCGAACCAGGTTCCGGGGCAGCACACCGAGCCCTGGCCAGCGCCAGGCTCTGCTTCAACAGGGCTGGACCTTCATCGGTGATCCCCAACATCACAGACATCAGTGAAATCCCGTCACCGATGCAATGGTGCACCCGCGCCACCACCGCAGCGCCGCCTTCGTAATCCTCTATCAGATGAAACTGCCAAAGAGGCCGATCGGGGTCCAGGGCCTGGGCTGCCAGATCGCCGCACAGGTGCTGCAGCGCCTGACGTTGGCTTTGGCCAGCTGGCGATGGCAGCCTCAGACTGCTGACATGATGCTGCAGATCAAAAGCCTCGTCTGTCACCCATGACGGACCCAGCGCATCCATGACAACCTTGTGCTTGAAGCGGGGGTAGCGCAGCAGCCTGCTCCCGATGCACCGGCGCAGAGCCTGCAGGCTGATGGCCGGGCTGAGAACCCAGACACCGACGATCATCATCAGGTTGACGTCGTTGTCCATGCGCAGCCACGAGGTGTCCACATGCGACATGCGCTCAACGTCCTGCATCGGGTTCTCCTTGGCTCTGCTTCGGTCGATCGGTGACTGCAAGCGACAGCCAGTCTTCAACTGCAGGTGCTGAACTTCACTACCCCCCAGGTCTCAGACTGCCCCCAGACCCGTCGCTTCGCATCTGGCCCCCGAGGGGATGAGGAAACTGGGGCCGGCCCGACTTTTCCCCACGGGCCTGGGTAAGATGATAGTCGCCACACCCCGACTTGTACCCCAACAAAGAACTGGAGCAAAGCCATGGCCAAACTCGACACCGCTTTCGACAAAGCCGTTATCGACAGCAAGAAACTGCCCGCCAAACCCGACAACGCGACTTTGCTGAAGATCTACGCGCTGTACAAACAAGCCACCGAAGGCGACGTGGAAGGCAAACGCCCCGGCTTCACCGACATGGTGGGGCGCGCCAAGTTTGACGCCTGGGAGGCCATCAAGGGCAAGGACGTCAAATTGGCCAAGCAGGAGTACGTGGACCTGATCGAGTCGCTGAAGGAGGGCTGAACCAAGGCTCAGCCTCGCGCGACAGCGCGAGGCTCAATCCAGCTTCACGATGCCGCGCTTGAGCGCAGTGATGACGGCCGAGGTGCGGTTGTCGGCATGCAGCTTGACCATGATGCCGGCGACGTGGAACTTCACGGTGGGCAGCGCAATGCCCAGATTTTCGGCGATCTGCCGGTTGCTCAAACCTTGTGTCATGGCCTGCAAGAGGTCGATCTGACGCGGTGTCAGGTCTTCCCGGAGCGCTTGCGCTGCGGCGTCAACCGGCTGCACGCGAGTGCTTCCTGCAGCGGCGGGCCATGAACCCCGATGGGCAGACCTGATCGCCAGCGCCAGTTCAGCAGCCGAACTGCGTTTGTCCAGCACCCAGTGAATGCCGGCCTGGCCAGCCAGCCGACGCAAGGTGGCATCGGGCCGCGCTGCCAGCAAGACAAATCGACAGCCGCCAAAGCGCTCAGCCAGCGAGCGCCATCCAAGCTGCCCGGCGGGCGCCAACGCTGCGTGCATACCGGGTGCAGCGTGGGCTTCGACTGCGGCGGGCTGCGCACGCAGCGGCACTGAATCTTCAGGCGTTGGGCGGGTTGGCCCGTCCACCATGTCGGCGTCCAGCAACACCACTTGCGGCACAGCGTCCCCAGCGGGCATCTTGACCCAACTGGACGCGAGCGTTTCGGGCGCCATAGCCGCAGCCATGAAGTTGGGCGACCAGCGCACCTGCTGACCGAGGCAGTGCAAATCCGGCTCAGCGGCCAGCAAGCTATGCAAGCCTTCATGAAAAATCGGGCCCTCTGCCAACCACCACCCGACCCTGAGCCTGTGGCTCGCCACGTTGGAGGAGTCGCCTGGCGACACATCACCATCCGAAGGCTGCCGTGCGGTCGGTATCCTGAGGCTGGCTGCGGTTTCGAGAACTGCTTTCACGGGGGGTGGCTTTCCAGATCCTTGTTTGTGATCCAGCGCAGCCTGTCCAGAAAAGACAGGGCTTGCATGAACTGTTTCAGCTCCAGCGTCGTGAATCGCATCGATCGGCGCAATGCACCTGCTGTCGTGGGGCCCGCCTGCAGTCTGCGTACAGCTTCCAGATGGCAGGGTTGGCGAGTCAGCACCCGGATGTCTGCAACAGGCACAAAGGAGAAAGCCACATCGAGCCAGTCTGCGGGCGCAGCCCTCAGCGGCAAAGCCGCGCTGGCCAGCCCAAGATCCCACAGCACCTCGTTCATGCCGCGGCGGCCGGCGTCAAAACATGGCCCCTCTTTGGCGCTGAGATGCGGCAACTCGAACCGCACGCGCAGGCGCTGCAGGGCTTGCAGATCGCAAACCACCTGGCGCCGCTTGAAGTCGAAGAACAGGTTGGCCTGAGGGCCATAACCCCAGCTCCGGGCGGCAGCAAGCGGTCCATCGCCGACAGTGGCGGCACCCAGCGCTTCAAAAACCTGTGCGACAAAGACAGCAGCGCCCACGGTGGTGCTGTCTTGCTGCTGACTTGCCGGCGTCCGCGCGCCTGCGCCAGCGACATACATTCCGGGCGATGGGCAGAAGATCGTCGCCTCGGGCACACCATTCAGGCTCATCGAAGCGGCAGTGTGCCAGGCCGAACCCCCATTTGCAGCAGCGCCGCGACGGTCCACCACCTGCAAGGCTTCGAACTGCTGCAGCAGGCTGGCCTGCACCACTTCGTCGACCCGGCCCTGCGGCTTGCCCAGCAAGCTGGGCAAGGTGACAGCGGGGCGATCCTCACGAAAGGCTTCGACTTGCTGCACGCTCAGATGGGGCAGCAAGGCGCCATCCAGCAGGACGATGTCGCCTGCCCCTTGCTGCAAGGCGAAAGAGACGTTGAGCCGCCGACCCACCTCATCCAGGCTTCGCTGCACCGCCGCCAGGTCGCGTTCAGGTGCCATCAGCGGCTGCAGGCTGACGTGGCGTGTGGCACTGGCCTGCGGCACCGAACGACGGCGGTTGCGCAACGGCGAGTTCAGCATCTCAGCCACGCGCCTGGCATCTGCTGCCTGCGCCTACTGCCGCGATCCAGCAGGATCGAAGGCGCTGCGCGGTCGGCGCTGCGATCAGATGGGCCTGGCGCAACGCAGCCGCACCCGCACTCGCATTCACACCCGCACTCGCACTCGCACTCGCACTCGCACCTGCACTTGCACCTGCTCCTGCACCCTGACGCCACGACGATGTCGACCCTCGCGGCGGCAGATATTCAGTACGGATTGGAAGTAAGCTTTTCGACATCCGCTGATGATATTTGAGCGCTCAGCGCAGTGCACCCACCATTCTGTCTAGGTTCACCGGGTCCCCCCTTGTTTCAGTGGGTTCGAAGGATCAGCGCAGCACCCGGTGCCATGCCGAGCAGGGGGTGTCAACCTGAGCGAGCCAGGCAACCCTACTTCTTGGCTTTGGCAGACACCGCTTTTTTGGGGGCTGCAGATTTGCCTTCTCCGAGCTTGGCGTCCAGATTCCTGGTGATCTCGGTCTCGATGGTCTTGCTGAAGGCACCCAGCAAGAAGCCCAGCTTGGCATCGAGATCAAAGTGGTCTGCAGCCACCAGCAAGCGGCCTTTGACGCCGCTGCGCATGAATTCCACTGTGTCGCAGGTCTCGCCCTCGATCAACGTGCACTCCATCTGCAGCTTGTCTTCGACTTCTTCAGCCCACTTGCGGGCGATTTTCCGAGCCTTGCTCAGGCCCAGCTTGTGTTCTCTGCGGATATGGATCTCGCTCATCAGGGGGTCACTCCGTGGGTAGCGCGTTGGGGGTGCCAGGGGTTGCCGGCGCCAGGGCGCGCAGTGTCGCTTGCCGCTGCTCCTTGGGCAAGGCGGCCAAGCCCTTGACTGACCCATAAAAGCGTCCAAAGTCGCGCCCTTGCTGCTCAAACAAGCGCAGAAAAGCCGGCACACCGTCGTTGTAGGTGCCCAAAATGGCCAAGGACGCGTTGTTGGCGTTGGCAAACCAGGCGTCGTATCCGGCAAAGCCCTGCCACTGCTGGGTTTTGAGCTGGGCATGGTCGCTGCGCAGCTGCGACATCAGTTCGGCTTTGCGCAGGCGCTTGTCCG
>JBBQIB010000154.1:0-10206 GCA_038324515.1 Burkholderiales bacterium
GTGGATGGCGTTGTGGTTGAGGGCAGCAGCGCGCTCGATGAATCCATGCTCACCGGTGAGCCGCTGCCGGTGACCAAGCGCGCGGGCGACAAAGTCATTGGCGCCACGATGAACACCAGCGGCGCGCTGGTGATGCAGTCCGAACATGTGGGCTCGGCCACGGTGCTGTCGCAGATCGTGCAAATGGTGGCGCAGGCCCAGCGCTCGCGCGCACCCATGCAGCGCATGGCCGATGTGGTGGCGGGCTACTTTGTGGTTACCGTGGTGTCGGTCTCACTGCTGACCTTCTTCGCCTGGGGCGTCTTCGGCTCCAACTCCGCGACCGAATCGAGCTGGGCCTTCGGCCTGATCAACGCCGTGTCGGTGCTGATCATTGCTTGTCCCTGCGCCCTGGGTCTGGCCACGCCGATGTCGATCATGGTCGCCACCGGCAAAGGCGCGAAAAACGGCGTGCTGTTTCGCGACGCCGCCGCCATCGAAAACCTGCGCAAAGTCGACACCTTGATCGTCGACAAAACCGGCACGCTGACCGAAGGGCGGCCGACCTTCGAGCGCGCTGTGCCAGCCGAGGGGTACGACGAGCAGGAAGTGCTGCGCCTGGCGGCGAGCCTGGACCAGGGCAGCGAACACCCGTTGGCAGCGGCCATCGTTGCAGCGGCGAAAGATCGGGATTTGAAGCTGTCGAAGCCGGAAGACTTCGACTCTGAATCGGGCATTGGCGTGCAAGGCAAGGTCGACGGCAAGTCGCTGGCGCTGGGCAACACCGCGCTGATGGAGCAGCTCGGTGTGAAGGTTGACGCTTTGAAGACCCGGGCTGAGGAACTGCGCGGTGAGGGCGCCAGCGTGATGCACCTCGCGGTCGACGGCCAGCTGGCCGGACTGCTGGCGGTGTCCGATCCGATCAAGGCCACAACAGCTGAAGCGTTGAAGGCGCTGCGCGAGGCCGGTCTGCGCGTGGTGATGGCCACCGGCGACGGCGTGACGACGGCCCAGGCGGTCGGCAAGCGGCTGGGCATCGACGAAGTGCATGGTGAGGTCAAACCAGCCGACAAGCTGAAACTGGTCGAAAAGCTGCAGGCCGAGGGCCGCATCGTCGCGATGGCCGGTGACGGCATCAACGATGCGCCGGCACTTGCCAAGGCCGATGTCGGCATCGCCATGGGCACCGGCACCGACGTGGCAATGAACAGCGCCCAGCTGACGCTGATCAAGGGCGATCTGCGCGGCATCGTCACCGCGCGCACCTTGTCCGAGGCCACGGTGGCCAACATGAAGCAGAACCTGGCGTTCGCTTTTGTTTACAACGCGATCGGCGTGCCTTTGGCTGCTGGTGTGCTGTACCTGTTCACCGGTTGGCTGCTGTCACCGATGTTCGCTGCGCTGGCCATGAGCCTGAGTTCGGTGTCGGTGATCACCAACGCGCTGCGCTTGCGCGGCCAGGATTTGCGGGCGAGATGACTCGCCGAGGGCATGGCCCGCGAGGGCATTCCGAGCCTGGTGGTGGCGATCGTATGCCGGAGGAGTCAGCTGCGGTGTCTGGCCCATCTGAGCGCTGTTCAGCGCGCAACGGTTGTCTGGAACGCCAGGATGTGTAGGCTCAGGCCGTCGGCCCAGAGCGAGTAGCCCGCGTCGCTGGGATGCAACCCGTCTGCGGCCATGCCGGCGCTGGTCGTCGAATCTGGGTGCCAGTGCAAAGTGCGCTGACCCTGGCCGGCAAGCTGGTGCTGCAGCGTCGTGTTCATTTGCTGTGCCCAGCGGCCCATGAACCAGCGCAGCGGCTGCGGTAGGGCTTTGCAGGCGTGCATCGGTGGCACCGCGCTGTGTATCAGCAGATAGGGCCGGAAGCGCTCGGCGATCAGCTCAGCCAGGCCGTTCTGCCACTGCGCCCACTGCACAGGGGCACAAAGGCCGGTGGCATCGTTGGCGCCCATGGAGAGCACCACCACATCGAACTGCGCCGCTGGCGAGTCCCTCAGTAACTGCATCAAGCCCGGCGAGTCCAGCCCGTTGACCGCCAGCACGCACCATTGGACGGTGTGGTGCTGGCTCAGCCGTTGGACCAGTTGCCCACACAGCGCCTGCTCCTGGCTGGCAGCACCAACCCCGGCAGCGCCCGAGTCGCCAGCCACCAGCAAGCGCACGAGCGAGCCAGATCCCGCTGTGCCGACACGATGGCTCGGCGGCTCTGGCATTCGAGGTGCCGTGCGCCGTACATGCCGGGCCTGCAGCCACAGCAGGGGCGACAGCAGGGTCAGGAGCACGAGGCGTTCAGAGTCAGACATGCGCTGCTGGCGGTTCATGGTGGTTGAAGTGGAGATGAGCTTGGCCGGATCCACGCAAAGTGTCTTTGCGTCTGGGTTCGCAGGGACAGCCACACTGCCGCCGAT
Source organism: Burkholderiales bacterium (assembly GCA_038324515.1). Classification (GTDB taxonomy): domain Bacteria; phylum Pseudomonadota; class Gammaproteobacteria; order Burkholderiales; family Burkholderiaceae_C; genus Rubrivivax. The sequence goes on from JBBQIB010000154.1 coordinate 2,388, forward strand.
CTGGCCCGATGCCTGGGTCAGTCCAGCAAGACCAGATGCCCATGGCTCTGGGCGGCCTGGACCTCGGCTATGGGCAATGTCGCGCAGTTCTGGCCCCGAGCGCCCCAGATGATGTCGACCGACGGCCGCCCGCCCACCGCTTCAAGCAGGCAAGGTCCGATCGGAATTTTTTGCTTGCGCCCGGGTCCGGCAACAAAGGGAATCGGGTCGGTGATGCGGGCGCTGCGTGTTGTGATGTCCATGGGCTTCTCCGGTGTACAGGGCAATGTCAAACCGGGTCGGCTTGACTACCAAGGGGGCGCAGAGGGCGCCTTTCTAGGCAGCGACAGCCGTATTTGCCTGCGACAACACGCGGCGAGCCTGGGCCTGGTCTTCAGCACTTCCGTGCACAACCAGCAGGAACTTGTCCACCTTCAGTGCGGCCTCGTACTTGATGACCTGGTCTTTGGGCACGCCGATCTGGGTCAAAGCAGCACCCAGGGCAGACAAACCACCGACCACGACGGCGCCTTCCAATGCGCCAATCAGCGTGGCCACGAAGGGCCCAGCCATGCCCACGACGCCGAGGCCGGGCAGCACGAAGACGGCCGGCGCGAGCAGCAGGCCCCAGATGCCGCCCCAGAACGCGCCGGTGCCGCCCCAGGCCTTGATGCGGTCACCTGTGGTGTAGAAGCCCATCGGCTTTTCTTCGGTGTGGTAACCCTTGCCGACCAGCGACAGTTTTTTCATGTCGAAACTGGACTGGCTCAGTGTGCGGATCGCCTCTTCGGCGGCGGCATGGGTGTCGAAGACGAAACAGGCAGAGTCTGAATGGCTCATGGTGTGCTCCTTATTTTTTAGAAGACGAGGTTCATCTTGTCGACGACCTTGCGAACGCCCGAACTGCCCCACGCAGAGCGTGTGGCCACGTCGCGTTCGGACCAGCTATGGACGTTGCCGGTTAGCGTCACGTCACCCCCGTTGACAGTCACTGAAATGGTCTGTGCATCGGCTGCGGCGCGGCGCTTGAGTGCCGCCTCGATGTCCGATTTGACCGCCACGGCCGATGGCGCGGGCTTGATCGCGATTTGGTTGGAGACGCCAATGACCCCTGAGAGATAGCGCACGCTTTTGGCGGCGTCTTGGCGCTGGTATTGCCACTCAACATCGCCCGAGAGCGTCACCCAGCCGCCTTCCACCATCACCTTCACCGCGTCTGCTGGCAAAGAGCTGGTCCAGCTGATCAGGTTCTTGGCGGATTGCGCAATGTCGGCGTCTGTGCGTGTGCCGAACTGGTCCAGCTTGACCTTCATTTCGACCGCCAGCGCCTTCACGCCAGCTACCCGCTGGGCAGCGTGTTCCGCATGGAGTTTCTCGTGGTAACTGCCGACCTCGCCGGCCAGCGTCACAACGCCATCTTTCACCTCCACGCCGATCTGGGTGGCGTGCACCGCAGGCTCCCACTTGAGTTCGGCCATCACGTCTTGTTGCAGTTGGGAATCGGTTTTCATGGTCTTGGTTCCATTGGGTTAAGGGACCTCAAGCTTCGGTTCTGAAATCGGATCGGTCTGTGCGCTTGCGCACCCAGAGCGCGCCAATAACTTCGGTTGAGCGTTTGAACTCGACGCGCTTGCCCTTGTATGAGCTTGTGCGAGCCGTTCGCCGGCGCTACCCGCCGGCAGGCCTCGTACAGCGGGCAACCTCAGGGTTTTTTGCTGGGAACATCCACCGGATCGGTTGGCTCTGCGGCAAGTTCTCGGAGGCTGGCTTTGACGCGCGCCCCCTCGGTGCTTGCAGCAAGATCGCCGGCAGGCCACGTGAGATGGTCCGGCATGATGTCTGCGCCATCGGGCAGGTCGCGCCCGGTTGCGCTGGCGCGTTCACCCGTTCCAGAAGAGTCGCTGTCGTTGTTGATGTTGACGACCAGCGAGCCGAGTTCGTAAGCGTGTTCGCCTTCGCTGCGCAGGCTGAATTCGCCTTGCACATCGCTTCCGCTGTCGCTGCTGTCGCTGGGGCCCAAGGCATCAATGTCTTTGCCCGGTGCGCGCGGCGCGGCACGTTCACCGCCGAGAAAACTGCTTTTTGCCATGATGGCTCCTGTTGAAGTTGGCGCCGCGATCGGCGGGGTATCGACCTGAGCCGCAGTGGAATTTGCTGCCCTGCATTCAGCGCGGGGCCGACCCGGGCTGATTTCAACCACACCCCGGGGGATGGCGTCACCTTAGCTGGCGCGCGCCAGAGGTTCCGTTCGGTAGCGCACATCCAAGGGCCCGCAGGCGCGAAAAGGGCGAAAAAGGGGGGGCGCACAGGCGAATCGGTTTCGCCAGCCGCGTCATGGCGCACCCTTTGCCGAAGGCCCAGCTGCGATGGCAGCGCGTGGCGTGAGCAACGGCGCCGATGGGTTTTGCGTGGGCGCCACCACCCGCCCGTCAACCACCTGAATGGTCTTGTCGCAGCGCGCGGCCAGCTCGGGGCTGTGGGTGACGAAGAGCACGCTGGTGCGCTGCTCGGTGTTGACCTTGCGCAGCAGCGCAAAGACGGCGTCGGCACTCACGGTGTCGAGGTTGCCGGTGGGCTCGTCGGCCAAGAGCAGGGCCGGTGACATGGCCAGCGCGCGGGCCAGCGCCACCCGCTGCTGCTGGCCGCCTGAGAGCTGCCCCGCTGGCTGATCGCGCCAGGGCGTCAGGCCCACGTCGGCGATGAGTTGCGCGGCGCGCTGGGCCATTTCCGCATTTGGAAACTCGGCGTCACCCAGCATCGGCAGCATCACGTTTTCCATCGCGGTGAAGGCGGTGAGCAGGTGGTGGTGTTGAAACACGAAGCCAATGCGGTGCCCGCGCAAGCGCGTGAGTTCAGCGTCCCCGAGCGTCACCGTGTCCACCCCGGAGAGCGCCAGCGTGCCGCTGGTGGGCCGATCCAGCAGGCCGATGATGTTCAGCAGCGTGCTTTTGCCCGAGCCCGATGGACCGACCACGGCGCAGAACTCGCCCCTTTTCAGCACCAGGTCAATGCCGTGCAGCACCTCGGTCTCGTTGGGCTGGCCGAGGTTGTAGGACTTGTGCACGTCTTTGAGCACCAGCAGGGGTGCCGCGTCATCGGTGGTGTTCGATGTGCCGTTGGCGCCGCTTCCGCTCTGGCTGGCGTCAGGCATTGATGGCCACTACCGGGTCGAGCCGCGCCGCGCGCAGCGCAGGCGCAAACGCAGCCAGCAGGCCGGTGAGCGTGGCCAGGCCCAAGGCCGTGGCGAACAGCGAAGGCGGCAGCGTCACCGGAAACAGGGGCGAACCGTCGGCATTGCGCACCTGCGACTGCCACAGCAGCAGCGCGCCAGCCCCGATAACCGAGCCGAGGATGGAACCCGCCAGCGCCAGCAACCCACCTTGCAGCAAGAACAGGCGTAGCACCTGTCCGCGCGTGATGCCCATCGCCCGCAGGATGCCGATCTCGCCGCTGCGCTGCACCACCGATATAACCAGCACGCTGGCGATGCCCATGGCCACCGACAAGGCCACGAAGCTGCGAATCAGCGTGTTCGAACTCTTTTGCGCCGCCACCGCTGAGAAGAACTGCGCATTGGTTTTGATCCAGCTGTCGGCCTGCACGCCAGTGATTGCGGCGATGCGCTGCGCCACTGTTTCGGCGGTGTAGGGGTCGGCAAGGGTTAGGTCCAACACAGTCACGCCGCCGGGCAGCGCAAGCAGGCTTTGCGCGGTGCGCAGCGCCATGTAGGTGATGCGTGCGTTAGCCGCCTTGTTGCCCAGGTCGAAAATGCCGCTGATGGTGAGGGTGAGATTGGCGCCGCCGGATGCTGTGACGCGCAGCTTGTCGCCCACGCCCACGCCCAGGTCGGTGGCGAGATCTGTGCCGATCAGGATGTCAGTGCCCGTCAGGCGCGTGGTGCCGGCCACCAGCATGTCGCCGATCAGCACGATGCGGAAGTACAGCGCGGGGTCGAAGCCCATGGCCGAAATGGCCCGGCGGGCGTCGCCGCGCACCACCAGCGCTGAGCCAACGGCGCCGGGCGAGACCACGCGCACCTCTGGCAGCGCCCGCATTTGCACCGCCAGCGCTTGCCACTGGTCGATGCCGCGCAGGCGTTGCAAGGGCACTTGCAAGACGGCGCCTTCGGTCGCTGCGCCCGCTTGACGAAGCGGGCGCGTCACGTCCTTGGGCGGCAGCAACTGGATGTGCGCCTGTGTGGACAGTGCCTGCCCCATCAGCTTGGCCTCCAGGCCACCCATCAGCGAGGACATGAAGACAATCACCGCCACCCCGATGGCCACGCCACCGATGATGAAAGCGGTTTGTGTGCGGCCTTCGCGCAGGAAGCGCAGCGCCACGATCCACTCGAAGGGCTGCCAGCGGGGCAGTGTGGGAAGGGGAAGTGACTCGGTCGGCTCGCTCGGCGGCGCCTGCCCGCTGGGCTGGTCCTGTTGGGCACTCATGGCGCCACCGCCCGGATGCGCGCGCCATCGGCCACGGTCTTCTCAGACGCTGGCACCACCTGGTCGCCAGCCTGCAGTCCCTTCAGCACCTCGGCCAGGCCGTTGCTGCGCAGGCCCAGCTGAACCGCTTGCCGGCGTGCATGCCGGCCAACGATCTTCAGCACCCAGGGTTGCGCGGCGTCAGCGTCGTGCACCGAGCTCAAGCCCACCAGCACGGCCTGCGGGCGCTTGGCCACTTCAATGTCGATGGACACCGTCATGTCTTGCGCCAGGTAGGCCGGCGGCGCGGGCACGCGCAGCTTTACCTCAACGGCACCGCGCGCAGCATCGATGCTGGGGTTGATGTAGGCCAGCTCAGCGGCGAAACGCTGTTCGGGATAAGCGTCGGCCGACACCAGCGCCGACTGGCCCAGGCGCAGCAGCCGCAGGTTGCGCTCGTCGATCTGCATCACCAACTGTGTCGGCCCCGCAGGCGACAGCTCCATCAGCACCTTGCCGGGCTGCACGGTGGCGCCGGGCTCCACGTTGCGCGTGATCAGCGTGCCCGCCAGCGGTGCGCTGATGCGGGCATAGCGCAGGCGGGCCTGCGCCGCGTCTGCGGCCGCCTCGGCCTGAGCCAGTGTGGCCAGCGCCAGCGCGCTGTCGCTGCCCGTTGGCCGGGCGCTGGCCAGTTGCTCTTGCGCGCTGGTCACATGAGCCTGTGCCACGCGCGCAATGCGCTGCGTTTCGTCCAACGCAGCCTGCCCGATGAAACCTTGTGCCACCAACTCGCGGCTGCGTGCCAGCGCGCGCTCGGCGGTTTGGGCGTTGGCCTGGGCTTCGCGCACCGCTTGCTCGGCGCCCGGCGCCTGCACCTCGCGCAACTGCCGCAGGCGGGCACGGGCCTGCTGCACCGCTTGCGTGGCTTGCGCCGCCGCTGCCTGCAACTCAGACGCTTCCAGTTCTATCAACGGTGTGCCCGCCGCCACCGTCTGGCCTTCGATCACGGGCACGCGCAGCACCGTACCGGCGATCTGCACGCCCAGCTCCACCCGGTGTGGCGTCTCGACGCGACCGCTGGCCACCACGGTCTGCATGAAATCGCGCTGCGCGATGGTCTCCACCGGCACCTGGGGACCGAGCAGCCAGCGGGGGCCGAACACCACGCCAACAGCCAATACGATGAGTACGGCCAGCACCTTGCCCCAGTGGTGGACAGCGAAGGCGCGCAAAATTTCTCCCCGTTTGGGCGGGGTGACGGCAGGGTTGGTCATGCGCGCAGGCTAGGGTGATTTCCCGCATCGGTCTGTGCGCAGGCGAACAATGCCCGGCTGTTGCACAAACAGGCTGGGTCTGGGGCCAGCTCCAGAAAAGCACGCCTTGGTACGTTCGCGAACAGACTGGCGTTGCGCCGACAGCTAGCCTGTGCTGCTCGGTTGGGCATGGTCTCGCCCCCGACGCTGCCAACAGGAGTTCCCCATGGCGTACATCAGCACTTTTTCGCTCGAAGATCAAGAAAGTAGCGCCTTTGGGTTTGGCTTGCGACGCGAGCCGCACCGTCCTGTTGCCAAACCTGCCGTGGGATGCCGGGGGCTTTGCCGCCGAGATGGCTGCCCTGCGGACTTCGCTGCAAGCGGCGGCGTGGCCACCGGTAACGAAGTGGCCGGTTACCTGCGCGTCAGGGTCTGCCAGCCTGTCTCCTTGCTCGCGCGCTGGATCGTCGATCGGCGTGTGATCGTCTTCTCATGCGGTGCAGACCTGTTGTTACCACTTTTTCAGTTCGACTTTGCGCAGGGATGTCTGCGCAGCGGCGTTGCGCCGGTGCTGTCGGAATTGACTGGGGTGATGAGCGACCAAGAGATCGCTTGCTGGTTTTCGCAACCCAACGGCTGGTTGAACGGTGCCGTACCCGCTCGGATCGTTCTGACCGAGGTTGCGGCCGCGCTGACCGCGGCGCGAGCAGATCGTTTTCTGGTAGTCGGCTGACACCACAAGGCCCGACGCGCGTACCGCGCACAACGCCCCTGCGTTTGAAATTCCCACCACGACATGGCGGCCAACTCCTCATCCACCCGGGTCATTTATGCGGCTCTGGTTGGTAACCTGCTGGTCGCCTTCACCAAAGCGGGCGCTGCGGCCTGGACCGGCAGTGCGGCCATGCTCAGCGAGGCCATCCATTCCTTCGTCGACACCGGTAACCAGGTGCTGCTGCTGTACGGCATGCGCCGCGCCAAACTGCAGGCCGACCCCGATCACCCGATCGGCTACGGCCGCGAGTTGTATTTCTGGAGCTTCATCGTCGCGTTGCTGGTCTTCGCGCTGGGGGCGGTGGTGTCGATCTACAACGGCGTGCTGCACGTGAGAAACCCCGAACCGATTCACGACCCATTGTTGAACGAGATCGTGTTGGGCCTGGCCTTCGTCTTTGAAGGCGCCTCGTGGTGGGTGGCACTGAAGCATTTCAAGGCGATCAAGGGCAAGCAGAGCTACTACGCGGCATTTCGCAGCAGCAAGGACCCACCCGCCTTCGTGGGCTTGTTCGAGGACACCGCAGCGATGATCGGCATCTTGATCGCAGCGATCGGTACTGTTGCCGCCAGTCGGCTCGGCATGCCGGTGCTGGACGGTGTGGCCTCCATCCTGATTGGCCTGGTGCTGGCTGGCACGGCGGTCTTGCTGGCGCGTGAAAGCAAGAGCCTGCTGATCGGTGAGCGGGCCGACCCGTTGTTGAGTGACTCGCTGCTGCGCATCGCAGAGGCGGCCAGCCCGAACGCCAAGGCCAATGGCGTACTGACCGTGCAGCTGGCACCCGACCAGATATTGGCGGCGCTGAGCCTGGAGTTCCCGGCAGAGTTGCGCGTGCGCGAGGTCGAGGCCGCGGTGGTGGAGATCGAGCGGCGGGTGCGCGCAGCCCATCCCGACGTGCTGACCCTGTTCATCAAGCCGCAGACCGCCGCCGCGTTCAGAGAGACGGTACGCGAGCGCTTCGGCGGCAAGCCTGCCGAACTGAGCCTGGTCATCAACCCGCCATCGCCGGTGGCTTTCTCTGGCCTTCCCAGCGCTGCCGCGCCCAGCGCCCGAACCAGCGACGGCAAAACAATGCTGCCGACCAACCCATGAACAGCCCCAATCCGCAGCCACCGCAACGCCTGCCACCCGACGTCTTGAAGCTCGGCTTCGTCAGCCGCGCATGCTGCTGGCCGCACAGCCCGAGCTGGTCACGCACGTGTGCCAGGTGGTACACCGCGCCATCACGCGCTTCCTGCTCGATCAGGCCGGGTTCAAGGCCGACGAGGCCCACAGCCCAGCCGTCACGCTTATCCAGCCGAGCTTGTGGATGACGGGTTCAGCGGCCAACTTCAACATTCACTTTACTGCCTGGTGCTGGACGGCGTGTACCGGTGCGACACCGAAGG
>JBBQIB010000155.1:0-10179 GCA_038324515.1 Burkholderiales bacterium
CATGGTGGCGTTGCATTGCGCGCAGGGTCGGTACCCACAGCGATGCCCGGAACTGGTGCGCCACCTGTTCGATCCAGCCAGCCAGCGTGGGCTCCGCGCTGCCCTCGTGCGCCACCAGCGCTTGCCAGCCGGCGTGGAGGCCCTGCCCAGGCACGGCGCGCCATCCCGGCAACAACAACGGCAGCGACATGGCTTGCCAGTGCCGCTCACGCGGCGGCCGCCAGTCGGTTTCCAGCCGGGTGGCGTCAAAGCCATACAGCTGAGGCAGACGCTTGGTGCCGCTGCCGGCCGCGTCGGGCAATGATGCGCCGATCCCCTGTGCAGTATCAGCAGCAAACACGGAGCACTCGGCACCGCGAAATGCCTCCAGGCCACGTGCCGGCAGCACCAACATGGCCCCCATGCCGTGTGCGAAGCCGCCCTGCCCGGTCTGCCGTTCGTACAGGCGGGCCAGCGGCGTCTGAAGGTAGACCCGCCAGCCGCCGGCCACGGCGGGCGGGGTCTGGGTCTGCAGTAAATGCAGCAGGTCAGGTATGGAAGCGTCTGCACCGGCCGGCGAGTGCCCCAGCGCCTGGGCCAGCGTGAAGTCGACGACACGCAAGGGCGTCACCGCCTGCACCGACGGTTTCGATTGCACACGCGGCAAAGCGCCCGGCAGTGCGCCCCGCCCGGTGTTGCCGACGTTGCCCATGGCAGACCCTGTGGTACGGCCGAACGCGCTCACCGGACTACCCCCCTGTTGCTGCGCGACATCGTCCCCGAGGAAAGAAGAGTGCCGCGCTCTGGCGGCCGGGCGGCGGCGCTCATGGCTGTTGCAGTTCCCAGGCGTCGCGTACGTCATCCAGCCACGCAGCAAAGCGCAACGGTTCCTCCTCGAGAAAATGGAACCGCGTGCGGGTGATGCTGAAACCTGCCTGCTCCAGCACGCGCTGCATAACGGGGGGTTTGCTGATGCTGTGGCTATGAATCATCACGGGCACGTAGCGTGGAAGTGCGCGCTGGATCAGCGGCAGCAGGTCCGTGCCAGACAACTGGCCGTCTCCAGCCGTCAGCGCGGAGTTGGACAGGTCATGGTCCAACATCAAACCGGCCACGCCCTCTGCGCCACGACGCAGCACGCCCATGGCCTGGCCGCCGGAACGCGCCGCGACAAGAACAAACTCCGTCCCCAACAGCCAATCTCCGACGCGTTGAATACGGCCGGCATCGTCTTCGATCAGAAGGATGCGGGGACGGAATGGGGTCTTGTGCACAATGATTCTCCTTACAACCAAGGTGGGCGATTCGCCCGGGGGAAGTGTGGTGACTGGCATCACGGCCTCGCCTGGGCGCGCCTGGCCGAAGACGCTGCAGGACCAACCTCCAGCGACAGCAGCATCGACAGCTCCGCCTCGATGCAGCGTAATTCGGCATCGAACTCGGTCCCGCAAGCCATCAGCAGCAGTCCAGCGCTGCGCGCGTGTCGCCGCCGCACCAGGTCGAGCCGATGGCGCAGAGGGTCGCCCAAGCCAATTCGTTGGATGCACGCACCCTCGATTCGCTCTTGCAGCGCGAGCCAGCCCGGCAGGCGAGGCTCGCAAACACGCAGCCGAATACGAACGAGATGCATGTGCCGCTCAAGGAATAGTGTGAGCATTCGCGGACAGATCGCGATCCAGCGCGCGCGCTGAACAACTATCTGGCCTATCTGATTCTCCAAGTCGAAGCAGCCCCTGACGCCTGCTCGTGAGAACAACGTCTCCGCGCGCTGTGCAGTCTGCAGCGCCTGTCGCCAGCGAACAGCCGATATCGCGCGCAAGGCTATGCCCGATGGGCGCTCACATTCGATCCGCCGATCTAGTCTTGGGTAGCTCCACGTGACCGCTGAGAACGACAGCGCGCCAATTGCAGTCAACGCGAGCGCATCCGAGATGCGCAGGCCCAGTGTCCATGCAACGGCAAGCCATCCATTGAGCGCGAGCACCACTGTCAGGCCAGCCAGCCAGGCCAGCGCTAAACCCAGTAGAGCGTGCATGTGCTTTGTTGACGCTGCGTACCGCGTGCACCCAGGTGGGCATTGGATCAACACCCAACCCTGACCGTGCCAGCTTGCCACGCCGTACGACGACATGCGAAGAGGCCATGCTGGCCAGCGGCAAGCCGCAGCTGTGGCGAGCAGATAAAGGCCCAGCGCGACAAATACCACCGAGGCAGCGGAGAAGGTAACGGCGACAGCAAATTGCAGCAGGGTCCCAATCGCTTCAGGCACGATGAATGCGACGAAAGCGATGGCGACTAGAAGTGTCGAGACAACAAACGGACCAGCGCGAAATTGGAATCTATGCCGACCGCCGGTTCCCGGGGCAGCCCGATCACGTCGGACTCGTTGCGCACGAGTGCTCATGCTCAACGCCCGATCAAGGCGGTCAAGCCCCGCCAGATCAGCAAGGTGATCGAACGCGTTGCCCACCAAACGCCAGTGGCCAACTTTTCGATCATGCCTGCGATCAGGTGGGCAAGCACCAACGGTGCAACTTGTTTGCCAAACAGCAAGCGCAGGATCCATCCCAGCGCTGCGGACGCTGCCGCCACACCGAAGACCGCCAATCCCAACAACAAGATCCACAAAGGCAGCGTATCCATCAATGGCGCTAACAGCACGGGAAGGACGGCCAACACGATCGCCAGCAGAAACAACGAACCAGCGAGCTTCCTCTGTCCCAAAATCATCAGGAACCCGGCTGCCACCAGCAGGAAGGGGAGAAGTTCCTCCGGGAAGAACATCCAGAGGGGGGAAGTCATGCCAGCGTCTCCTTAAGTGAATCCGTGCTCGACACTTGGGGTGGCCCTGATTCGGCTGCGTCTACACCTGGGGCCAGGGATGCCGATTGAGTGCCCCGTTCAGGAGCTACTGCAGCATGGACGCTCTCTTCACGGGCGCCCAAACTCACGGCAGCCGGTTGGGCCTGAAGATCGGCCTCGATGGCGCGCAACGTAGCCGCAGCGAGGGTCTGCCCCGCACTCGGCAGGGGAACGGACCACCCCCGGCCAATGCGAAACGAGCACACGGGGCATTCCGGATCTGGCTGCTCAGGGTAGTTCCCGCGATCGGCCCGCTGCATGGCTCCGGAGCGCCAGCGCTCCTGGATGACCGTGGCCAGCGGTCTCCAGCCCGTGACAAAGTTCGTCAGCTCCTGTGTACCGAGCGCCGCCGTCCGCTGGTTGAGCATGTAAGCACTTGGCGTTGGCACGTCGGGTCGGTCCAGAAAGTACCCGGCTGCCTTGCGCTCACTCACCACAGCTGCATTGGCGAAGCCTCGCACCACTGCGTCACGGTCCAGAAGATCAAAGGCCTTGCATTCAGCGCAGCCGGTTACTCCGGGGACCACGGCAAAGTATCGGCCAGCGAAATCCGGGGCCTCGGGTGTCCCGTCGATCACGACGCCCAGGTCGAAGTAGGGCTGCATGTGCTGGACTGCGAAGTGGTTGAGCACATAGCGGGCCTCATCGTTGTCCACCCCGGCCAGGACGATGTCAACCGAGGCGAGAGCAAGCTGGCTGCGGGAATCGCTGAGCACATGCGGTACCGCTTGCACTTTGCAGCCCGGGACCATAGCCCCGAGATGCTCAGCCAAGACACGCGCTTTCGGGCGCCCGACCCATTCGGGTCGCCCACCCTGCCAGCGGTTGAGGTTGCTGTGGTCCAGATGGTCGCCGTCGACCAGAGTCAGCCGCCCAATGCCCAGACGCGCCAGTAGTTCGGCCTGAATCGAACCCAGGCCGCCGCATCCCACGATTCCCACGTGCAATGCCTGCAACGCACCGACACCATCGGCGCCCAGGATTCCAGCTTGCCGGGACATCCAGTCAGACCCGGGTACGCTCGCCGCACGGCGGCCAGTAAGCGGAACGCAGGCCCAGCGTTCGCCAAGCAGAGCGACCTTCGCCACAGGCTGGAACGGTACGGACAGTTGCGTATCGACCATGCGGGCCTGGCACTGGTCCTGCCCCAGCACGACGCTGAGATTGAACACCTTGCGCGGGCGCCCTAAACCTTCGCAGCGGGCGAGCGAGGGCTCAAACCCGGACCGCAGATAGCGGTCAAAGCGCAAGTCGTCCTCGTCGTCGACCGATGAGAACTCCGCCGAGTCGGAGAACCAGTGATCGTGAACATTGATCAGGCAGTCGTAGTCCGAACGCGCAAACTCCACCAGCATTCCGTTGAGCACGTCGGGCTGCAGCGTCACTTGCGCGCCGCTGCTGCGAAGGTAGCAGTCGTCGCCAAGCATCAGGCAGGGCGCGTCGTGAGGCACAAGAATGACCAACCCGCCGCGCACCCGGCATGTGCGACCCCAAAGGTAGCTGAGCGTCTCACGGCGCTTACCCGGCGCGAGGTGAAAACCACGCAACCGCTGCCAGTGCACAGCGGCCAACCGCACCGTGATTTCCCGTTGCGTCCTGGATGAGTTGTTCATGGCTTGAGCTCCGAATGAAAGGCAGCGAGGAATTTCCGAAGGTTGTCGCCCTTGTGCGGCGCTGCATGGTTGTATTTCCAGCGGTTGTCGGCGTAGGCGTAACAGATCCAGGTGTAGCCCTCGATGGATGGAGCGGAGTGGAATGCAGCGTTCTGGAACGCGTTCATGCGTTGCCGGATCTGCGCGATGACTCCAACAACCCCGCGATTGAGCACGTACAGCCCGATGGGTGGTATCGAAGGAAAGTTGTCAACGAGGATCAGCAGATCGACGTCATCTGGCCTGTAGCCGTCTGGCAGCGGCATCGCCTGCACGATCAGATACTCGCCAGTCCGGCCCACGACCACGCGCCTGGGCCGCGCGGAATCGGCCGCATAGAAGCCGTCCAGCCAATCTTGGATAGCTGCCGCCTCGAGCTGTATCTGCCGCGTGATCGCCGAACGTTCTGTCATGGTGTTGCCCCTCCCTTGTGTGGCCCGAAGTTCTCAGTCAGCCACGATGACGCGAATCTTTTCGCCTTCCTTGACACCATTGATCTGGCGCCCCATTGCAGAGCCAGCACCGCGGTTATCTCGGGCGGGAATGAAGCGCACGTTTGCGTTCGCACCCCCTTCTCGCGTGAAGGCTGGCGGGTACTCGTCGCGGTCATAGCCTCGACCTGGACTTGTTTCGCGATTCACGCTGCCTGTCGATGCTCTTCGCCGTGCGTCAGCACCGGCCCGATCCACGTGCAGCACGCTGGGCTGCCCCTGGCGCTGGGCGTGATCGATATGCGCCGCCGCCTCGGGGTGTCGAGAACGGTGCACGACAACATCGTGCGGCTTGCCCTCAGCATGAACCGGTTTGGGCGGCGGTGGCTTGGTCAGGCGCCGGCGCAACGCGGCACCGGCCGCGCTGCCGACCCGCGCCGTGGCTGGTTGCACCGCACTGGCGCCCAGCAGAGCCAGGCCGGCCAGCGCGCCGCCCAGCAGAGCCCGACGCGAAGGTCCCACGGCCTCGCCGCGCCCCTTGTTGATGGAGGAGAGATTTCTCTCGAAGCCAAGCGGCACAGCAGCACGGGCGAACTCCTCGCGCGGGATGAGCTTGCCGTCGTAGGTCGTTACCGAGATGACATCCGGGGTGACGAGATCTGCCAGCTTGGCTGACGGCTTCACTTCCGTCACGTAGCCGTCGATGATGAGCGACTTGGTCTGGGCCATGGTCTGGGTCTCCTTCGGGTTCATAGGTTGGTCTTCAGGGGCCACGGCTGCAGTCACAGGCTTGCAGTTGCTGGGGCTTCGTCTTGTGATGCGATGCGTTATGGCGTGTCGCAACAGTCCAGTGGTGTGCGGAGCGGGCCAGGGTCCAGCACATCACCACTGTCGGTCGGCAAGCACACTGGGCGGATCACCACCTTCGGCCGACGAACCTGTACCGGCGCCAAAGGGCGTCGACGCACCAAGCGACTGCGAGAACGAGGTGCAGGGTCGGCATGACCACATAGGTGGCCATCACCCTATCCACTCGGGGCGATCCGCAGGCAGCATCGGCGGCGGTGCGGCAGACCGCCGCGATGGCGACGCCCCATGTCAGCATCGAGATCGATGGCCCCACCTGCTCGTCCCAGTGCTGCGCTATCGCCAGCAGCGCAACCATTGCAGCCACTGCCTGGTAGCGGTCTGCATAGCCCGGCCTGCGGCCAATGCACTCCGACACCAGCCAAAGCACCAAGGCGTAAGCCATGGCCAGGGTGCTACCGCTCATCGCCCGCCCCCATGGCTCTGCGAGCCTCGGCCGTCGTCGCGCACAGGTCCGCCTTCGCTCAGGCCATCGCCCTCAGGTACGGCGTCCAACAGCCGGGTGCTTGCCCTTTCTGTACGCCCCATCGCCTGACCCCGGCGCAGGTCTCGCAGCGCTTGGTTGAACTGGTGCACCTCCCGCACGGCATCCAGCTTCGTCCGCAGCGTCAGCTTGACCAGGTAAACAGACGCTGGCGACAGCAACGTCTTGATCAGCAAGAAGGTCAGCTCCAGCACGATCAGCGTGGCTTTGGTCACCCACTCGACACGGCCGATGGCAATCCCGGTTGTCGGATCGGCCCGCATTTGCTCGAGCGCCACAAGACGCGATAGCGGGCCGCTGCGGGCTGGTACCCAGCGCGGATCGCTCGGCATCGCGGCGTCAATTCGCCGCTCTTCGGCGGACACCAGTGCTGACGCCTGTCGTAGCTCATCACGCTTGTCAGCAACGCGCTCAGCCAAGTCGTCGAATCGCTGCTGCGTCCGCGCGGAGTCCTGCGCGGCCAGCGCCGCAGCCGCGTTGGCCTCGCGCTCCTGCCGCATGGCCTCACGGAATCGAGGCCCCTGCCCGGGCACGTAACCACGCAAGCCACCCTCGCTCTCGCGCTCGGCCTCGATGCGCGACTGCGAGGCGCGCTGGCGCATGACCAGCAGCGCCGACTCACGCTCTCCCAGAGTTTGTTGCAGCCGCTCTCGCTCGGCGTCCAGCAGGGCCACCTCCGACTCCAGCGGTGCAGCCAGGCGCTGCCGTGCCCGCTGCTTCTGCTCGGCAGCTTCGGCCATGACGGGCATGTTGCGAGCCAGTCGGTCACGGTGAATATGATCGTCCACCGCATCGGCAAACAGGACCAGCACCGCACCCAGCGCCGTGGCCCAGGCCAGCACCAGCGCGATGGCAACGCGGAACAGCAGCTTGAGCCAGTCGCCCGGCTTGGCTGGCCCGCTGCGCAGCACACCCGAGAGGCTCCAATCCGACATGCTCATCGCGCGGTCCAGCATGAAAACCAACGCGGCAATCAGCAACCCCAGGGGCAATGCCAGCGGCAGCGGAAGGAACGCCGCAAACAGCGCCGCCCACACGACAAGCGCCAACGTACCCACCAACAGCAGCACGACCGCGTTGCCGCCGATGATCATTCGGTCCAGGCTGTTGCTCGTGCGCACCAGGCTGTAGTCGGCGCCCGCCACGACACAGGCAAATCGTATCCAACGATCGATCAGTTCCATGGCATCAGCTCCGGAAGAGGGTCAGTGATGGCGAACAACTCGCTGTCAATATCCAGCAGGGGTTGCACATCGGGGCACAGACGGCAGACTGCGTGAGCAGCCGAGCTGGCCTCATGGCCGGTGGCGTGCAACTCGACCACCTCTTCCAGGCAATCCAACACGAATTCAGCCGCACCGCAGGCCGTCACCTGTAGCCGCTCGGATGTCAGCGGGCGTCGCAGTTCCACCCGGGCAGCACCGGCGACTTCCCAGCGCAGAACCACGCGGGCGCCTGGTGCCCCACGCAGGGTGGTGGCCGAAAGATTCATTGCGACGGGTGGAGCCGCGATGCGAACGCGCGCGGTCTCGATGCAGTCGGCGCGAGCTTGCTGCGCGCCGGCGTCGGACCAGCAGTGCAGTTCGGCTGTTGCGAGCCCGGACTGGTCCGCGCGCAGCGACCACCTTCCGATCGGCGGCACCACGCGGCGACCTTGCAGCGCACCAGACAGCCAGAGCTCCACGTGCTGTGCGTTGGCCGCTTGCCATGAAAGCATCACTGTCTGCCCCAACAGCACCCGGGCGGGAACGTCGAAGCGCTCTACCCTTGGCGTGAGCGCGGCCCCAAAGTGCCCCTCGCGCGCAAATGCCTCCAGGTCGGCTATCGTTTCTGCTAGTGCCATCGTGCCTCCTGCGGGTGAAAGTGCCTGATGCGGCCCTCAGCCTTGGTGCCCGCCCCGATTGATCGGCGACAAATTGGTCTCGAAGCCCTCGGGCACAGGTACTCGCGCGAAGTCCTGGCGCTTGATGAGGCGTCCGTCGTGGGTGTTCACCGAGTCCACCTCCCGCGGCACGATGTCCGCGAGCGTGGTCATCACCGGGATATCTACAACGGTGCCATCGATCACGACAGGCTTGCGCTTGGCCATAGATTTCCTTTTGCAGTGGGTTGGGTGTTTGACGATCTTTGGCGACCTCGCCAACAGCAAGGGCTGGCGACGACGCGGACATCACCATGTGATGCGATGCGAAGTGCCACTCCGCACCACAAGCGTGGTGCGGAATGGAGTCAAAAGGGGGCCGTTTCTGTTCCCAAGCGGGCCGGGGCTCGGAGGCTAATTCGGGATAGGACGTCAGTCGTCAGTCTTCTCCGCCCATATGGACCTCCTGTGTGTTGGATTGGTGAACGATCGCGTTGGTAAACGGAAGGCAGCGGGCTCGCCTTCAAACAGCGAACTCCGAAGCCAGCAGGAAAGGGTCGTCCGCGCTGCACCCTGCGCGTTCGGTTGGGTCGTCATCGGCTCGGTGCCGCCGTCGTGTTGTTGTCGAGGCAGCGTGTGCTGCTTCATCTTGTGATGTGGTGCAAAAGGGATGGCTGCACCACTGCGGTGGTGCAGCCATCCCTGCGCGTACCTCATCAGGCGCTGGCCGCCACTACCGCCGCGGATAGCACCTGCTTGATCGCGTCAGCGCCAGCCGTCGCGCCTTCGAACACCGCGAAGACGGCGGGGGTGAGCTCTTCAGTCACATCGCGCATCTATGCCTGGGTACGGTGATCGACTTCGCTGA
The DNA here is from genome assembly GCA_038324515.1 of Burkholderiales bacterium. GTDB lineage: Bacteria > Pseudomonadota > Gammaproteobacteria > Burkholderiales > Burkholderiaceae_C > Rubrivivax. The sequence goes on from JBBQIB010000155.1 coordinate 9,005, forward strand.
CCCATCCCCGAAAGTAGAGTTGCCAGACACGCCAGAACCGTTGCGGCTGCTCTGCGGACAAGACGCGCAGAGCCTCGACACGGCGGGCGTGTCGGCGAGCAAAATTCGAACGTGACTGTGATTCGTTTGCATTCGCAGGCTCACAGCCGGGCAACGGCCGCTCGCGCGGTTGCACGAGCGCAACCTGCCAACGCGACGATCGACGTGTAGGTGCGGACGTGCGGCCGCTTCTGCTTCCAACCCAGCCAAGGCTTGGAAGCCAAGTCAAGCGGACAACGTCAGTCGGCAACCGTTGTCGCTGTCGCTGACGAACATAAGGCTCGCTGTTTGGTTCGTTGCTGTGAACCAGGCCGACCGTTCGAATCGAGCCGCGAGTCCAGTGAACCCGAGGGAACTCGTGCTGCTTCCTAGTGAGATGCAATGGGATGGAAACCGCGCTCCCCTTGCTGCAGGGGTGGTACTGATTGAAGATGGGTTGGGTGGGTATTCAACCACTTGGTGTTTATGCACCTGGCCGGCGATAAGGAGCTGATTCATATCGGCGCTGTCTATGGTCAGCGAATTCGCGCGTCGGTACACGAGTCCGAAAACGTCGCTGTCAAGCCCATGTAAAAGTTCTGCCAGAACTGTCCTTCCAAGGATGGGCCAGCGAAGTCGGTCACCGTACCCGCGCACAGATGCGTGATGTGGCTGAAAAGCCCATCCCCGCGATCTTCGCGGCGTTCGACGGCGCGCGGCGCCTGGCCCATGACGTAGGCGCCGATCGGGACCGGCACGTGGCCGAAAGCCTGATCCACCTCAGGCACCTGTGCGCGAAGGCCGTTGCCGCGCTCGTCGACGGACGGCTCTACGCCTTCCGCGCCGAGTGTGTGTACGCACGGCGCGGCAAGGCCAGGCACCCGCGAAAAAGCGGGCCGGCTGGCGCTGGCGCCATCAAGCCGGCGCTGTCGGCTGCGGCGGTAGCGGTGGCTGGCACTCGAAAAGGCGCGCGCAGGGTGCGCTGCACCACCGCAGTGGTGCAGCCCGACGTTTTGCACCACATCACGAGATGAAGCAGCACACGCTGCCTCGACAACAACACGACGGCGGCACCGAGCCGATGACGACCCAACCGAACGCGCAGGGTGCAGCGCGGACGACCCTTTCCGTTGCCTTCGGAGTTCGCTCTCTGAAGA